>CAMYAE010000001.1 GCA_947253655.1 uncultured Bacteroidales bacterium
GGGCTCGGAGATGTGTATAAGAGACAGGTATAAACCCATCGCCATATTTGGTGCCGAAGGCGTCGGCAGTGGAGGCAAAAACCTGTTCGTCCATTTCAATCAGAGGATTTAGTACATCATCGGTTCTAAAACGGATTTTAACGTCATAGCCGTCGTAGAAGTAATCTTTCATGATAATCGTGTTGCTCTCTTTCGGGTCAACTTCTGTCTTGATTAAACGTTTGTTGGCAGTCTTTACGAATTGATAGAGATAGGTGGATGTCAACACGGCGTAACCATTGAAGATGTTAATGTCAAAAGGACAACATTTTTTCAGTATTATCTTCTGTTCGTAATTTTTGTCGTAGAGTTTCCATTTGTCGTTTTCACGGGTAATAAGATGCAATGTCAGCCCTATGGAATCTGTGGCTTCAATGGCGTCATATCGACCGCGTATACGTACATTCCCCACCCGTTCTCCTGCTTTGATTGTAATCGAATTGGACTCTATTGTGTAATGCTTGCCTTCTATGGCGTTGCTTTTCTTGTCAATTACCTCCACGGCCACGGTACGGTCGTATTTGCAAGTCTGTGTGGCAGTTATAGGAATGTCGAAGTAATCTTCGTTGTTCTGCACTCCCAATACTTTAAGTGTATCCGAGAACAATATGTAGTTGGGACCGTCATAGTAGGTATGTGCCACCTTGCCACAGCCCATAAACGCCAATAGCAGCAAAATCGCCATACCTGCCGGTCTATGATTTATTTTTCCCATTATTACGCTATTATTAATTTAATATCAATTTAGTTATTGCTCTCATTTGGCTTAATTTCGCTTCCCGGAGCTTCCAATTCGTGTTTCGGAATAGGCCATACGAAACGGACATCATCAGCCTTTATTTTCAGAGAGCTGCCGTTTTCCAGTGATTGGGCCTGAGGTTTACGCTCAAAACCTTTGTGCCAGCGTTTTAGGTCCTGCAAGCGGAAACCTTCCATATAAAGTTCCCTGACACGCTCTTCTTCAATGATTTCCAACCAATTATCTGGGTTTAAGTTTATTGAATAACCGGCACCTGTCTTGAAGCGTGCACGACGCAGCGACGTGAGGTCATTTCCGGCTCCCGAAAAATCTTTCAGGTTCGCCTTGGCTTCGGCTCGGATAAGGTATTGCTCTGAAAGACGAAACACTTTTGGCATACAAATGTGCATGATGTTCTTTGTAGCAAATTCTTCGTTACCGAAATATTTTGCGAGCAAAGGCCAGACCAACCCATGTGGATACCCGGTGGGCATATCCACAAAGAATGCATCAAAGCGCATATCGTCGGCACCATATAGATTGAATACCCATTTCGCCGGCACATAATCCGGTTTGAAAGTTCGGTGGTCATAGTTGAAAAACACTCTTCCCAATGCACCGCCATAGTTGGTTGTAGTCATGCCGACTTTCCAGATAATCTCTGTGCTCTTGTCGTTCGACCACATATATTGGTAGGCATTCTGGCTGTTTGTAACCTTGGTATTTACACTTGATAACATGTAGTAGCCACTGTCTATGACCTTTCCGGCATACTTCTCAGCTTCCTTCCAATTCTGCATATATAATGCCACTCTGGCACGTAATGCGTAGACCGTATATTCGCAAAAATAAGGAGAGTCAAATAGGTTGCCTTCAAAATTGTCTTCCAATCGCAGATATTCGGCTGCCCTGTCCAAGTCTTCCAAAACGAATTTATAGGAGGCCTCCAACGAAGAGCGTCGTGTGGGTTCATTACTATAATAATGCGATTTCAGCACCACACCTAATTCGTTTGCCGCGGTCTGCGGATCGTAGGCTTTGCAGAAGAGTTTAATCAATTCAGAGTAGGCGAGAGCACGAGAGAAGCAGGCTTCCCCGAAATATTGGTCAAGCCTGTCCAGGTCACGATCGTCTGTAGTGTTCTGTCGAACACGTTCCACGTTGTCCAACAAAAAGTTACAATTGCTTATGACATTATAAAGTCCGGCATATACTGCTTCGTAGTCAGGATTTGTCGACAAAATATTCCAACGCCAGGTATCACCGAATTGATTGGAATACCCGTTTACGGCATAGGCGAGGTCGCATTGGATGTCCGGGAGCAAGGTAAGATAGCCGCTATACAAAGCCCCGTTCATCCAGGAGGAGTAAATACCTATCATAGCCTGGTCTGCTTCACTAACGGTGGTGATGGCCTTGTCAGACTGCACCATATTCCCCGGATATTTATTCAGGCAGGCTGTACTGCTGAGGGCCAATGCAACTATTAGCAAATATTTTTTTATATTTTTCATTTTCGTTATACCGTTTATGAAGAGGATCAAAAGTTGAGTTCGAATCCGAAGGAGTATTGGCGCGACATCGGATACTGAGCCTGATACATATTACTGAAAGCTTCCGGGTCGAGACCGCTGAACCTCGTAAAAGTCAGCAGGTTTTGGCCTTGTGCATAAATTCTTGCAGAAGTGAAGAATTTGGTTTTTTCCAGCCAACTCTTAGGAAGCGTATAACTGATCATCAGATTTTTCAAGCGTAGAAACGAGGCATCCTCCAAAAAGCGTGTGTCCATCTGCGGCACAGTACCCCAGCGTGGTATATCTTTTATATCGCCGGGCTGTTTCCAACGGTCATATAGCAAACGCCTTGACTGATTGAAGCCGGTGTAAAGCCCATTGCTTTCTTCGAAAAAACGATCGTTGTTGAACAGCCAACGGTTGCCCACCCAACTGAAATGCACATTTACCGAGAGCCCTTTCCAACCAATCGCCGTTCCGAAACCTCCTTGCCATGGGGCTATATAGTTTTTGCCGACCATCACTTTGTCAGACTCTCTGAACTCATTGGTGATCTCCCCGTTTTTATCCAACCAAAGAGCTTCACCATTGGCAGGGTTGACACCGGCATAGCGATTTATAAAGTATTCCCCGATAGGGCGACCTACAACCCATTTCGTAGAAGTATTGGGCAATTCATATTCCCTGACACCATTATATAACTCTCTGATTTCATTCCTGTTATATGAGAATGAAGCATTTATATTCCATGTGAAATCTTTAATACGCAGAATATCCGCATTGACAGACAGTTCTACACCCTGATTTGTCATTACCCCCACGTTGTCCCAACTGAAGCCTCCATTACCCTCGGAATAGGATTGTGGCACCAGCATAAGCATATTTCCGGTGCGTTTGTGGTAAAACTCCAAGTCTGCATTCAGGCGCTGGAAAAAGCCCAGATGCAAACCAAGATTTGTAGTCCATGTCGTTTCCCAACTCAGGGTTTCGTTCCCTTTGTGTACGGGTGCAATACCAGACGTGTCCATATAGCTTCTACCTCCTCCTGTCAGGGCCAAGTGATCGTAATAAGGAATTTCGGAGTTGCCGGAGGTGCCTGTGCTGAAAGACAATTGGGCATTATGCAGCCAAGTGTATTTTTTCAGAAAAGTCTCTTTCAAGGCATTCCACATCAGACCCACAGACCAAAACTGCCCCCAGCGGTTATTTTTGCCAAAACGAGAAGAGGCATCAGTACGTAACCCTATTTCGGCATAGTATCGCTCTTGATAATTGTATTCGCCACGACCGAAAAACGAGAGAAAAGAGTATGCGGAACTGTTGTCATGCCAACCCGAAGCCCTTGTGCCGGAGCTAAGATTGGTCAAAAAGTCATTATTCTGGCCACGTGTAGTAATGTTGAATCCTTCAGAATGGAAATCGACACCTTCTTGTCCAAGCATCGCATTGAAGTGATGTGTGTCTCCTATATTGAAGCGGTAATTCAACGTATTTGTTATTGTCAGATTCACTATATCATTTGATTGGCGAGCCGCAGCCCCTAAACCGTTGTTCAACTGATAGCTTGGAAAAGACTGCATGAAACCGGTAGAATGAGTATAATCTACGCCGAATTGTATTTTGTAAATAAGATTCTCTATCGGTGTTATTTCCGCAAACAGCGTGTTCAGCAACTTGTATTTTTTGTTGTTCACAGGGTTGTTCTTCATCCATTCTATGGGATTGACCGAAGTGCCTTTCCAGCCTCCGTTGGCATTGGTGGCCAAAGAGCCGTCAGGGTTGTAAGGATTCCAATAAGGAAGCATGAAGCGGCAGGCGGAAATCGGGGAGGACAAACTGTAAGAACCTTCGTCGGCCTGTTCCACCTCTTCATAGGTCGCCATTGAATTGGTCCCGACTTTCAACCAGGCCCCGGCCTTTACTTCCGCATTTGCCCTCATGGTATAGCGGCGGAAAGTGGAGCCTTGTGCAATTCCGTCTTGATCAAAAAAGCTCCCGGACACGAAATAGTTCAGTCGGTCTGTCGCACGGCTGACGGATAGATCGTAATTTTGCAGCAGGGCATTGTCATTAAATACCACATCCCGCCAATTTACATCCGTCTTGCTCAGCAGTTCATAATCCTGACCGGCATCCAGACCTGTTTCTTTTTCAAACATGATGCGTTCGGCAGTATTCATCAGATTCCATTCCCCTTTGGCTAATTGCGAAACTCCCCATTGTGTGCGTAAGGTGATGTTAGCCTTATCCATAGAGCGTCCGCGTTTTGTCGTTATTACTACTACGCCATTTGCGGCACGGGCTCCATAGATAGATGTGGAAGAGGCGTCTTTCAGGACAGAGATGCTTTCAATATCGCTTGGACTTATAGTATTGAAGTCGTTACCGGAAATCGGCACGCCGTCCAAAATGAACAATGGGGCGGTGCCGGAAGTGATAGAATTGGTGCCTCGAATCTGGAAAGCTGCTGCTTTGCTTGGCTCACCGGAATTGGACATTACCATTAGCCCCGGAGTCTGCCCTTGCAGGGCCTGATCAAAGCCCGCAGAAGGGACATTTTCCAATTTTTCCGCTTTCACTGTGGATACCGAACCTGTAACCGTTCCTTTTTTGCGGATTCCATAGGCCACGACAATGACTTCATCCATGAGTTGGGCATTCGATTTCATCGTAATGTTCAGCTCTTTGACTTGCCGGGTCACTGCGTGTTTTTGCTCCTGCATGCCAACGTACGAGAATGTAAGTGTAGCCTCCGCAACACCTTTAATCTCAATCGAGTAGTTTCCGTCGAGGTCGGTTTGCACCCCATTGTTGGTACCCTCTTGCATGACTGCTACTCCAATCAGCGGCTCGTTGCCCTCCTCTGCTACGACCGTTCCTTTGACCGTAAAACTTTGGGCAAAAAGAGATTGGACCGCTATCACGGTAAGAGAGACGAATAAAAGAATTACTCTTTTCATCTCTGATTTTTAAATTAATTTTATAATTGGGTAAGTCTGATATAAATACTTGGTTTTCAGAAGCGCCAAGTATATTAATAAGGGGGATTATTATGTCCTGTCCCTACGCTTGACGTTTTTCCAGACTGCTGACCTTACATTGATAAAATATTCCATAAAAAGACTCATGATGTTGCACACAGATACTATATTTGACAAATATATAATAAAAATTTGTGACTTCAACATATTCTTAATATAAAATTTGTTTCAAAAATGCGGTGAATTAGGTATCTTTGTATGAAATGGTAAAAGAAAAGAAATGGATATTGAAGGAGTCTGTCGATATTGAGAAGACAGACCGTCTGGCCGCAGAGCTTGGTATAGACTCCGTGTTGGCTACACTGCTTGTTCAGAGGGGAATCGAGACCTTTGAACAGGCCCGTGCTTTTTTCCGTCCCGACCTTTCCTCTCTCCATGACCCTTTCCTTATGACTGATATGGACAAGGCAGTGGACAGACTTGTGAAAGCCATTGACGGAAAGGAGAAAATCTTAGTGTACGGGGACTATGATGTGGACGGCACGACTGCCGTTTCTTTAGTCTATTCTTTTCTCAGAAACCATACAAAATATGTCGATTTCTATATCCCCGACAGATACGACGAGGGTTACGGGGTGTCAACCAAAGGTATAGATTGGGCTGCCGCGAACGGGTCCAAGCTCATAATCACTTTGGATTGCGGCATCAAGGCTATTGACAAGGTGGACTATGCAGCCTCGAAAGGCATCGATGTCATCATCTGCGACCACCATTTGCCTGAGGCGGAACTTCCTAAGGCAACTGCCATTTTAGACCCGAAGAGGGAAGACTGCAATTATCCTTTCGATGATTTGTCGGGTTGCGGGGTCGGCTTCAAGCTGGTGCAGGCATACTCATTGAGGAAAGGGCTGCCTTTAGATGACCTCAGGCCTTTATTGGACCTGCTCGTGGTGAGTATCGCCTCCGACCTGGTGTCTGTAACCGGGGAGAACAGGGTCTTGTCGCATTTTGGTCTGAAACAGCTCAATACGAGTCCGAGAAAGGGGCTGTTAGCCATAATAAATCTCTCGAATCTGGAACCGTCCCATGTTACTATTGACGACATTGTGTTCAAAATCGGGCCTCGTATCAATGCCGCCGGCAGAATGGAGACAGGACGGTTGGCAGTAGAACTGCTTACGGCTACGGACGACAATGAGGCAGCAGTAATCGCTTCTGAAATAAATGACAACAACAATGAGCGCAAGAGCATTGACAGGGAGATTACGAAAGAGGCTATAGAAATGGTGCAGCGTCACGAATGTGTAGCCTACAAGCACGCTACGATAGTGTACAATCCGCAGTGGAACAAGGGAGTAATCGGGATTGTGGCATCAAGGCTCGTCGAGGCTTTCTACAAGCCGACCTTTGTGCTTGCCAAGTCAAACGGCTTTGTTACCGGTTCAGCACGCAGTATAAGAGGCTTTGACTTGTACGACTCTATCGAGAAATGCGCCGATCTGCTGGAAAATTTCGGAGGGCATATATATGCCGCAGGCCTGACCCTGAAAGAGGAGAACCTCCCGGAATTTGCGGAGCGGATAGAAAAATATGTCAGCAGCCGTATTACAGCAGAAATTGCGACACCTGTAATAGATGTGGACGCAAAATTGAATTTTTCCCAGATCACCCCTAAGTTTTTCAGAATATTGAAGCAGTTCCAGCCTTTCGGTCCGGGCAACCTTTCTCCTGTCTTCCTCACGGAAAATATTTATGATGACGGCAATGGCAGAAAAGTCGGTCCTGCAGGGCAACATCTTAAATTGGAACTGATTCAGGAGTCACAGCCATACCGCCAGATTCCGGCTATAGCTTTCAACATGGCCGGCTTCTTCGATTATATAAAGTCCGGCAATCCGATAGATATATGTTATTCGGTAGTTGAGAACTATTATAGGGGCAATACTAATATACAGTTGAGAATTAAGGATATACGCGAACGGGAAGATGTTATATGAGTTTAAGGGCAGAAGCAGTTTCGGCGGCCGTCTCCGAATAGGTCTTTCCGTCGGTATCTATGATATAGTCGGCTCCGTCCTCATATAGGTCGGCTCTTTCAGCCATCAGTTCTTCTATTTTCTTTCTGAGTCCTGCACCTTGTAGCAGGGGCCTTTTGTCGGCTTCGGTCTTCAAGTTCTCCTCCAAAGTGTCTAAAGAGGCTCTTAGATAGACCCTTACCGTATTATTTTTCACCAGACCGGCACTACCTGCATTAGTCAAAGTGCCGCCTCCGAGCGACAGCAGAAGATTTCTGCCGCTATCGCCGTATTGGCCGAAGATTTTCTGCAATGCGTTGAACTCCTTGTCCCTGAAAGCCTTTTCTCCATATATCGAGAAAATTTCGCTGACATTTTTACATGACTCGTTCTCGATGAAATCGTCCAAATCTATGAAATCGAAGTCTTTGAGCAATTTGTGCAGGGCTTTGCCTACGTTGGTCTTGCCGCAACCCATAAATCCGGACAGAGCAATAATCATCGCTGTAATATATTATAAATCAAAAAGATTTGGCTCATCGTCGGGAATATCGTCAAGTCCCAGATCGATAACGTCTCCGGCTTTCCCGCTTTTTATATTGCCCTCTGAACCTTTCTCCGGTGCTTCTACATCGGCCTGCAGAACCTCAAGGTCTATTGCCTCCTCTTCCGGCTCAGGCTTTTCCGGCATTTCATCCTCCGGCAGGTGGAGAGGCTCGGTGAACTCAACTTTCTCCAATTCCTGCTGATGACATTTCTTGCCCTTTGCATTCAAGCCTTTTTTGGCTATAAAATCTTCAGCATTAACTGTTTCTGCTTCTTTATAAGAATAATTCCCACCGAAAGTTATTACAAATCTCGGGTGAAGGTCATCCGACACGGCCACTAAATAAGAGCCCTTGGAGTCAGATATGAATACGGTGGGATTGTTGTCGCTCAACACAAAGGAGAATCGCTTGACATAGAAAGCCTTGGCCGAGCCGTTCCAGTATATGGCTGTAAAAGTCTTCTCCTCGTCAAACTTTTCAATCTTGATTACCTCTCCTTGATAGCGGTTGCTCAAATCAAACGACGTCGTGTAATAGGTCCCGTCTTTGAATATTGCAAGTATCTTGTCTTCTGCCTCGAATTGCCCAAGGTATTCTCCGCGTGAATCATCGTTCAGACGCTGTACATCTGCATCGTACCAGATGTCTTTTCCTCCGATTGTGGATATCCCCTTGGCTTTAAGCGAGATTTTCTGTATAGGGTTTTTGCTTACAAGATTTCCCCTGGCCGCCTTGCCCTTGATTGCAAGTTCGGAAAAATCGTATTCCATGCTCGTCTTTTTCAGTTTCGGACGCGGCCTGAAATTGATTTTTACGGTTTCGGCCTCTCCGTTATGATTTACCGTAAACCACAATATTGCGGAGCCGGGCTTACCCTTGGTTATATCGTATTCTTTATCTCTTGTGACAGAGGTGATTGCAAACCTCTTTGCGTATGAAACGGAAGATTTACCGTCTTTATAGATGACATTGTATATAGTCCTGTCGTCATTTCTGTTGAAGAGCCCAACATACAGCAGGTCTTTCCCGAAAAAGGCCTTGTCGCTTACCTTTGTCACGCGATATTTCCCGTCTTTGCCTATTACTACAATTTCTGAAAGATCGGAGCAATCGCAGATAAATTCTCCCTCATCATCTTTCTTCAGGCCAATTCCCACAAAGCCGTCTTTCATGTTGGCATACAGCTTCTCATTCTTGTTCACCACCTTAGTTGCGGCTATAGTCTCGAAACTTGCAATCTCAGTCAGCCTTGGAAAGTCCTTGCCGTATTTCTGTTTAAGGTTTCTGAACCACTTTATCGTGAAGTCCGACAGGTGCTCAAGATTGTCCTTTATTTCCGAAATCTGCTCCTCAATGCTACGGATTTTCTCATCTATGGCCTTTGTGTCGAACTTGGATATTTTCCTCACAGGCTTTTCTACGAGGGTGAGGATGTCGTCCATGACAATTTCCCTTTTCAGAGAGGACTGGTATTCTTTCATCTTGGCAAAAACCTCTTTCAGCTGAATTTCCCAGCTTTTCTGGTCTTCTTCCAATATTTTGTAAACCCTGTTCTCGAAGAAAATTCTTTCCAAAGAGGTAAGGTGCCATTCGTCTTCCAATTCTCCGAGCCTGATTTCGAGTTGACGGCCGAGAATTTCCTTGGTATGGAAGGTGTCATATTCGAGGATGTCATTGACACTCAGGAATTGAGGTTTGTTGTCCTGGATGACGCAGGCATTAGGCGAGATGCTTATCTCGCAGTCTGTGAAAGCATACAGAGCATCGATGGTCTTGTCCGGAGAGACGTCATTCGGCAGGGTGATAAGTATGTCCACCTTTTCCGATGTCATGTCCTCTATCTTCTTCAATCTGATTTTGCCTTTGTCCTTGGCTTTCAGAATGGAATCTATAACCATTGAGGATGTCTTGCCGTATGGGATTTCGGTTATGGTGATTGTGTTCTTGTCTAATTTTTCAATCTTAGCCCTGACCTTGACAGAGCCGCCCCTGCGACCTTCAAGATATTTTGAGCAGTCCGCATATCCTCCGGTAGGGAAGTCGGGGTATATCTCGTATTCCTCGCCTTTGAGGATAGATATGGACGCGTCGATGAGTTCGTTGAAATTGTGCGGCAGAATTTTGGAGGCCATACCCACGGCAATGCCTTCGGTGCCTTGGGCGAGCAGGAGAGGGAAGCGGACAGGCAATTCTGTAGGCTCCTGGTTCCTGCCGTCATAGGACGTCATCCAATTAGTGACTTTGGGGTCGAATATAACCTCTTTGGCAAATTTGCTCAAACGGGCTTCTATATATCTGGGAGCAGCATTGCTGTCACCGGTAAGGATGTTTCCCCAGTTTCCCTGGCAGTCAATCAACAGGCCTTTCTGTCCTAATTGGACAAGGGCTCCGAGTATGGACTGGTCACCGTGAGGATGATATTGCATGGCCTGTCCCACGATATTTGCGACCTTGGTGTATTTCCCGTCGTCAATTCTGGACATTGCGTGCAGCACCCTCCGCTGTACTGGCTTCAAGCCGTCAACGATATGCGGCACCGCCCTTTGCAGTATCACATAGGACGAATAGTCCAGGAACCACTCCCTGAACATGCCTGAGAGCCTGAATTTCTTGCCTTCCCCTAAGATTTTTTCATATTTTGTAGATATGGTATCGTCGGAGCCTTCAACCGGCATCTCATTTATTTCTTCATCGTCCATTTCCTCATGCGGAATATCGTCCCACTCTTTGCTCATCTGTATTTCCTGTTAATCTTCGTATCCGAATTTTCTAAGTTCTTTGCGGCTTTCCCTCCAATTTTCGTCTACTTTTACAAACATGCTAAGGTAGACCTTTTTCTGAAAGAAGTCCTCCATTTCTATTCTCGCTCCCGTGCCTAACTTTTTAAGTGCCGAGCCTCCCTTGCCTATCAATATGCCTTTCTGCGAGTTTCTCATCACATAAATAACCGCATCAATATCATATCTGTCCTTGCCCTCCTTAAAGGCTTCTATAACGACCTCGGTGCAGTACGGGATTTCTTTATCATAATTCAGCAGGATATGTTCCCTGATAATCTCCGAGGCGAAGAATCTCATGTTCCTGTCGGTGAAGGCATCCTTGTCGAACCAGGCCGGAGCCTCAGGGAGCTTCTCCATAATTGCATTCACCACACTCTCCACATTGAATTTCTCGCTTGCGGATATCGGAATGATTTCGGCATTCGGCAAATCCTCTTGCCATTCCTGCATAATCTCAACTACTTTCGCCTGATCGCTTAAGTCTATCTTGTTGATTACCAAAATGACGGGACATAAGGCGTCTTTCAGTTTCCTGAGGTAGTCGTCATTCTTGTCCTTCTTTTCCACGACATCAGTGACGTATAATATTATATCGGCATCACCGATTGCGGTATCAACATACCCGAGCATATTTTCCTGGAGCCGGTAGTTCGGTTTCAGTATGCCGGGAGTGTCGGAGTAGACAATCTGATAATCTTCCCCGTTTACAATACCCATTATACGGTGTCGCGTCGTCTGTGCCTTGTCGGTCACTATAGAGAGTTTCTCTCCTACAAGGACATTCATAAGAGTGGATTTGCCGACATTCGGATTCCCGATAATGTTGACAAATCCGGCTCTATGTTTTCCCGAAGTCTTTTTATCTTCGTTCATATCTATAGATAAGCCCCCATTTTAAGGACATTGGCTTCTCCTTCGGTAAGAAATCTCCACTCTCCCTTTTTCAGGCCTTTCTTTGTCAGACCTGCGAAATACACCCTGTCAAGTGCTTTTACATCATACCCGAGAGACTCGAAAATCCTGCGGACAATCCTGTTCTTGCCGGAATGTATTTCTATGCCGAGTTTCCTGTGATCCTCTGCATCTATGTATTCGAGAGCGTCAGCTTTAATCGGCCCGTCGTTAAGTTCAATCCCGCTTGTAACTTTTGCGAAATCCTCTTCAGAAAGAGGTTTTTGCAGCATTACCTGATATATCTTTTTCTTGTCGTATGATGGGTGCGTGAGCTTTTCTGCGATTTCGCCGTCGTTGGTGAACATCAGCACACCGGTTGTGTTTTTGTCCAGGCGACCTACAGGGAACACCCTTATTTTCAATCGCTTAAGCAGGTCCATAACTGTATTTTCAGCATGAGAGTCGCTCGTCGTCGTCACAAATCCTTTAGGCTTGTTCATGACGATATATACTTTTTTCTCACCTCTGATCGGCTCATCATTGAAGCGGACCTCATCTTTCAGGACATTTACCTTTGTCCCCAATTCCGTAACTATTTCCCCATTCACCGTAACAACCCCAGCCTGAATGAATTGGTCGGCCTCTCTTCTTGAGCAGACGCCTGAATTGGCTATGAACTTGTTAAGTCTGATTTCTTCCTGAATTTCCGTAGGTACGATGTCGCTGTCAGAGTATTCTATCTGGTCCAGACGCGGCCTGCGTTCGAGCATCTTGTCAATCCCAGCTTTGGAGGATTCTCCGAAATGGTAAAGGCCGGGCTTTGGTCTAAAACCGCTTTTGCGCCTGTCGCCGAATTTAGGAGCTCTCGGCCCTCTGTCTTCGAAGTTTCCGTTTTCCTCTGCGTTTTTGCCCCTGTAGCCTCTGTTGTCATATCTACCATTGCTTCTGTAGCTTCTGCTATCATCCGAACCATGGCCTCTGAATTCCCTGTTTTCGTCCGTTCCATTAGCCCTGAAGCCTCTGCCGTTGTCTCGAAAGTTACGGCTCTGATTTGTGCTTCTGCCTCTGTAGCCTCTGCTGTCGTCTCCGCCGTTGCTTCTGTAGCCTCTGCTGTCATCCGAACCATGGCTTCTGTAACCTCTGCTGTCTCCTCCGTTGCCTCTGTATTTTTTGTGCTCTCCGTACTCGACACGTTCTGCACCATGTCTTTGGAAGACTTTTCTTTCAGTTCTTCCATAGTCGGCACTGTGCTCAGATGAGCCGTAATCCCTACGCTCACCGTAAGACTGTCTTTCGCTGTTCTCAGCTTTGTTTGAATTTGAGGAAATCCTTGGCCGTCTCGGTCTTAACTTCCTCCCTTCGGCGGTATATCCGCCCTTGTTGTTTTCTTCCATAATTTACCCTTAAGGGCTGTTTAATAATGTTTTTATATATGGCTCACGCCATTGGTTTTCCGGTACCAGGCCGGACTATTTCAAATTAAATCTATAAGTTATCGTTCCCTCCTGCAAGGCCGGAGCATCTGCGCTGATGCTGAAATGTGCCTTAAGGGCAGCTTCTCTGGCGGCCTGAAGGAGCTTGCTGTCGCTGATTGTCGTCCCCTGGGCCCCCGCAAGTGCTTTTTGCACCGTACCGTATTGGTCTACCCAAATTGTTACAACCACCGTACCCGTTTCCTGTGTGGCGTATGCCGGCTTTGGCAGTTTCCCCACTTGTGCCCGGCCTTTAAGCCTCGCATTAGGCTCTCCGTTTGTCTTGCCCTTTTCAGTGTTGCCGGAGGCATGCCCGGCTTTTAGGGCATCGCTTACCTTGGCTGCAGTTTGTGCCGCCAGGGTGTCTTTGTCGGTCTTGTTGTCGGCTGCACTGAACAAGGCTCTGCGGTCAATCTCCTTTTCCCTCACCGGCTGCTTTACCTCCACATCCCCAAAATCATCTATCTTAGCCTCCGGAGCCTTATTGGCTTTTGTGCCTTTGTGCTGAGCCTCTGACCGTTGGACAAGCTCTATGTTCTTTGTCCTGTCAATCTCTTCCGCCAAAGGCTGCGAGCCGTTCCTGACCTGAATAGGCTTTGGCTGTTCTTCCTCCGTAAAGTCTATTACAAAACTCGTTTCCTGTGGCGGCGGGTAGATATATTTCAATCCTGAAAAGACACCGTAGACAGCCAAAAGAACGTGTAAGCCGACAGCAAGGGCAAGACCTGCGGCCCTCCCGATTTTCTCCTGTCTTATCCTTTCGAGTCTGTATCTTTCCATTTCCTATCGTTCATTCTATTCCGGCTGTGTCGCCAAAATCACTTTGTAATGGTTTCTTTTGGCGATATTCATCACCGCTACCACCTCCTTAACCGGCACTGACTCGTCCGCATATATGGAAAATGTAGGGTCTTCCTCGCTTTGTAGCAGACCTACAAGTTCATCTTCCACCTGATTGAATGCGACCGGAGTCTCGCTCCCGTTAATATGATAGGTATATACGTCATTTTCGTGCCAGTCTTTAATGGACACGCTTACAGTTGCTTTCGCAGACACCTGCCCCGTGCTTTTCGGCAGCAGGAGCTTCAGCGCATTCGGATTGACCAGCGTTGAAGTTATCAGAAAGAAAATCAGCAAAAGAAACACGAGGTCTGTCATTGACGACATACCGGTTTCTGAAAGGACTTTCGTTGAGCGTTTATATCCCATAATAAATCCGTTACTCTTTTTCAGCCGGTTCGTGGAGCACGTCCATAAAGTCTATTGTGGCATTTTCCATTTTGAATATAAGATCCGAAATGTTGGATGTCAGATAGTTATAGCCGAAATATGCCACAATGCCGACGATAAGACCGCCGACTGTTGTAATCATTGCAGTGTATATGCCGCCTGACAGCAGGGTAATGTCAATGTTGTTGCCTGCCTGTGACATATTGAAGAAAGCCTGGACCATACCTATGACGGTGCCGAGAAAACCGATCATCGGAGCGCCTCCGGCTATGGTGGCCAGCATAGGAAGTCCTTTTTCAAGCCTTGCCACTTCTGCATTGCCCGTATTTTCTACTGCTGTCTGTATGTCGGAAAGCGGTCTGCCTATCCTCTCGATGCCCTTTTCAATAAGCCTTGCAATAGGGGAGTCGTATTTCTCGCAGAGCGAAATGGCTGCCTTTAGTTTTCCCTCGTGGATATAGTCCCTTATATCTTTCATGAAGTTTTTGTCTATCTTTCCCGCAGTATGGATCATCCACCATTTTTTGCCGAAAATATAAATGGCTATTAATGAGAGTATTAGCAGTACAAGCATAAGCCAGCCGCCTTTGGCTGCCATTTCGATCATCGAATATGTCATTTCCTGCTGTACCGGTGCGGCTGCAACTCCCGGTGCCGCCGTGTCCATTGTTCCGGCAATGTTCTGAACTGCTGCCGCTGCAGTATCCATGCCTGCGGCCTGTAATAGATTGAACAACATAATTATAAAATACGTTTATTAATAATCTTTTTATTGTCGGCATCCATTATACCAACAAACCGCAAATTTAAATAAAAATCCCGAATTTTTAAAAAAGTTTCCTTAACTCCATTGATAAAAAATCTTCAAGACCTATTCCACCGTCCCCGACTATAAATGCCGACTTCGGATTGAACATCTTTTTGAATTTTTCCAGACCGTCCGTTCGTTTTTCTGCATTGCTCTTTACTTCAATAGCGATAAGCGAGCCTTTCTTATGGAGAATGAAATCCACCTCATCATTGCGTTCCCTCCAATAATAGACATCAAAGCGATGTATGAAAGCCTGGCTGACAATATAAGCGCCTACTCCTGACTCGTATATATGTCCCCAACTCTTACGGTCAAGAATGGCCTGCTCGAATTTCAGGGGACTATATGCTGTTTTTAGGGCATTGTTGTAGACTTGAAATTTCGGAATACTCGACTTTCTTCTTGACATATCCACGCTATACTTCTGAAGTCCGCATAGCAATCCGCTCTCTTTCAGCAAATTGATGTATCCTGCTAAGGTGGAGGTGTTGCCTGCGTCTTGCAATGAGCCTAACATCTTGTTCAATGACAACAGGTTGCCTGAATAAGCCGCTCCTAATTCAAATGTTTGCCTTAGCAGAGCCGGTTTATTGATAGGGGTGTCCATTAAAATGTCTTTGTTAATGGCTGAATCTATAATGGCAGACTGGATATATTGTTCAAAACGGTCGCTGTCACCGATTAACGCCGCTGCACCGGGGTAGCTGCCGTAGAATAAATATTGTTCCACACTCAAACCGAAGCTTTCTTTCATCTCTTGGTAGCTCCAATGGCCCATGCGTATTTCCTCAAACCGCCCGGCCATGGATTCGGAAAGGCCTTTCTCCAATAACACCCTGCTGCTGCCAAGAATCAGCACCTTTATATTCCGATCGTGAAACGTGTCATCGTCCCACTCTTTTTTTACGGCTTCGCTCCAATTCGATATCTTCTGAATCTCATCTATGACAAGAATTACATCTTCCCAGCCGTTAGTCTCTTTCAGGCTTCGGGTAGCGGCCCAACAATTTGAAATCCAGGCAGTGTCAGTTGCCGGAACATTGTCGGCTGAATAGAAGCGGTAAGGCAAAGGCAGGTCATTCAAAACCTGCTTTACCACAGTGGATTTGCCAATCTGTCTGGGGCCTGTCAGTACCTGTATGAACTTTCTTTCTTCTTCCAGCCGCTTCTTAATAACATGATATTCAGCTCTTTTATACATCAGCTTACATTTTACTCAATACGGTGCGTATTTTTACGCAATGCGAAGATAATAAAAATCCCGAATTTTTAGAAAATAATAGAGCGTAACGAATTACGTTGCCGTCAAATCCGTTACGCTCAATACAAAATTTATTTCCTCAATGCGTAATATTCAAGTACGCCTATTGGATTTTTACTGGACTGTCCAAATGAGTGAAGTTGAGTTGGGTGCCTCTATGGTTGCAGATACCGTCCATATTGGAGACTTTATATCCACTTGCATTCTTGATATACCATTTACCGCCGTCCTGGAACTGATCCGTGCCGTTGAGGTGGTAGTAAGCAACAAGTCCAGGTGTCTCTTCATCTACGACAACCATATTGTTTTTGATCTCGTTGGCAGTTCTTGCAACGTTCCATACCCTGACTTCTGAGAAGTAGCCGTAGAACGGACGCTCTCCCCATTTGAAGCCGGCGACCTTGCCGATTACAAAGCCGAAATCATCATTTGCCAGATCCCATTTTTTACCTGTGCCCCAGTTGCCGGATGAAGCCTTTTCTCCATTAATGTAAATGATTGCCTCTCCGGTGGCGGAATCGTATGTGAAAGCTACGTGATACCAGATCTTCTCTTTGAGTTGGAAGCTTGGATTGAATTGCTGCTGGCCTGCAATCTGGATATTGTCTTTAGGTGTACCACCTCCGACATCTCCGATACGGAAAATCAGTATTCCTTCAAGTCCCATTACCGTCATGTTGCCGGCATAGCCAAAGTTCTGAATATTAATCAGAGCTTCGTATGTGACGGATGAGAAATCGGTAGTGTGCTGAATAGGAACTCTTATGCTGTTGCCGTTGCAGTTCCAGACGTCAAAGATCCTTTTTACTTTATCGATAGTAATATATTTTATATTGTTTCCATCGATAATGCCCAGATCATCTGATTCCACCTTAATCGGAATCATGACTTTTTCGCCGTACTTCATGCCATTGAGCTTCTTTACCGTTACCTTTACAGGCTCTGCAGCCACAGCTCCCTTTTTAATGTTTGCGGAGGCCTGGCTTAGTGAGATATTGGCAGGGTCGAAAGCAATATAGGCAGTTCCGTTTTTCTTATTGTACGCTTTTACATAAGATTCATCGCAGATTGCATAAGTCATTTTGACATCCTTGTCCAATTCGGATGTTGCCCTTGCTTTCAGATCGATGGCCAGGTTTTCTTCCATATCGATTACAACGGACTGAACCGGCTTATCGAAGTAGATTTTGTCGCTCAATAATTTATCTTCAAGAGACTTGCATGAAGAAAGCGAGGCGACAGCCAAAGTGCAAGAAGCTATATAGAATAATGTTTTATTCATAATCTTTTTGATTTTCTTATAGTTTAAATAGTTGCAGGATTATTTTTGTTTGGCTTTCCATTCATTGAAGACCTGCTGGTTAATCCTGATAGCCTGAGTGAACCATTTGTAAGGAGGGTTGTTGTTGTAGTCGTTATCAAGACGATATGCTCCTACACCTCCTTTCCAGCCGCTATCGGGCATTTTGGCTGCCTGCTGAAGCAGAAATCCGCCGCTTATGCTGCTGGCCTCGAAGTTCTCAGTGATAATTGTTTTTGAAGGATCTCCTCCGGGGTTATGGAAATTCGGAGAAGCCCAGCCGTAGGACTGGATGATCCAGTAATCGACATATTTGTCGCACTCCTTAGGGAAAGCATTGATGTTTCCGTCTATACAAAGAAGCTTGTGGCCTTTACGCTCAGGGTCGGATGCCGGTCCCATATATTTGCCAAGTTGCTCAACCAAATAGTTGGCGTTCTTCTGGGTAAGGGTGCCGTCCATGTCGAATACCCCGTATCCGATTTCCCAGT
This sequence comes from uncultured Bacteroidales bacterium, assembly GCA_947253655.1. Taxonomy (GTDB): domain Bacteria; phylum Bacteroidota; class Bacteroidia; order Bacteroidales; family UBA932; genus Cryptobacteroides. The sequence continues at coordinate 18,076 of CAMYAE010000001.1, forward strand.
CGATGTCGAAGCCGTCCCATTCGTTCTCTTCCAGATAGTCATAAAGAGCCTTCGCATATTTTTCAATCGCACCTTTCACTTCAGCCTCATTGGAAAGATCATGAGATGTCATACCCCAATAATTCCAGCGTGCAAGTATCTTTTCCTTAGCTATCTTGTCCTCGCTCCATTTCTTTTCAGCTCCTTCGGCTTCTACTTTCCTATATATTTCTTCCGGAGTCCTGTTCTTGCCTATATATGATAGCAGACTGACCTCCAGAAGCTTTATTCCTTTCACTTTCTGTGCGAATTCCTTATCTTTCAATTGATCGGCAGTCATATTCTCCTTGGTAGGGGCACCGCTCCACATTGAAACGAAATCTATGCTGTCAGGAAGTGAGCTCAAATAGCCTTTTCTGATAGCTCCGGAAGGCGACCAGTTTGAGAACCAGCCGAAAGCGACAGGGCGGTCGTGACGGATGAGGCCTTTCTTGTACTCGCGCAGATTGGCATAGTATTCCTCGCTCTCCTGATTGTTCATAGCGGCATATCCTCCAATTTGCTGGATTGTCTTGGCCTCAGGCTCGGTCATCTTGGAACAGCCCATAATTGAAATGGACAGAAGCCCTGTTCCCAATATTCTAAATAGTATTTTATTCATAATTCCAATAAATTTCAATTAAAATTATTTCTTGTCCCACCATAGTTTGGTTGCGGCAGTATCGTCTCCGCCCAATAATGTTAAAGCCTCATCATAAATCTTCTGTTCTTCGGCTGTTCTGGCGTCTGGCCAGAAATAGTGGTATCTGCGAACTCCGGTGTTGCTGTCTACTATTCCTCCACTTGCATTATATTCAACAGGGAACAGTTTAGGATAACCTGTCCTTCTGAACTCAGACCAAGCTTCCTGTCCGTTAGGATAAAGGGCTATATATTTCTGAATAATGATCTTCTCAAGTTTCTCTTCATCAGTGCCTTCAAATTTGACAGTTGCAGTGGACAAGGCATTATATGAGCTGCCTGCAGCTTCTACATCAGCCGGTACAAGACCACTGTTGATATAATCATCGGCTTTAGCCGCATCTATGCCGTTCTCTGCGAAAGACATTTCTATTCCGGCCTTGTAAAGGTTATCTGCACTGTCATTCATATTCCAGCCGGCCAAAGCTCCTTCTGCCCTAAGGAAATATACCTCCGATGTCAGAAGCCAATTGACCGGAGTATTCTTTTCTATATTAGGAATAGAACAACTCGAATAAAAGGAACTCTTCTCTCCAAGTCCAACTCCAAGCGGATAATATTTTCCGTTTGCCCAATCTAACCATGTGGCATCTTCATCTTCGGATGTCCTGAAGAATTTTGGCAGGCGAGGATCCTCGTAGCCGGCAAGGTAAGAAAAGACTGAAGCACCCATTCTGCACTCTCCATATTGTACGGCAAATGTTTCAATAGGGTTCACGAACTGAAGTCCGAGGGCATTACCGATTGAGGCTCCGTCTTCTTTTTCCGTCATAACGCCGACAGGATGATTAACAGCCAATTCTGCATATTTCTTAGCCAAGTTCGGGTCTGCAAAACGGGTACGCATCGCAACTCTAAGCATCAATGAATTTGCGAATTTGATCCATTTATTGAGATTTCCCGAATAGATAAGATCATATTCCTTGAATATCAATGCACTCGAATTGTTGTATTCCGTAAGTGCCTTAATTGCATCATCCAGATCCTGGAGCATGCTTTTATATACAACTTCTTGAGAATCGTAAGGCGTTACGAGCAGCCCCTGTCCTGCCTTGGTGTACGGGATAGGTCCGAAGCAGTCGGTTGCCTTTTGCCATGCTGCGATTTTCAGCACCTGTGCCAAAGCATAAATTTCAGGGTTATTTTCATTCGCAGGGTTGGCTTTAATCGCCAGCCATGGAATGAACGCTTTCTTATAGGTCTCTGTAAATGTGGCAGAAATCCAACGGTTCGCAAGACTGTAGGTGGTATGATTGTTTCCACCGTCCCAGTCCCCATTTTGGGAGAAATAACCGGACCATGTGTCGGCTCCCAAATGATAGGCTATTTGATAGTCGTTGATGATATCGGTTTTGTTTGCAGCTGTTCCTACCGGTACTACCTGGCGCTCAAGGGCCTGGATATAACCACCTGCAGCCGCTCCGTCGCGACGCTGCATTTCCTGAGTCACCTCTTGCCGGTTCGTGTTGATGTCCTCAAAGCTCTCGCATGCTGCAATAAGAGTTGCGGCAAGGAGCAATGACGGAGCATATTTAAATATCTTATTCATTTTCATATTTCAAATTAAATAATTTTCAATCATATACGAATTACAGGCTGAGTTTGATGCTTGCACCGAAACTTCTCAAGCTTGGCTGCATAAAGTAATCGTTGCCGATTCCGTAAGTACCTGTAGATGGTGTAAGTTCCGGATCGAACGGGGCCTTGTTGTAAATCATCCATACGTTGTTTGCAATCAAAGTCAGTGTCAGGCCTTTAATGGTGCCCTTGAATAGTTTCGATGGCAGACTGTAGCCCAATGTCAGCTGCTGCAGCCTCACGTTTGTCGCATCGTAAGTATAGTAGCCGGCCAGATTGGAATCTCCATTCGCACCTACCAATGAATAATAATATTTGGTGTCAATTCTTCCGCCTTGTCCTGGAATAAGCACTCCGCCGGCATCACGGGCATCTGCTGAAGCCTTTGAAACGCCGAAGCGGTCCATAATTGCCTGTGTAGATGAGGTGACTACGCCGCCGAAGCGTCCGGTAATAACCATTCCGAGATGAATCCCCCTCCAGTCGAAATTATGAGACCAGCCCATATTGAAATCCGGGGAGGTGTGGCCGAGATATACCGGAGTCTTCGAAGGAACCATTTGAATTTCACCTGTTTCCGGAATATATACGTTGCCGTTTCCGTCAAGTTGCATGAATGTTGAAGCATAGATGTCGCTTATGCTTCCGCCGACTTTAAGAATTGTCCTGCCTTTGTCTTTGGAAACCTCAGGAATGTCAAAAGTCATTCCTGGCAGCATAGGATGCTTGTAGTCTTTCACCATTTCCTTGATTTCATTCTTGTTGCGAGTGTAGGTAAGGTTGGTGGAGTATCGGAAGTCTCCCCATGAGTGGCTGTAGCCGAGAGTGGCTTCAATACCCCTATTCTCTACATTTCCTGCCTGGAGATATACATTGTCATAGCCTGAGCTTTCCGGCATCGTACCCAAGAAAGTCTGGTTGTAAGTGTTTGATTTGTAGAAAGTCAAATCAAAAGAAAGGCCTTTTAATCCTTTGAAGTTCAGACCGAACTCGTAGGATTTTGTCCTTTCGGCCTTGAATTCGCCGAACGGGAATGTGGTGCTCGGCTTAAGTATGCCGCCAGCAATAGGCTCCGTATAGGTGCCAGGGGTCATGCCGAGACGTGAAACCGGTGAACCTACCTGAGTGTAGGAAACGCGCAATTTCAAGAGGTCTACCATAGGTCCCATATTCACCATTTCCGAAATAAGGCCGGAAAGGCCGACAGACGGATAGAAGAATGAAGGTTCTGCGGAATTTACCAGGCGGGAGTTCCAGTCATTACGTCCCGTTGCCGTAAGGAAAATCATGTTGTTCCAGCCGAGTTCAACGCTGCCGAATAGTGCAAAGTTCCTGACGGGGCTGTCTCCGCCGCCCTCATGAGGAATTCCTTTGCTGCCATTGATGTTCCCGACCGCGAAAAGGTTAGGAATCAGCTGCAGAGGCCCGCCGTAGCCGTGAGAAACAGCCTTGAAATCAGAGAAGCTGCCACCGACATTGGCCATAATGCTGAAATCTCCGAATTTCTTGTCGAAATTTGCAAGGAGGTCCGCATACATCTGACTGTCGGAGAAGTCAATATATTCAAAATTACCTTTAGGCTCCGACCATTTTTCATTGGTAGATGCGTAAAGGTCTCTGTGGAAATAAGTCTTGGACTTGTCCATACGGACGCGACCGCTGATATTTACCCAATCGGTAATGATGTATTTTGCATTTGCACTGAAAATATATCGGTCCTTATTGTTTTCGGCTATATTCCTGTAAGCGGTCCAGTAAGGATTCTGTACACCGAAAACGCCTTCTGAAACAGGCCAGTATTGTACAGGTATGTTGCGGGAGGTGTCCCATCTTTCGAAAGATTTTACAGGCTCCCACTTCTCTCCTCTTGGGTACAGGTATGCTGCCACAATCGGGTTGAAATACTGTCCCTGGGATACCATATTTCTGTCTTTTTGCTTGATGTATTGGGCGCCCAAAGTGATTTCCAACTTCTCATTAAATAGCATCATCGTATTGTTGACATTGAAGTTGTAGCGCTCGTAATTGTTGTTTGGAACTATTCCTCCGGCATTAGTGGTACCGATTGAAAGGAAAGTCTGATTTTTCTTTGTTCCGAAAGTCAAGGTTGCGGAATTCATCAGATTTGTGCCTGTGCGGAAGAAATCTTTTTTAGGATCGTAATCAGACGGGGTGTCAAGCTTGTCGCCCCAGCTTTCATACTGTCCCATTTTATTTCCGTATGTGTTCTGGAAGCGTGGCATTACAAAAGGATTGCTGAACTCGAATGAGGTGCTGATATCCACTCTTGCCACACCTTCACGGCCTTTCTTTGTAGTAATCAGAATTACACCGTTTGCAGCACTGCTACCGTAAAGTGCGGCTGCAGAAGGGCCTGACAGGACGGAAATTGAGGCTATGTCCTCAGGGTTGAAATCGGCAATGCCTTCGCTGCCTACCCTGTAGCCGCTCATTATGCCACTGTCGTCACCTGCAGAGGTGTTGAACATCGGAATACCGTCAATTACATAGAGGACGTTGTTGCTGCCCTCGATTGACTTTGCTCCACGCATAACGACACGGGTGGCACCACCGACTCCGGTAGAACTCCTGTTTATAGTTACACCGGCAATTCGACCATCAAGGCTGTTTATGAAGTTGGCCTCTTTGGCTGTGGTCAGGACATCGCTCTTGATTTCCTGCACATTATATGAAAGGGTTTTCTGTGCCCGTTTGATACCCAATGCCGTGACAACTACCTTATCCAGCACTTCGGTATCTTCATGCATAACCACATCAAGCAGGGCGTTGCCTGTAACAGTGATTTCTTGTGTAGCGAAACCCAAATAAGACAGTTCGAGTATGTCTCCCGTATTGACTTTCAGCGAGAACTTTCCGTCGATATCCGTTATAGCTCCGGAATCGGTGCCTTTGATTTTTACGTTTACACCGATAAGGGGTTCACCATTAATGTCTTTGACATTTCCCTGCAATGTAAATCCGTCTTGACGGCTTTGAGAAACTGCTGAAATCTGCTCTTTTGCCGTTGAGGCAGAAGCATCCGGCATGCCGGTTCCGCAAAAAAGCAATAAAAGACCGACTCCGACAAATAGCAGAGGCCGTCTTATGCTTACAGCGAATTCAGAATTGATCAATGAAATTGAATAATCCTTTTTCATATAGAATTAATTAATAATAAATGAATTTAAGTTATCAGTATGTCTGTTGTAGTTAATTGTGCGTCTTATGTTATATAAGCAAATTTATGTGATATGCTTAATGTCATTAATTATCTGGTAAGCAAAAGTAATGTATTAAAATCAATTAAACAAGAATAAGATAAATTGAAATAATAAAAATATTTCTTAACTTTATTGTCGGATTGATTATTTAACCAAATTCTTAATATATGCGAATATCAAGAACAATTCTCATTGTGTCCGCCTTTCTGGCGGCAGGCTGCTCCATGAGCAATAAAAACTTCATAGATTATGATAACGACGTAATCATAATGTCCTACGACCGTTCTATCTATCCTGTTGCAAAAGAGGACGGTACATACGCAGAAGGGGCTTGGGATAATTTCGATTATGTACAGGAGTTCCACATCATCAGCACAAAGACGGGGCAAGAGATGTCAGAACTCACTTTCCGTAATCTTACTCCATTTATCGACGGTGTTTCTGTCGCGACAGGCGAAAACGGCAAGAAGACCTATATCGGCAAGGACGGGAAACGGCTCATAGACGAGGAATTCCAAAAAGCTACGGTATTCTCCGAGGGTCTTGCCTGGGTGCTGGATGACAAGAACGAAGTATGGGCCATTGATAAAGACGGCAGGCGACAGTTCAAGGTTGAGGATATAGGCGATATTTCGGTATATTATGACGGCAAGGCTGTCAGCCATACTCCGAAAGGTGCTACGAAGGTGTATGACAAGACCGGAAACGTGGTCTTTGAACACAAGGATTTTGGAGGCGATTATGTCGTAGACGGGCTGATTTCCATGAGTACGGAGGACGGCAACGTCGGTATTATGGATATGAGCGGGAAATATATCATCAAGCCTTTATATTACACTATATGCGGCTACATCAATGACGTCAATGAATATATCTGCCAGATGCGGTCTGACAGGTTTGTCGTGTCCGGAGATAAAGGCTATGGCGTTGTGGACAGGCAGGGACGCATTGTAATCAGGCCTGAATATGAGTATATCAATGAGGACGGGGACTTGTTCCTCGTGAATTATTATAAGCAGCTTACGGATACCACCTACAACGCAAAGGCTTTCTGGCTTGACCGTTCCGGCAATCAGGCAGTCGGCAGAGAATATATGGACGCCCGACCTTTCAACGGGAACTCCTGTGCCCCTGTGTCTGACAAAACAGGAGAGTGGGGGCTTGTGGACAAGAAGGGAAAATGGGTCATGGAGCCTGTCCTGAACTACTCTTATATGGGATCGGTTGATGCTAATGGACTGATAGTCGTTTCCGACACAACTTTTAAGGTAGGTCTTGTAAATACAAGTAATGGTGTCATATTGCCAATCAAATACGAGGGTTTGATAAATATTAGTGGAACCGACAGATATATAGCCATGTTCAACGGCAAAATCGGTATTGTGGACAGCAAGGGAGCAGTGATTCTTGAACCTGAATATGACAGCTATATAATGTCTTCGGCTTATGTCGATGAATCGCCGAGTACAACCTTGTATATAGGATTTGACGGGGGCGAAGACTACGAGCCATACGACGATGCCTGCTATCAATAGTCGACCTTATTCAGGAACAGGGCCTTGCCCGGAACGGACTCGCCGGCACAAGAGCGTTCTCCACCGAGGGTCAGGGTCCGTATCCATTCGGCTTCCCGTTTGCCGCGTCCTACATCGATCAATGAGCCGACGATAGCCCGGACCATATTTCTCAGAAACCTGTCGGCTCTGATTCTGAAAACAATGTAGTCGTCCTTTTTGGCGGGATAACCTAAGAGGCCGACATGTGTCGGAGTGTAGGTAGTCCACTCTGCCTCATAGACCGTGCATATTGAGGTCCTGTTGCTTCCGCCTTTCTTTTCGAAGCAGCTGAAATCATGAGTGCCAAGAAGATAGGCCGCCGCCTTATTCATTTCTTCAAGGTTTATATTGTAGCCGCAGAAATAAGAATATCTTTCGGCGAAAGGGTCTCTTGACCTGTGTATGAAATAATGGTATTCCCGACTTATTGCATCGAATCTTGCGTGGAAACCAACGGTTTCCGTTACGATTTTATGGACCGTAATTTCTTTAGGTAAAATGGCATTTAATTTGTAGCCAAGATTGTCTGCGTCAAGATCCGGCACATCAGAGTCGAAATGCGCTATGTAGTTTATGGCATTGACCCCGGCATCGGTTCTTCCGGCACCTGTCACCGTCACTTCCTCCTTAAGTAAAACTGACAGAGAGTGTTGTATGATGTCTTGGATTGTCCGGGCATTATTTTGGATTTGCCAGCCGCTGAATGCGGAGCCGTCGTATGATAGGGTGAGCCGATAACGCATTTTGTAAACTTTTGAATACAAAATTAATAAATATTTATGGAGAGTGTTAATATTAAAGAATTGAATGATCGTATCCAGCAGGAAAGCTCGTTTGTGGATATGCTCACACTTGAAATGGGAAAGGTGATAGTAGGGCAGAAGCAGCTTGTCGAAAACCTCTTGATCGGATTGCTCGCAGACGGACATATACTTTTGGAGGGCGTTCCCGGACTTGCCAAGACCTTGGCCATAAATACTATGGCAAATGCTATCGATGCCAAGTTCAGCCGTATACAGTTCACTCCTGACCTGCTTCCAGCAGATGTTATAGGAACATTGATATACTCCCAGAAAACGGAGGGTTTCGAGGTCCACAAAGGTCCCGTATTCGCCAATTTCGTCCTTGCAGATGAAATTAACAGGAGCCCTGCTAAAGTGCAGTCCGCCTTGTTGGAGGCCATGCAGGAACGTCAGGTGACAATCGGTGAGGAGACCTACAGGCTTCCTGAGCCTTTCCTCGTTATGGCCACCCAGAATCCGATTGAGCAGGAGGGCACATATCCGCTTCCGGAAGCCCAGGTAGACCGTTTTATGCTGAAAGTCATAGTAGATTATCCAAAGAAAGATGAAGAACGCCAGATAATCAGGATGAACAATTCCGGGACTTTCCCGAAAGCCAATGCCGTAATAAACCCGGAGGACATTGTCCGTGCCAGGTCGGTCGTCAAAGAGGTTTATATGGACGAGAAGATAGAAAGATATATTGTGGATATTGTCTACGCCACCAGAACTCCGGAAGATTACGGACTTAAAGACCTCGGGGGTCTGATTTCATACGGTGCGTCTCCTCGTGCCAGCATATCGCTTGCAATGGCTTCCAAGGCATACGCCTTTATAAAGAGAAGAGGATATGTCATCCCAGAAGATGTAAGGGCCGTATGCAATGAGGTGCTGCGTCACAGAATAGGCCTTACCTATGAGGCCGAAGCTGAGAATGTGACAACGGAAAATATCATATCACAGGTGCTTAATGCTGTAATAGTGCCGTAATGGAAAAGTCAGGTGCGACAGAACTCCTCAAAAAGGTAAGGAAGATAGAGATAAGGACAAAGGCTCTATCCCACCAGATATTTGCCGGAGAGTACCATTCAGCATTCAAAGGACGCGGAATGGCTTTCAGCGAAGTACGCGAATATCAGTACGGGGACGATGTAAGAAGCATGGACTGGAACGTGACGGCCAGACTTCGTGCTCCATACGTCAAAGTCTATGAAGAAGAGCGTGAGCTCACTGTTGTCCTGCTTATTGATATAAGCCGTTCCGGGCTTTTCGGCACACGGGAAATGACAAAGAGGGAGCTGATTGCCGAAATTGCAGCCGTCCTTTCTTTCTCGGCCATAATAAACAATGACAAGGTAGGGGCTATGTTCTATAGCGACAAGGTCGAAAAATTCATTCCGCCCAAAAAGGGCAGAAGTCACCTGCTACATATTATCCGGGAAATAATAGAATACAGACCTTTATCGGACGGGACCGACCTGAGCGAGGCGCTCCGCTATCTGACAAATGCAATAAAGAAGAAGTGTACGGCCTTTGTGCTGTCCGACATGTTGGATGTGACCGGCGACGGCAGGCCGAGATATGAAGACGCCGTAAAGGTGGCTGTCAATCGCCACGACTTGTCGGTCATCAGGGTCCACGACCCACGTGAGAAGACCATGCCCAATGTGGGAGTTCTGCATGTAAAAGACTCGGAGACAGGAAAATCCGCATGGATAAATACAAGTTCCGGTAGAGTAAGGGCAGAGTACTCCCGGTGGTTTCAGACTGTGGACGATGAAATGCGTAAGCTGTTCAACAAATATAGTATAGACAATGTGAACATAAGCACGGGGGACGATTATGTCAAGGGGCTGATGTCTTTCTTTCAAAAACGATGACTATGATGAGGAAGTTACTGATACTTGCGGTTTTGTCGATTTATTCCGTTATGCCTGCGGTCGCAGGAGTAAAGTCTCCGGCATTGCTTGAAGGCTCTTTCCTCAGGCCCCTGCAAAAGAGGGATTCGGTGCTGATAGCGGACCAGCTGATGTATGGGGTACTTCTTAAAGACGTAGTCGAGGGTACCCGCTTTGCCTTCCCTGACTATTCCAAAGGATTTTCCGACAGTGTCGAGGTCCTTTCCCCATGGATTATTGACACGGTCAAGGTGTCAAAAATCAAAAAAACGAATCACAGGCTTTATGATATTGAGGCAAAGGTGATTGTCACTTCTTTTGAGGAGGGAAGCCATGAACTTCCGGCCATAGCTGTCCAGAGGATATTGGATGCCGGCCGGACCGACACCCTTCTGTTCAATCCCAAGACCCTTAATGTGTGCACAATCCCCATAGATACTGTATCTTACAAGCCTCATGATATCAGAGGACAGATCAAATATCCCGTTACATTCAAAGAGCTGCTACCATATATTGCGGCGGTTTGGGGCCTGGCATATATCATTATTTTGATAGTCAGCCTGATAATGATAAAAAGAAAGGGCGAAATCGCTCGTGTTGCCAATGAGCCTCCGCATATTTCGGCTTTGAGGAAGCTTGACAAGTTCAGAGGCAATAAATTCTGGGCTCCGGAGAAGCAGAAGATCTTCTATTCAGGGGTGACGGATGCCCTTAGGGAATATATAACGGCAAGGTACGGTTTCGGAGCTATGGAAATGACTACTTCGGAGATTTTCAGAGAACTTGGTGGCCGGGATATACCGAAAGAGCTATATAAGGATTTGAAAGGTCTGTTTGAGCGTTCTGATTTTGTGAAATATGCCAAACATACTGTCGGCGATGACGAAAACTCTAAAGTATTGCCGTTATCCGTGAAATTTGTCACTTCCACATATCAGTCCGTGCTGGATGAAGAGGCCAAGGCACAGGGAGAGGTGGAGAGTGTGCCTGTCCGCAAGAAAGCTGAAAGAGAGGATGATTCGGCATATATGCCGAAATAGGAGAATAGGATATGTTTTTTGAATACCCAAAACTGCTTTGGCTGTTAATAGTGCCGGTGTTGCTTGCAGCCCTGTATGTCTATCGCGAGGTAAAAGACCGCGACCCTCATTTCAGGGTATCGGCCATTCGTCCGTGGCTAGCCGGCAAGTCTGTTTTATTGAATATATTCCGTCATGTTCCGGCTGTCCTCAGAATAGCGGCTATCGTCTTGATTATAATAGCTTTGGCAAGGCCGAGGTCATCTACGAAAATGGAGAAGGTGGATACAGAGGGCATAGACATCATGCTCGCTATGGACATCTCGACGAGTATGCTCGCAATGGATTTTACCCCCGACAGAATCAGTGCTGCCAAGGATATTGCCATAGAATTCATTTCACAACGTCCTTCAGACAGGATAGGTATAGCGGTTTTTGCCGGCGAGAGCTACACTCAGTGCCCCCTGACCACTGACCGGGCCACCCTTATCAACCTGATGAAAGAAGTTCAGACCGGAGTGATTGACGACGGTACTGCAATCGGTAACGGACTTGCTACGGCCGTGGCAAGGATGAAGGATTCCGATGCAAAGAGCAGGGTCGTGATACTCCTGACCGACGGAGTGAACAACATGGGAGAAATCACGCCCCAGACAGCTGCCGATATAGCAAAGACTTATGGGATAAGGGTTTATACAATAGGTGTTGGAGCCAACGGCACCGCACCATATCCGGTAATGACGCCTTGGGGCGTGGAAACAAGGGATGTGCAGGTCAAGATAGACGAGGATTTGCTTAGAAATATTGCAGATTTGACCGGAGGCCGTTATTTCAGGGCGACGGACAACACCAAGTTAGCTGAAATATATTCGGAAATTGATAAAATGGAAAAGGCAAAGACCACAATAGACAGTTTCCCGGTATATAAGGATCTGTTTTCCGGTTATGGAATCGCCGCACTGGCGTTGCTGTTGTTGGAGCTGCTGATAAGGTTGATGTTAAGAAGGTTGCCATAGGAGGAAAGAGTATGTTATATTTTGCCAATCCGCAATTCCTTTATCTACTGATACTGTTGCCGCTGCTGCCGGTTGCGTATGCCTTTGTTATGGCATCCAAGAAGCGGAAAATCAGAAAGATAGGAGACGAACGTCTGGTTATGGACATGATGCCGTCTTGGTCCCGTTCCAAAGGCTGGTTGCGTATTGTCCTATTGTCTTTTGCTTTCGCTTTCTTAGCTGTCGGGCTTGCAAGGCCTCTGATAGGGGCAAAGCTTAAAGAGCACAGGGCGAAAGGATGCGAAGTAATGGTGGTGCTGGATGTGTCCAATTCCATGCTCGCAGAGGATTATTCCCCGAACAGGCTTGAGCGGGCGAAACTTGCCATTTCCCGGCTTACTGACAAGCTGAAAGACGACAGGATTGGGTTGCTTATATTCGCCGGCACGTCATTCGTCCAGTTGCCGATAACTTCCGATTACGTTTCGGCAAAGATGTTCCTCTCAAATATTTCCACAGAATCGGTGCCGGTGCAAGGAACGGCTATAGGTGAAGCGATAAATACGGCTATCAGAAGTTTCAGTGCACAGAGCGAGAAGAGTAGGGTTATAATTGTCATTACGGACGGCGAGAATCACGAAGATGATGCTGTGGCTGCTGCAAAACAGGCCGCCGACATGGGCATTAAGGTCTATACTATAGGTGTAGGATCCGCTCAGGGACAGCCTATACCAATGGACGGAGGCCTTCTGAAAGATGCTGAAGGCAATATCGTTGTTACCAAATTGGACGAAGAGACCTTGAAGAAAATTGCAGAAGCCGGAAACGGGGCATACATCCATGCCGGCAACACCGAATTCGGGCTGAATCCGATTATCGATGATATCCGCAGGATTCAGCAGGAGGAGTTCCAGTCTATGGTATTTGAAGAATATGATGAACAATATATGTACTTTTTTGCAATTGCACTTATCCTTTTCATTGTTGAAATGCTGGTAGGTGCCAGAAAGGCTAAAAGGCATATTTTCAGCAAATGATTATGAAACTGCTAAAATATATAATATTGTCTTTTTTGTTATCGGTACTGTGCATGGATATGGCTGCTCAGGCTGATCGTCGCGATGTCCGTTCCGGCAATAGGAAATTCCGAAAAGGCGATTGGGCGGAGGCGGATATATTCTACAGAAAGGCTTTGGTCAAGGATTCGGCTTCGATTGCCGCCAATTACAATTTGGCCAATAATCTTTATAGGCAGGGAAATATGCAGGAAGCCAAGTCCTATATGGAGAAGATAAAGGATACGGCTCCGGTGACAGGACACGGCCACGACTATTTTTTCAATGTAGGAGACATTGCCATATCTCAGAAAGACTGGCAGGGGGCGGTTTCGGCTTTCCGTCAGGCCTTGTTGATGAATCCGGGCGATATCGAGGCAAAGGAGAATTATATTTACGCCAGGAAAATGCTTGAAAATCAGAAGAATAAAGAGCAGAACCAGGATAAGGATCAGAACAAAGATCAGAACAAAGATCAGAACAAAGACCAGAACAAAGATCAGGATAAAAATAAGGATCAGGACAAGAACAAGGATCAAAACAAAGATCAGGAGCAGAACGGGGAAAACGGGGGGAAAACCCCACAACAACAGGGCGGACAAGGGCAGAATGTAGAGATTTCTCCGCAACAGGCACAGCAGATGCTGAAAGCAATTCAGGCAAAAGAAGAGGAGACCAGGGATAAGGTTAACAAGGAAAAGGCTGCTGTTTTGAAATCAAGGCAGAAAGAGAAGAATTGGTAAGTGTGTTATGAAGAAAATTTTAACGGCGATATTACTATTCTGCACGGTTTTTATAGCCGGGGCGCATAATTCTATGAGGGTTGAAGCTCCTAATATTGTGGGATTAGGGGAGCAGTTCAATGTAACGTTCATAATTGAGGGAAACGACCGTCCGTCTGATTTTTCATGGGAGGTTGGCAACGATTTCCAGCTGGTCTGGGGACCGCAGAAAGGCTCTTCCACCAGCGTTCAGATAATAAACGGAAGAAGGTCGAAATCCTCCCAATATACCTATACCTATATTTTAGCACCGAAAAGCACCGGCTCATTTTCTTTGCAGCCGGCAATAGCTTCGGCCGGAGGGAAAACCCTATCCTCAGGAAATATAAGCATTCAGGTAGTGTCTGACGGGAATTCCGCCTCTTCCAATAACGGAAATTCTTCCGGGAGCCGAACTGCGCCCTCTTCCGGTAACGTGTCGTCAAGCGGGGAGATTTCCAAAGATGACCTTTTCCTGAGATTTTCGCTCAATCACGGCAATGCCGTTATCGGAGAGCCGCTTACAGCCGTACTTAAATTGTACCAGAGGGTTGATATTGCAGGCTTCGAGGGGGCCAAGTTCCCGACATTCAACGGCTTCTGGAGCCAGGAAACCGATGCTCCGACGAATATAGAATTCCGTAGGGAAACTCTGAACGACAAGATATACAACGCTGCCGTACTCCGAAGATATGTGCTTATTCCGCAGCAGGCCGGCGAGCTGGTTATCGAGCCGGCCGAATTGGTCTGTCTTGTGAATGTAAGGACAGCGTCAAGAGGTACTTCCAGCATATTCGACAGTTTCTTTGAGGACGATTACACCACAATCCGCAAAAGGCTTGTGACTCCGGCTGTTACAGTTCACGTCAGGAAACTTCCGCAGGGGGCGCCTGCCTCATTCGGCGGAGGTGTCGGAAGCTTTTCAATCAATGCCAAGTTAGGCAAGGATTCCCTCAAGACCCACGAGGCCACATCCTTAGTCGTAAATGTGTCCGGAAACGGTAACGTGGCCTTGCTTGAGGCTCCGAAGATAAATTTTCCTCCGGATATGGAGACCTACGACATCAAGTCTTCGGTGCGGACGGATAAGGGCTCAGGCGGCATATCCGGGACGAAGACCTTTGAATATCCGTTTATTCCGAGAAGCCACGGGGATTTCACAATCGAGCCTATTGAATACTCTTATTTTGATGTGGCTTCCAAACAATATGTCACCGTGAAGACCGCTCCTATCAGAATGAAAGTAGCCAAAGGAGAGGAGAACTCCACATCTTCTATAATTCCGTCTTCACCTTCATCAGAAAGGAAAGGGGTCAAGAGCTTGGGAGAGGACATTCGTTATATTGTGACCGGAAAGCCGTCCATGAAATCCGGCGTATCTTTCTTCATTGCAAGTCCTTTATTCTGGACAATCTTATTTCTTCTCGTTCTTGCAGCCGTAATCTGTCTGTTCATATTCAGAGAGCTTTACGAAAGACGGGCGGATGTTGTAGGCACAAAGAACAGAAAGGCGACTAAAATGGCTCTCAGACGCTTGAAACAGGCAGAAGACTTCTTGAAGAAAAATCTCAATGCGGCTTTCTACGAAGAGCTTCATAAGGCCGTTCTCGGATTTGCTTCGGATAAGCTCAATATGCAGGGGGATGAAATTAACAAGGATAACATTGCCGGCAGGCTTAAGGAAGGCGGTGTTCCGCAGCAGCTCACCGACAGGTTCATCGCTCTTCTGGACGCATGCGACTATTCAAGGTATTCTCCTGACAGCAGCAATGAATCAATGTCTGCACATTATGCAGAGGCGGTGGAACTTATATCATCAATAGACACCTGTATGAAAAACAAGAAATATTCCGGTGTGCGGGCCTTAGTCCTGCTGCCGCTTATGTTCCTTATGTTTCAGCCGGCCTTTGCGTCAGTGCATAAGGATGTCAGAGACTCGCTGTGGAATGTCGGTGTCGCAGCTTATTCCAATGGAGAATGGGGGAGTGCAATTGCTGCATGGAATATGCTGGAAGCGGCAAAATCCGAGTCTGCCGAGCTCTACTACAATATAGGAAATGCCTATTTCAAGGCCGGAGATTATGCAAAGTCCATTTTGAATTATGAAAGGGCATTGAAAATCGACCCGTCCAATTCATCAGCCGGATATAATCTGGAACTTGCACGGACCAAAATCAAGGACAGAATTGATGAGGTCCCGGAATTTTTCCTTGTCACTTGGACACGGAACATCTCATACCTGCTTTCTTCAAACGAATGGGCTGTGATCGGGCTTGTGTTTTTTGCAGCATTTTTGGCTTTGCTTCTGCTTTTTATTCTTGGAAGGTCATCTAATGTCCGGAAAACCGGATTCTATACTGCCATAGCCGCCTTTTTGTTGTGCATTCCGGCGTTTGGATTTTCAATTTCACAAAGAAAGGCATACATTAAGGCTGACACTGCAATAATACTTAGTACGGTAACATCTGTCAAGAGTTCTCCTTCAGCAGAGTCGGCAAAAGACCTTTTCGTGTTGCATGAGGGGACTAAGGTCAGGATATTGGATAAGGTCGGCGAATGGAGCAATATAGAACTTGCCGACGGCAGGCAGGGCTGGATGATGTCAGACGCAATGGAAATAATATAAACGCTTCTATATGAACAAGAAAATACTATTGTCAGTCATTTCGTTATTGACGGCATGTCCTTTTTTCGGCTATTCGGCCGAAGAGACCATACCGGATTGGCAGAATCCCGGAATCTATGAGAAGAACAGATTGCCGATGAGGGCTACTTTCGTGACGGACCAGCAGAAGACCTTGTCCCTGAACGGTATATGGAAATTCAAGTTCTATCAGACCCCTGACGGGCGTAATACTGATTTCCCTGCAAAGGCTTATAATGACGGAGAATGGGGGACAATTCCTGTTCCGGGGATGTGGGAACTCAACGGCTACGGTGATCCCGTTTATCTTAATGTGGGATATGCCTGGAGAGGGCTGTACAAGAATAATCCGCCGTTTGTCCCGATTGAAAGAAACCATGTCGGGCAATATCGCAGGCACTTTGACATAGACAAGTCTTGGATTGGAAAACAGATATGCCTTTATATTGGCTCTGCAACTTCAAATGTCAGAGTTTGGGTGAATGGAACAGAGGTCGGTTACAGCGAGGACAGCAAGTTGGAGGCGAGATTTGACATCACAAAATATGTTAAGGCCGGGGATAATGTCATTGCCCTTGAGGTGTTCAGGTGGTGTGACGGGACATATCTTGAGGACCAGGACTTCTGGCGTTTGAGCGGAATAGCCAGAGGTGTGTATGTCTATACGAGAGAGCGCAGGAGAATAGAGGATATCAATGTAAGAGGCGGAATGGACGGCAGGCTCGAAGTCATGACCGAGGTGTCGCCCGGCACATCCTGCGTAAATTTCGAACTCTCCGACCCTTATGGGCATGAAGTGATTGAATTCAGTGAGGCTGTCGCCAAGAAATATGAGGTTTCCGAAACCGGCTCGGCTATAGTCAGAGCTTTGCAGAATATATCGTCTCCTTTGCTTTGGACGGCGGAGACTCCGAATTTGTACACCTTAAGGGTTATTGCGGAAGACCGCAAGGGTGTTACTGAAAGTACTTCCGTAGAATTCGGCTTCCGTACAGTTGAGATTAAAGGCAATCAGTTGCTTGTAAACGGCAAGCCTGTATTGATCAAGGGGGTGAACAGGCATGAAATATCTCCATACGGAGGATATGTAGTCACCGAGGCAGAGATGCTGAACGATATACGGATAATGAAGCAACTTAACATCAATGCTGTACGTACCAGCCATTATCCTGATGACCCCCTCTGGTATTCTCTGTGCGACAAATACGGTCTCTATGTGACTGATGAGGCTAATGTGGAATCTCATGGAATGGGATACGGCAAGGAATCATTGGCACATGACCCTAACTATGCTGCAGCCCACCTCGTGCGTAACAGCAGAATGGTCAAGCGCGACTATAATCATCCTTGCGTAATTGTGTGGAGCCTTGGGAACGAGGCCGGTAACGGAAAGAATTTTGAGGAATGTTACAAGTGGATAAAATCCTATGACAACTCAAGGCCTGTGCATTATGAACGGGCTGGAAAGAGTTGGAATACGGACATATATTGTCCTATGTATATGAGCGTAGAGAACTGTGTGAAGTATATCGAGGGACAACAGGACAAGCCTTTCATACAATGCGAATACGCCCACGCAATGGGAAATTCCATGGGTAATTTCAAGGAATATATGGATATTATCAGAAAATATCCTTCTTATCAGGGCGGATATATCTGGGATTTTGCGGACCAGGCTCTTGTATGGCCATCCGATCCGGCCAAAACAGGTTCCGACCGTTTCTTTGCTTTTGGCGGTGATTTCAATGAGGAAGACCCTTCTGACGGCTCATTCAACTGCAACGGTATTATCTCTGCCGACAGGAAACTGCACCCGAATGCTTATGAGGTAAGGTACCAGTACCGCTCAATCCTGACAACACTTGATACATTAGGCCAGCCCGGAGACAGTGTTTTGACCGGGGCAAAAGAGCGTCGTGTCAATATCTACAACGAGAATTTCTTCACCGATCTTTCGTACTATCGTATGTTGTGGAATGTGGAAGTCGGAGGAAATGCGGTTTTGTCGGGAGTTGTGGAGAATTTGAATGCGGCTCCTCAGGAAACGGTTTCCGTAGGCTTGGGATTTTCCAATAAAGATATAATCGATGCAGTGTCCATGGCCGGCAACCCTGATGCTGACGTTTATCTTAATGTGAGCTATCGCTTGAAGAAAGCATCCGGTCTGCTTCCTGCCGATACTGAAACGGCTTATGATCAGATGACAATCTACGAAGCTCCGGCCAAGGCATATACTGTTGGCTCGGCCTATGTGGCACCTCAAAATCTTATGCAGGAGAATGATGAAAAACTTGTATTCGGCGGCTCATTCTCTTCGGATGGCACTGCTGCCGCCAGAATTTCGGATTGGAAAATCGAAATCGACAAGGCTACAGGTTTTCTTTCAGAATATGAGATTAATGGGGAAAGGCTTTTGGATTCTCCTTTGAAGCCGTCTTTCTGGAGGGCTCCGGTTGAGAACGATTTGGGAGCGGGTGCGCATAAGAAATCTGCCCTTTGGAGAAATCCTCCGTTCAAGGTATCGGAATTAAAAGCTGAATTGGTTGACGGAGTATATAATGTAACGGTAAGTTATTCTCCGATAGAAGATTATGCCTCAATTACAATGACTTTCAATATATGGCCGGACGGCTCTGTGCAAATCAAGGAAGCTATGAAAGATGCCGGAAATATTGCCAAGGCTCCGGAGATGTTCCGATATGGAATGCGAATGTCTATGCCCGGAAAGTTCTCTACGATAGACTTTTACGGTAAAGGACCTTGGGAGAATTATATCGACAGAAACTCCTGTGCAGTTGTAGGATGGTATATTCAGAGTGTCAATGACCAATATAATTACGGCTATGCCAGAACTCAGGAATCAGGTACGAAGACAGGCATGAAATGGTTCAGGGTACTCTCCGAGGCCGGAAAAGGACTTGAAATAACTTCGGATGCCAAGTTCTCCGCATCGGCATTGCCGTTCAGCATCGAGGATCTGGACGTGTCCGTAAATGACCCTCTTCCCCGTCACAATGAGACAAATTGTCAGGCAGGGGAGGCTAGGCATTCATTGGATATAGTGAATAAGGCCTATAAAGACAGCAGGTCTCAGGGCAGGACTTTCGTCAATTTTGAACTTACCCACAGAGGGCTTGCCGGTAGCGATTCCTGGCAGGCACTGCCATTGGAGCAGTACCGGCTTTACGCTTCCGAGAGAGAATTCAATTTTGTGATCAGGCCGATAATTTGAGGCTTTTATGAGCGGTCAGCCTGCCGCTATGGGCAGGGGTACCGCATTTGATACTGTTACATATTATTACGGAAATGCCAAAGCACTACCCCGATTGAAACGGATACGTTCAGGGAGTGCTTTGTTCCGTATTGTGGGATCTCAATTGCAAAATCCGAGGCGTCTACGGCCTCCTGAGCGACACCCTCCACTTCATTTCCGAAGATGAGTGCATATTTTCCCCCTTTTTCCGGGGTGAATTTGTCCAGCATTACAGAATGCACGGTCTGTTCTACACTGACAATTCTGTACCCTTCGTCTCTGAGACGCTCGATTACGGAAACGGTGTCGGAGGAATGCCTCCATTCCACACTGTCTTCGGCTCCGAGGGCGGATTTATGGATTTCCGTAGAGGGCGGGGTCGCACATATTCCGCAGAGTTCAATCCTGTCCACTTTGAAAGCGTCCGCACTCCTGAATGCGGAACCGATGTTGAATGCGCTTCGGATATTGTCCAGGACGACCACGATTCCGGACTCCGGCAGCCTCTTGTATTCATCTACGGACACTCTTCCCAACTCTATATTCAGCAGCTTCCTGTCTTCCGGCATTTTTTGATAGTTTAACTCTAACAAAGGTAGCAAAAAATGATTTTTAATCTTATATTTGTCTAACGTTATGTTTTGCCTAAATTAATTTTAATAACATGAAACAGGATCTACAAGTTTTTGATCTGATTAAAAAGGAAAAGGACAGGCAGTCTGCCGGCCTTGAACTCATCGCCTCTGAGAACTATGTTACCAATCAGGTAATGGAGGCCATGGGATCTGTCTGCACCAATAAATATGCGGAGGGTTATCCCGGCAAGAGATATTACGGAGGTTGCGAGGTCGTGGATCAGATCGAGCAGCTTGCTATTGACAGACTGTGCAAGATTTATGACGCCGAGTATGCAAATGTGCAGCCGCACTCCGGTGCACAGGCGAATATGGCTGTCATTATGGCAATCTTGAAGCCAGGCGACACTTTCATGGGACTGGATTTGTCGCAGGGAGGACATCTGACTCACGGCTCTCCTGTTAATGTCTCCGGATTGCTTTATAATGCTGTGCCTTACGGCCTTAATGAAGCCACAGGCTATATTGATTACGACGCCATGGAAGCTAAGGCTAAGGAATGTCATCCTAAACTTATTATAGGAGGTGCTTCCGCATATTCCAGAGAATGGGATTATGAGAGGATGAGGAAGATTGCCGATGAGGTGGGCGCAATTCTGTGGATAGATATGGCTCATACAGCCGGCCTTATCGCTGCCGGTCTGTTGAAGAATCCGGTTAAATATGCCCATATAGTTACTTCCACCACTCATAAGACACTTCGCGGGCCAAGAGGCGGTATCATACTGATCGGTAAGGATTTCGACAATCCATGGGGTATCACGACACCTAAGGGGGTTGTAAAGAAGATGAGTGCCCTTATTTCTTCAAGTGTATTCCCAGGAATACAGGGAGGTCCGTTGGAGCATGTGATTGCAGCCAAGGCGGTAGCTTTCTATGAGGCGATGCAGCCTGAATACGTAGAATATCAGAAACAGGTTCTGGCAAACGCCCAGGCAATGTGTTCCGAATTCATCGCTAAGGGCTATAAGGTCATTTCCGGTGGCACGGACAATCATCTCATGCTTATTGACTTGCGCACAAAGTTCCCTGATCTTACCGGCAAAGTGGCTGAGAAAGAGCTCGTAAAGGCTGACATAACAGTCAATAAGAATATGGTGCCTTTCGATTCAAGGTCTCCTTTCCTGACATCAGGACTGCGTTTGGGCACTCCTGCTGTGACTTCAAGAGGCTTCGTTGACAAGGATATGGTGGACATCGTGGAGATGATAGACACCGTGCTTTCTTCAAGTGCAGCGAACTTCGATATCCTCACTTCAAAGACAGAGCTTACCGATGAGCAGCAGGAGCAGCTTGCAAAGCACAAGACCGTCATAGAAGAAGTCAGGAGAAAGGTGCACATGATGACGAGCGGCAGGCCTTTGAACCGCTATTAGCTACTCGAAAATATCCAGTTCCTTGTTGTAGACCGGGCTGTCGATTGACAGAAATCTCAGCACGCTATGGAAAATATGCTGCTGGGAGAGCATAGGGCTGTCTTTAAGCTTAAGACTGTCGTCTGAAAGCCACACTATGAAAGGAATGTCGAATTGCTCTTTCGGCGCGAACTTCCTGTCCATTGCGTGCATGTAGACGGATTTCTCGCCGAGAGATTCTCCGTGATCTGAAATGTAAATCATTGACACCCTATACCCTTTTAGCTCTTTCAACTGTTCTATTATCCCGTTCAGCAGATAATCCGTATATACGATAGTGTTGTCGTATGCGTTGAACAGTTGTTCCTTAGGGCACTTTTCGAGTTCCACGCTCTTGCACACCGGCTTGAAAGTTTCTGCCCAATCGGGGTATTTGCGGAAATAGTCAGGCCCGTGACTCGTTGAGGTGTGCAGGACAAGCAAGGTCTTGTCTTTTCCTGAACTTACAATCTCCTGGCAGAGCCCCTGAATCAGGATTTCATCATAGTCGCTGTCGGCTTCGGGATATTCTGCTTTCAGGGTCCCGGCATCCTTGAATTTTTCTATTGTCAGCTTGGGCTCGCCAGTGTTTGTTGTGCGCCAGATAACCTCTGCCCCGGTCCTGTAAAGATAGTTAGGCAGGCATTCATACGGCTTCTTGGTCGGCTCATGGCTAAGAATAGACCTCACTCCGGCTATCGTATAGGTGTGAGCCGATTTGGCGTTGAAGTGACGCAGACCGGGAACCTTCGCAAGCAGGGGGTTGGTATTTCTGCCGTATCCATATAACGAAAAATTCTCCGACCTTGCCGATTCCCCTATCACCAAGACCACGACGGCTTTTGTAGAATCCTTGATTGATGCGTCCGGCAATCGGATAGGCTCTATGTTATTGTCATGCCTGTGTTTATAATACCTGCCTATATTGACTATATATGACCATGGCATGACATATGCCCCGAGGGCATCTGAATGCAGATGTATCCAGGGCACGGACTTGTAATTCATGCCCGTCAATATAGTAACTGACAATATCATAATGCCTATTATCGGCAATGGCTTTTGGGGCTTTGCCGGCTTGGCGATGATAATGTATATGGCAGGCAGAAGACCGAGCAGGACGGTATATATCAGAAGGCCGGGAGAAAAGAATCCGGTCGCTTCATCGACGTTGGTATTCAGTACATTCCCTATCATGGTCTCATTCAACATTATATTGAATGTCTTCATGAAATACATAGCTATGGCATTTACAATGAAGAAAAAGACGCAAAGGACTTTTGCAAGCACCCGTGAAATACGGCATAATATATAGATTACCAAGGCGTTGGCTATCGGTATAATTAAAACCATACAGGCTATCATCAATTTGCTCCCGAATTTGGCCATATCCAGATTTTCCAAACAGAATTTGAATAATGGGGCATGGAAAAGCACAAGGTTGAGAAATGCAATGATAATTGCAAACTTAAGCGCACTGATATTTATAAAATTCTTTTTCAGTCTTTCAATCATAGCAGATAAAATCTATAGCCCACAAAGATACGAAAAAAAAGACTGACCATAACGGCCAGTCTTTTCGTCAGATATGTATTTCGTTTATTTACTCTGCTCAATGGCAGCCTGAGCTGCAGCAAGACGTGCGATAGGTACACGGAACGGTGAGCAGGAAACATAGTCGATTCCAATCATGTTGAAGAACTTGATTGAATCCGGATCTCCGCCGTGCTCTCCGCAGACACCGCATTTCAATCCCGGCCTCTTTGAACGTCCTGACTGGACACCGTATTCAACCAGCTTGCCTACACCCTTTGTGTCAATGGTCTGGAACGGATCCGCATCGAGTATCTTGTTGCCTAAGTACTCGCCCATAAAGGTGCCTACATCGTCTCTTGAGAAACCGAATGTCATCTGTGTCAGGTCATTAGTACCGAATGAGAAGAACTCGGCAGTCCTTGCCATTCTGTCACCGGTAAGAGCAGCGCGAGGAATTTCTATCATGGTACCGAACTCGTATTTGATATCTGTCCCATAGTGTCCCTCGACCTCTGCCTTGATTTTATCGCAAATCGCTTTCTGGAAACTGAGCTCACGTGCGGAAATGGTGACAGGAATCATGATTTCCGGCTGTGGGTGAAGTCCCTGTTTCTGAAGTTCGGCTGTTGCCGTGAAAATGGCTCTGTACTGAGTCTCGGCTATGAGAGGGAATGATACGTGCAGACGTACTCCACGATGACCCATCATAGGGTTGATTTCGTGAAGAGATTCACCGCGCTTGTCAATCTCCTCTACGCTCACTCCAAGCTCTTTTGCCAGCTCTTTCTTCTTCTCTTCCGTCTTAGGCACAAATTCGTGAAGAGGAGGGTCCAGCAGACGGAATACCACCGGCTTGCCGTCCATAATCATGAGAGTGCTTTTGACGGCAGCCTTGATGAACGGCTCCAGTTCGGTAAGAGCCTCTTTTCTTTCAGCGTCTGTGTCACAGAGAATCATCTTGCGCATTATTGAAAGCGGCTGCTCCGAGTTCTTGCCATAGAACATGTGCTCTACCCTGAACAGGCCAATTCCCTCGGCTCCGAAGTTGATAGCCGTATGGGCATCTTCAGGAGTGTCGGAGTTGGCCCTGATGCCGAGCCTGCGGAATTTGTCGGCGATTTTCATGAATTCGAGGAACAAAGGATTCTCTGACGCCTCCATTGTCTCGATTTTGGTGTCATAGACATAACCTTTGCTTCCGTTGAGGCTGAGCCAGTCACCTTCCTTATACACCTTTGGATTGCCATCGAATGTGATAGTCTTTTTGGCAAGGTCTATCTTCATTGAATCGCAGCCTACTATGCAGCATTTGCCCCAGCCGCGAGCCACGAGAGCAGCATGGGATGTCATGCCTCCGCGCTCGGTAAGTATGCCGACAGATGCTCTCATACCTTCTATGTCTTCTGGAGAAGTCTCTTCGCGGACAAGAATGACTTTCTTGCCTTCTTTTTGTGCAACCATGGCAGCTTCAGGTGTGAACGCTATTGTGCCGACAGCTCCTCCCGGTGATGCAGGCAGGCCGTGTGCAATGACTTTTGCATTCTTTTCGGAAGCAGGATCGAGAATAGGGTGGAGAATTTCATCCAGCTGTGCCGGAGAGACCCTCATAATGGCTGTCTTTTCGTCAATCATGCCTTCATTGATCATGTCCATGGCCATACAGAGTGCGGCCAGACCGGTCCTCTTGCCAATGCGGCACTGCAGCATCCATAGATGACCGTCCTGAATTGTAAATTCGATGTCCTGCATATCGTGGAAATGCTCTTCCAAGCTTATGCGTATCTCGTCTAATTCTTTATATACTTCCGGCATGGCTTTTTCGAGAGACGGCAAATCTTTGTTCTTTTCCGTCTTTGTGGCCTCGTTCAGAGGGTTAGGAGTGCGGATACCTGCGACAACATCCTCTCCCTGTGCATTTATCAGCCATTCGCCGTAGAACTTATTGTCTCCGTTGGCAGGATTTCGGGAGAATGCCACACCTGTAGCCGATGTGTTGCCCATATTACCGAAGACCATAGCCTGTACGTTAACGGCAGTTCCCCAATCATCAGGAATTCTCTCAATTCTTCTGTATGCGATGGCACGTTTGCCGTTCCATGATTTGAACACACCGCCTATTGAGCCCCAAAGCTGGGCCTCTGCCGTGTCAGGGAATTCCACTCCGAGTACCTCCTTTACCTTTGCCTTGAATTTGTCGCAAAGGTCTTTAAGCTCATCAGCCGTGATATCCGTGTCCGAGGTATAGCCTTTCTTCACCTTCAAATCCGTCATCATTCTGTCAAGCTGCTGGCGAATGCCCATACCGTCTTCAGGCTCAATGCCTTCAGCCTTTTCCATAACCACATCCGAATACATCATGATAAGACGCCTGTAAGCATCGTATACAAATCTCGGATTTCCGGTCTTCTTGATCATTCCCGGAATGGTAGCAGAGCAAAGGCCGATATTGAGGATTGTGTCCATCATGCCCGGCATCGAACTTCTTGCGCCTGAACGGCAGCTTACAAGAAGCGGATCCTCAGCATCTCCGAATTTCTTTCCCATTATATCTTCAGTTGCTTTCAATGCTATGGCTACCTGTTTCTTAAGCTCATCAGAAATGCCGCCTCCCATTGCATAGTACTCGGCGCAGCACTCTGTGGTGATTGTAAATCCGGCAGGGACAGGCATGCCTAACAAACTCATCTCCGCCAAATTAGCTCCTTTTCCTCCAAGAAGCTCTCTCATCTTTCCGTTTCCTTCGGCCTTTTTCCCGCCGAACTGAAAGACTCTTTTCTTGTTTTCGAACATATTATTTAATATTTTTGATTAATTTCCGCTTATTAAATTATAAGTATACAAATTTACTACAAAAAATCGGTTTATAATAATTTTGCTGCAATTTCGGATAATTCGCTGCGTTCTCCTTTTCTGAGGAATACGTGCTCGAAGAGCGGCTGCCCTTCCAACTTTTCCCCAATATGGGTCAGTCCGTTGGACCATTGGTCGAGATAAGGCTGGTCAATCTGGAAAATATCACCGGTAAACACCATTTTCGTACCCTCCCCGGCCCTGGTTATTATTGTCTTAATTTCATGAGGAGTGAGGTTTTGGGCTTCATCAATGATGAAGAACACCTTTCCGAGGCTACGCCCCCTGATATATGCTAAGGGCGAGATGAGCAGTTTCTGCTCTTTCAACATATTCTCCACTTTCAAGGACTCTTTGCTCGTCGGCCTGAACTGTGCCTTGATTACATTCAGATTGTCCAGCAAAGGCTGAAGGAATGGGAACATCTTCTTGTTTTCATCTCCCGGAAGAAAGCCTATATCCTGATTCCCTAAGATGACGGTAGGTCTTGTAATTATAATCTGGTCATATTGGCTTGCCTGTTCCATAGCGGACGCCAATGCGATTAAAGTCTTGCCTGTGCCGGCACCACCCGTCAGTGACACCAGAGGAATGTTCGGATTCAAACAGGCGTCTATGGCAAATCTCTGTTCGTCGTTTCTTGGGTGAATTCCATAGGCAGACCTGTTTTTGACAAGGACTATCTTTTCCGACATTTTGTCGTAGCGTGCCGGCACGGTGCCGTCGTTCGCCTTAATCAGATAAAGTTGATTGGCCTTTGGCTCCTTAGGATACAGTTTGTTCCATTCAAAGGCATTTTCGCTTCCGTACCTGAGGCTCTGCATAAGGCCGGAAGACAATCCGTCAAGGTAGATTACCTCGTTGCGGGTGTTTTCTATTCTGTCATCTTCAATCCTGTCGGTCAGATAATCCTGGGCAGTCATGCCGGCAGCCTTGGATTTTATCCTCAGATTTATGTCCTTTGTCACAAGGGCGACAAATCTGTCAGGGTTGTTGTCCCTTACCCAAATTGCGGTGGATAGAATTCTGTGATCCTGGATATCATCAATGAACAGGTCTTTCATTTTTTCCGGGAAAGGGTGGTTTGGCTCTATCTTGACCTTTCCCAAACGTTTCCCTATAGGCACTCCTTCTTTGCCGAAGAGCCTGCCCTCGGTGAGACGGTCCATTTCCCGCATAAAACCTCTTGCGTTGTAACTCAATGCGTCAGAACCTTTTTTGAACTTGTCCAGCTCCTCGATGACGGCAATAGGAATTACAATGTCATTATCCTGGAACTTGCTGATTGACTTATAGTCATGAAGTATGATATTGGTGTCCAGCACAAATATCTTAGGTTTCCCTTTTACTTTCCCCTTAGAGGGTACATTAGCGTATGTTCGCATATATTTGTCTATAAGAAATTTTAATCAATCTTCTCCCTCCGAGGCCTGCCCGTTCAGGAGCGACAGCATTATACCGGAAATGTCCGACAGGTCCGACATATTGATGCTGAGGCCTTTTGCATTCGGGGACGGGTGTCCCAAAGGGTAATATGCCACATCCTGCAATAGAAATTCGGCATCTACATAATCGTAATCCGAGTCTTCAATCTCTATTATCACACCAGGGATCTCCCCGAAAAGTATTCTCACGAGATTTTGCTCCCCATAGGAGCCGGACAAGCCGGATATATCGGCCGAAAGCCCTGCCCTGCCGGAGGACAAGACGGACAATGCCGTCATCAGTCCGCCGTTACCTACGCCGGTCCCTGACTTTACGATACCGTCTTCTATTAGTTCTCTCACGACCTCGAAACAATCGCGGAAATATTCAGTGTCAGCAAGTTCAGGCTCTTTGCCTCCGGCATCCCCGGTCAGTTCCGAAAGCAGGGAGCCGCCAAGACGGAAGTCGCAGGTGTCGAAAGGAACGTATATGACCCAAGCGGAACTGTCCTCTGTAAGTGTCTGCGGGCATTTCCTTTTTGTGCCAAGCAGCAGCCTCTTTTTCTCTTCCATGAGGCTTCCGGCATCTTCTTCATCTGAATATTCCTGCCCGTAGCCTTGTCTGTTGAGCCCGGTACGTATTTCTAACTTGCGGCTATTGCCTTCGCGGAAAGAATAGTCCTTTATGCCGACTCCCAATTCGCCGGCATAGCCGCAGAAAGATTCCACTGATTTATAGAATGCCGCCATATTTCCTAAGGGGGCTGAATCCCATTCCCAATCGGCTGACAATTCGATGTCATTCATGCAGAAGTGTCCGTCTTTCCATATAGCCGAAAGCAGGGCTTCTGACACTTTGGATTTTGTAATGAACTCCGGGTATTCCGGGGAAATCTGTCTTGCAGCTTTATAGGACACTGTTTTCTTCAGATACTCGTCTATTTTGCCGTTATCAAAAACTTTGGAATACGGAGCGGGATCGACCGTCTCATCAACAATGGAATCGTATTTTTCGGGATTGCGTCCGCACTTGCACGTCTTGCATGAGGCGCAGAGAATATCACCGGGAGTAGCTGACATCCTTATCCCGTCTATTATGTATTCAGACCATATAGCAGATGTCTTCTTGTTCATATATCTTCGTTTTCTCGCAGAAATCCCATTTTATTTGTAAAAATAAGTAAATTTGAAAACAGTTCAAAATATTGCAGTATGGGATTTGGATTTTTCAAAAATGATTATGACAAGGAAATAAAAGAGCTGTTTGAAAAGCATCCTTCAGTGCAGAACGCGAAGTTCAAGGACGCCTACAAGCCGGGTTTGGAGCACATGCTCAGATTTGACGAGGCCTTGGGCTTCCCCTCAAAGAAGATAAGGACAGTACACATAGCCGGTACCAACGGCAAAGGCTCTGTGGCCAATATGATAGCGGCCTGCTTTACCGGTACGGGATTTAAGACCGGTCTCTACACCTCGCCTCATATCCTCGATTTTCGCGAAAGGATGAGGATTGGCAGCGAACTTATAACAGAAGAATACGTATATGATTTTATCAAGAGGTGGAAGCCGGTCTTCGAGGAGCTTTCGCTGTCTTTCTTTGAGATTACTACCGGCATGGCTTTCAAATGGTTTGCAGATATGGGAGTGGACGTGGCCGTGATTGAGACAGGGCTTGGAGGCAGGCTCGACAGTACGAATATCATCAAGCCGGAATTGAGCATTGTGACGAGTATAGGCTTGGACCATTGCGAGTTTCTTGGAAACACCCCTGCTGCAATCGCCTGGGAGAAGGCGGGGATATTCAAGAAAGGAGTGCCTGCCATAGTGGGCCGTAGGCGACCGGAAACCGAACAGGTCTTTATATCCAAGGCTACAGATACCGGCTCGGAGCTGGTCTTCGCTGACAGAATTGAGCCGAAGTTATGGGACCGAAGCCGTTACATATTGGAAAATATGGATTTACGGGGAAAATATCAGGAATATAATCTTCGGACCGCCCTCGCGGCGATCGACATTCTTAAAAAAGGATTTCCGGCTTTGGGTGATACCGAAAAGGTGGAGAATTCTCTTATTCACACGGCCTCGATTATGGATTTTCACGGCAGGTGGGAGAAATTATGTTCCGAACCTATGGTTATATGCGATATAGGCCATAATGCCGATGCCTTGAAAAACAATTTCTCCCAGCTGGATGAAATGCTGGCAAATGGAGAATGCTCCTTGCTGATAATCGTATATGCCGTAATGGCGGACAAGAATCTGGATGATATATTGCCGCTCCTGCCGGAAAATGCGGAATATATTTTTACGACCCCTGCGACATCCAGAGCTCTGCCGGCAGAGGATATATATAGTAAGGTCGCTGCATACCGTAAGGCTCATGGCCTTGACAATCATAATCTTAGAGTTATGGACAGCGTAGTTGAGGCAGTAGATGCGGCTTTGCACACGGCCGGGAAACACATGGCCGGGACCGGGAAAAAACCTTTGATTTATATCGGTGGCAGCACTTTTGCAGTAGCAGAGGCCGTACCTTATTTTAATAAGGACTGATAATTGGAATTAAGATAGAATATTAATAATTGGCCCGGGTTGTTATTGCACATATGTGCAGCAGATTTTGGCCGATACAAAATGTAAGCAGTATGAAAAGACTGTCAGCAATAATTGTTACTGTCGCTGCAATATTAGCAGCCGGTTTGACACTAAATGCATTTTTAAAACCTATGGACGAGAATCGGAACTTCCCCGAAAAAGGACATTTATTTGTCAGGGAGTGGAGTAATTATTATAATGCCGTTTCGGCTGACAGGCCTAAGAAACAGATTGAGGCATTAGAGGTTATTAAGAAACTTTCGCGCGACCAAAGGGTGGCATGGGATTTCTGGGATGCTTCTAAGAGATATTTTGATGCGTCAGTGTCAATAGATTGGAAATCAAGGGATTCTATGGCCTCTCTTATGGGCAGGGAGGTCAAGAATTTCGATGAGCCGGTTATGAATATAATTTATCGCAGTTCATATCTCGGCTCCGATAATTATGAATTGCTCAAATATATCATCTCTGATGCAGAGAGACTGAAAAAATCCAAAAACGAGCAGTTCTATAAATATGAGGGTTATATAAATGACTATATGTCCGGGCAGCTCCCGGAATATATCCGCAACGATTTCGAATATTTGCTGTGGATGAATCTGCCGTCTTACGGCAATGCGGACGGTCTGGCATCCGACAGGTCATATCGCCTGTTGGACAGCATGCTTGACGGACGTTATCCCGATGGGGCTTATCTCCGTTATCGCAGCATCGCTGCCAGTACCGATACCGCTGCTTGCAAGTCTGCCTTAAAGGCTTTCGTGAAAGAATATAAAGGGAAAGCCGTGTCTTATTTCGCTGAAAATGACCTTCTTATGATGAAGAAGGACTATCTGGACAAGAAGAATGCCGGCTCGGAAGAATACAAGAAGCTGTATAATGAGTGCAAGGCTTTTGAGAGCAGGCGTCATTCGCTTTCAGGCAAGGAAAAGGCTTTAGCGGAGAAAATAGACGGGGTTAAGTCTCTGATCAAATCATTGGGTTCAGAATCCATTTCAGTCAATGTATTTGACGGCAAGGCGAGGGTGCAGGTACGCAACATAAGTGATTTTACCCTTGAGATGTTCCCGGAAGAGTCAAAGGCTGCGGTGTTCAAGAAGAATTTTAAAAACGAGAAGAGGAGTTTCTATGTGCTTGACACTGTTGAGGTTGCCTTGCCGGACATTGATGACGGAACTTACAAAGTGAGTGCATATAAAGGGCTGAACAGCACGTATGATATCTATTCGAAATATCGTATTTCATTGGCGCAACGCCGCGACAGCAAGGGCTATGGAATATATGCAACTGACTATCTGACAGGAGAACCGTTGAAGTCCGTGGATGTAAGGCTGATTAAAAACGGCAGGACGGTGGCTTCTACTGTGAATTTTGCTTTGAATGACGGTTTTACTGCAATTCCTGATGCTTTATCTAAAGCCATAAAAGGCGGCAATTCCAATTATAGTGTCGAAGTGTCCTATAAGGGTGAAGACGGATTTATCCGCAAGAGCCGCCGGGTCTCTTTTTGGTATAGTAGGGATCGACATAAAAATTCGAAAAGTGACTACGGAAAGATTTTCTTGGACAGAAAGGCTTTCAATCCCGGCGATACCGTTTATTTCAAGTCAGTACTCTATGTTGGCGATATGGTGAACTCCGTGAGAGTCTTTGATGCCGGTAGAAGTGTTACTGCCACCTTGTACGATACGGAAAACAATAAGTTACAAGACTTGACGCTGTCCACCAATGAGTTCGGCGCCGTGGCAGGGAAGTTTGCACTGCCCTCCGGACTTAAGAACGGCATTTTCTATATAAAAGTCAAGTCCGGTCTTTTGGAGGCCTTCGAGCCTCTCAGGGTGGATGAGTTTGTGCTGCCGACATTTGATCTGACTTTTGATGATATAAAACAGCTTTATCTTCCGGGAGATACGGTAAGGGTTGGAGGAGCGGTCAAGAGCTATAGCGGTCACAGCCTTTCATCGGCAAAGGCGGTATATACCGCAGAATATGCGGGAAAGGTGCTGGCGGAAGGCTCTATTGAAATTGCTCCCGACGGACGTTTTGAAGTTGTAGTGCCTTCATCATCAGACGATTGGCAATATATAAACATAAATGTCAAGATCACTGATACGACGGGGGAGACACTTGAATACAACAAGGGGGTCTGTGTAGGAAAAGTTGTTCGCCTGTCATCGGTGCTGCTGAATAAGGCTGATGCTGAAATAGTGCTGGATGTGCCTGAGAAAGGCCTTGGCAAGGCGGGAAGGTTATGGCATGGGGATAGAAATGCCTATCTGGTTTTGGGCGATGTGGCTGAGATTAAAATTTCCGTTAAAAACAGTCAGAACAATGAAGTGCTTTCAGATGTTTCATATATATTGTATGATGAGAATGACAAGGAAATAGAACGGGGCAGCTCAGCGTCCGGAGAAACCAAGAAATTCGATATGTCGGCTTTGGCTGATGGCCTGTATGTGCTTAGGACAGAGGTGTCTGCAAAGAGCAGTGACGGAAAGATAACGGCAAAGAACTCAGGGCTTCTTAATTTTGTCAAGATGACGGGAAATCCGGAAGCCATCGACGCTCCTGTGGAGCATATTTTTTGGCGGGGGGAAGAAAATGTCGAATCCGGTGATGAGATTAAAGCCTATATCGGAACAGCCAATGGAAAGAAGATGTGGGCTGTGGTAGAGGTGTTCGGAGACAACAGGGAGCTTATTGACAGCCGTTTGGTGAAGCTTACAGGTGAGAGGGGCAAGGCAGGCTCTATAGCCTCGGTGAGTCTCCCTTATAAATCCGATTATCCTGATGCAGTAATTTTCAGCATACTGTATTTCCGGGACAGAAATGTCAATATATGGACAAAATATTTCAGGCGCATCCGCCATACCTTGGATCTGCCTTTGTCATTTTCCGTCTTTGAAGACAAGACCATGCCGGGCAAGGAATACACATTCAAAATCAAGACAGATGCAAATGTGGAGTGTGTGGCGACCGTCTATGACAAGAGCCTTGACAATATCTTTCGGAACGGCTGGAACAGAGTGTCGCTCAACAGTTTCGTGCTTCCTAATATAGATATTTATGCAGAGCCGGGCATGAACGGTCAAAACTATGGGGATTGGTTCATGATGAATCAGGCCCTCGCTTTGGAAGAGGTTGTGGTTGCCGCTTATGGAAGCAGAAGGCCGATAATGTTGCGCGGTGTTGCGAAGGCGGAGGCTGATACGAAAGAAGCGGTTATGTATGATGTCGAGGCGGCCGGCCCGCCGCAGGAAAGTGAGATTGATGCCGTTGAGGACAAAGCTCTTTCCGAAGTGGGAATAAGGGACAATTTTGCAAATACTCTTGCGTTCCGGCCATTTTTGCATTCGGATGAAAACGGTGCTATAGAATTGAAGTTCAAGACTTCCGACAAACTGTCCACCTATTATGTGCAGCTCTTTGCCCATGACAAGAATATGCGTAATGCCGTTTTGGCCAAAGAAACAGTTGTGTCTGTTCCTGTCAAGGTGGCTGTCGTGGAGCCTAAATACCTTTATGCCGGTGATGAATATCGCTTGGCGGCTACCGTTGCGAGCATTTCAGACAGACCGCTTTCCGGCACTCTCGCCCTGTACCAATATGATGGCGAGGATTATAAGGCGTTGACACCTGTCAAGTCTTCTTCAATGGATATCACTGTCCCGGCAGGAGGCTCGGTGTCAAGGACTTTCAATGTGGTTGTGCCGTCCGACAAGAATCGGAAATCCGGCAAGCCGATTGGGCTGAAAGTCGTTTTCGCCGCTAAGGAAGGAGGTTTCTCAGACGGAGTTTTTGTCCCTGTTCCGGTTTATAAGAATGCCCAGGTGATTACGGAAGCGCATTCGGCTGTGCTGCTTGCCGGTATGGACAAGGAGGCTCTGATAGATAAGATCCGTTCCGCTTTTGTGAACGTATCGTCTTACGGAGCGGAATATCAAGAGATTGCCATTATCGATATGGTCAGGCAGGCATTGCCTTCCAAGGTGGATCCTGCCAATGATGACTGTCTGTCGCTCTCGGAAGCCTATTATGTGCGTCTTGTGGCGGAAAAACTCGGAATTAAGATCGAAAGCGGAGGCAAGGATTTCATAACGAACGACAAGCTGATTGCGAAGATACTTGCATGCCAAAATGCCGACGGAGGTTTCAGCTGGTTTGAGGGCATGACCTCTTCTCCAATTATAACTTCCGTCTTGCTTGAGAGATTTGCCAAACTGCGCAATGCCGGGCTTGCAGATATTTCCGGGCAGGATTGGGAGAAAGCTGTCAAGTTCCTTGACAAGACCCGGTTTGATTTTGAATGGCCGCTTTGGTGCGGAGGCGTTTCATTAGACCAATATCTCTATGTCAGGTCATTATATCCATCCGTAAAATTCGAGGTCGGGTATTCCGGCAGGGCCGCGGACTTTGCCAGGAGAATGGCTGACTTCAAGAAATATGTCAGGAATTATCTTGTTCCATCCAAAGACAGGGGGCTTAACGGCTATATTCACGGAAAGGCCCGCAGGCTGTTGACCCTTACCAATCTTGTGGAATCATCTGACGGTATTGCTTTGGCAAAGGCTTGGGGCGTGAATTTCGGAGTGGAGGGAAAAATGAAGAAATCGCTGCAGGCTGATGTGGTTTCGTTGTTGGAATACGCAGTGGACCATAGTGACGGCGGTATATATTATCCTAATGCAGTTATGCCTTTCAGGGGGCTTCTTGAGAGTGAAGCTTATGCGCATTCCATGCTTTGCGATCTGTTTACAGCCTATTCGACAAAAGAATATGCCGTTTCTTCATCATCGGCCGAGGCTGTGCGTGTAGCGGACGGAATAAGGATATGGCTTATGCTCCAAAAAGAGACTCAGAAGTGGGATGATAATGAGCCTGCATTCGTGGATGCTGTCAATTCAGTGCTTTCCGGCTCGGAAGAGGTTAAAGCCACGAAGGTTATACTTATGAAGAAAAGTTTTGAGAAGCCTTTCGAGGAGATTAAGGCGGCAGGCAACGGTATGACAGTCGAACGGAAATTCTATTTGCTTTCTTCAGTGGAACATGAGGCTGCTTCCATGCACGATGAAGACGGCAAGACCATAAAGCCTGTGGAGATAGCTCCGGGCTCAATTCTGAAGAAAGGCGACAAGATCCGGATAGAGTATAGGATATGGAATAAGGAAAACCGCAGTTTCGTGCGCCTGTCAGCCCCAAGAGAGGCGGCCTTGAGGCCGGTGCAGCAGCTGTCCGGCATGTATGGCTGGGGCATACGTCCTTTCCGGATCAACAATTGGTTCTCATTTATGCCACACGGCTACAGGAACGTTAAGGCCGAAAAGACGGAATATTATTTCGATTCCTATCCGGAAGAGAACACCACTGTAAGCGAGGATTTCTTTGTTACGCAGTCTGGGGCCTTTGTAGCTCCGGTCGTGGAAATAGAGTCTCTCTATGCTCCTCACTATAGAGCCAACGGAGGCTTCTCCGGCAAGCTCGCTGTAGAATAGGAAGCTTATTATTTGCTATGCGGTCCGTTGGGTGCGGTACTTTTTAGGCTTCACCCACAGTCCGTATATCTCGCTTACGTTGGAAGCTGTAATAAAGGAGTTCAGGCTTTCTGTCTTGATGAATTCCAGGACGTTTGAGAATTCGTCCTGAGTGAGCAGGGCTTCGATTTCCACGCGGGATTCGCCGGAATACCCTCCGCGCATGTCGTATAGGCTGCATCCCCGGCCGAGTTTCTCTATTATGAAACGCCTGATTTTGTCATGGTCTTCAGATACTATGCACACCCGTTTCCTTTTGTTGAGGCTGGCAGTGAAATAATCCACCACAAGCCCGTTGATCCAGGTGCCGATAAGTCCTATCACCACTAACTTGAAAGGGTTGATTGCGAATGCTGTGCAGCAGATGCAGGCTCCTGCCACCGCAACCGATGCTCCAATATCGAAATGGAGATATTTATTGACTATTTTTGCCAATATGTCCAGACCGCCCGTCGAGGCGTTTATATTGAAAAGTATAGCCTGGGACACGCTGAGAAGCAGGACAAAGCAGCAAAGGTCGAACCAGATGTCTCCCATTACAGAGGTCTGTCCCGGCTCAATCAGTGACTCATAGGGCAGGATTACAGCCCATAGATCCATTAAAGGACCTAATAATAAGGCCGTATATACTGTCTTGGCTCCGAATTCTTCTCCTATGAATATCCAAGCCATCACTAACAGGATTGCATTTATTATCAC
Source organism: uncultured Bacteroidales bacterium (assembly GCA_947253655.1). Lineage (GTDB taxonomy): Bacteria > Bacteroidota > Bacteroidia > Bacteroidales > UBA932 > Cryptobacteroides. Next base: position 54,222 of record CAMYAE010000001.1, read on the forward strand.
GACTACTACCGATATTTTCAATTCTATTCCGAAGAAGTTCTGGAATATGCCTGAAATTACAATCGAGAGACCGGAAATTGTTCCGATAATCAGTTTGCTCGGCACGAGAAAATAGTAAACCGCCGCAGCCGCGACCATCATTCCGAGAGTCATGATTATTAACTCTTTCCAGAATTTAGCCGTTCCCAATAGCTTGAGGATTTTATTCATTTTGTCAATTATGTGTTAGATTGGCGACAAAAATAGCAATATTATCTTGAAAAAGGCTGTTTTATCGCATAAAGTGTGGCCGGATGTAAAATTATTCTTAAAAAACATAAAAAAAGTTTGCAGAATCAAAATTAGTCCCTATATTTGCAATCCCATTAAGGAAATAACGTTTCATAATTTTTGGGAGCATAGCTCAGTTGGTTTAGAGCGTCTGCCTTACAAGCAGAGGGTCGGGGGTTCGACTCCCTCTGCTCCCACCAAAGGAACGGCTTTGTAGAACACTACAAGGCCGTTTCTTTGTTTATTCCCAAGCCGCTAATTTTTGCGGCTTCTCAAAAATGTGCTGAAAATACACTTGTCGGTCGATTTTCCATGCATTGTCGGTACTGATTATATTGGCTGATTGATATTTTTCAGTGCTGCAATCAGGGATTTATGTGTTTGAGCCAAGCTTTATGAGTATTTCTTTTATTGTTTGTGTGATTGCGGAGGAGGCTATCTCCTTTCTCATATTGATTTCGGGAGGCAAGGAAGTGTCTGAGGTGGTGTAGATGCCAATGAAGCCGAGGGAGTCCAGTTCGGGGCACATTTCTACGCTTCCTCCTATGGCAATAACCGGGACATTGGCCTTAATCCCTCTTGCCAGCACACCGGCAGGGGCTTTTCCTTTTGCTGTCTGACTGTCGATACGGCCTTCTCCGGTGATGATTAGGTCGGCATCCTCAATTATGTTGTCGAAGCCGACAGCATCCAGGACCATTTCTGCTCCGGGCCTTAGAACTGTATCCAATATGGCCATACAGGCACCGGCGGTGCCGCCGGCTGCTCCTGTACCGGGAATTTCCGTTATGTCTGTGCCATATTTCCTTTCTATTACGGAGGCGAATGATTTCAGGCCTTCATCGAGTTCTTTTACCATATTTTCGTCCGCTCCTTTTTGTGGGGCGAAAATGAAGGCTGCACCTTTCTTGCCGCAGAATGGGTTGTCCACATCGCAGGCAGCGATGAATGAAGTGGCTTTTACGTCTTCAGGCACCATAGTGTCTTCTATTCCGGTGATTTCCGCTAAGTTTTTTCCGCAGAGATTGCCGATTGGGCGGCCGTCTCTGCCAATAAAACGGTAACCGAGCGCATGTAAAAGTCCGGTGCCTGCATCGTTGGTTGCACTTCCTCCGAGTCCGAGCAAGATTTTCCTGCACCCGTGCCGGATTGCGGCAAGAATGATTTCTCCCGTGCCGAAGGTGGTGGTTTCCATCGGGTTGCGGTCAGGGGGCGAAAGCAGCGGCAGGCCGCTGGCGGCGGCGAGCCCGACAATGGCCGTTTCTCCTGCAAGGCCGTAATATGCCAGTATCGTCCTGCCCAGCGGATCGTGGCACGGCACATGCACGAGCTCGCCGCCTACCGCACGGGTCAAGGCCCGTGCGGTGCCTTCGCCCCCATCCGCCATCTCCACTTTAACTACTTCACATTCAGGAAGTACCTGTTTTATGCCGGCTTCGACACTCTCTGCGACTTCCATTGATGAAAGGCAGCCTTTGAAAGAATCGGATGCGATGACTATTTTACGAATAGGTGCACTCATTTTATTGCAAAGCGGCTGAAATATAACTGCCCGATTGTAAAAATAACAATTAATCCGCAAATATTGTCGTATTTTTGTGGCGCAGCGATGCGGACAACCGGATTAGTCGCTCTGCTGGTGCTTGTGAATTATTATTATGAAATATATACTATCAATAGTCATACTCCTGTTTCTTCCGTTTTATACAAACGCCGGAAATAACAGACCTTCTGTTGCCCGGACACTCGGCCTTGTGCTTGCAAACACTCCGGCTGAGACCTTTCAACATCTGAAATCTTCATTCTCTGTTGCCAGGTCATCAGGAAAGGAGGAAGTGACCGTCATTCCGTGCAATGTGGAAACCTTACGGTCTGATTTCAAACCCCTTTATGTCAACGATGCGGATGACTCAGCGAAGTACAGGAGTACAGTATTCAACTACCGGCAGGTAATTCTGCCGGCAATGATGCTGACTGCCGGCTTAACCGGACTATACTCTTGGCAGACAAGGGAGTTTAATAGGGAAGTCAGGAATGGAATGGCTGATTTGAGGCAGGGAAGGTATTTCAGGGCAGACGACTATATTCAGCACCTGCTGCCGGTTGTATCCTGTATCGGATTAGGCCTGATAGGTGCCAAAGCAAAACATTCTTTGATAGACAGGACGATTGTAACGGCCACTTCTTATCTGGCAATGGGACTTATAGTGACTTCAATCAAATATTCGGCATGTGAAATGAGACCTGATGGGACGACCAGAAATTCTTTTCCATCCGGTCATACTGCTACTGCTTTCATGGGTGCAGAACTCGTGAGAATGGAATACGGAACAGGCTATGGGATAGGAGCTTATGCGGTGGCATGCAGTGTGGGATTTTTGAGGATGTACAACAACCGCCATTGGGCTACTGATGTGGTTGCAGGTGCAGGAGTCGGTATTTTGAGTGCACATATTGGCTATTGGATGCTGCCTGTGAACAGAAAAATTTTCGGTCTTGACAAAAAGAGGAAAGCTCCAGCCGTTGCCGCCTGTCCGTCCTATGACCCTGTCACCGGCTCCTACGGTGCGACCCTCGCTGTACGTTTTTGACTTCATCCGCAAATACGGCATCGTAAATTGCAGATTTCTCACTATGTTCGAAATGACACAGTAGCGTTGTTTGTCGCAGATTCAAGAAGATTCTATCGTCTGAAGTCTATTATTCCGTTACTTACAGCAAAGGCAACACATTACCCAAAATGTCCGGGTGGCCTGAACTTTGGGCTTCATTCCAAAGCCTGGGCGATGTCGGAGATTATGTCATCGGGATTTTCTATGCCGACAGAAAGACGCATAAGGTCGGGAGCTATGCCTGCCTGCTTCAACTGCTCATCGGATAGCTGCCTGTGTGTATGACTTGCCGGATGAAGTATACAGGTCCTGGCATCGGCGACATGGGTCACTATGCTGATAAGTTCCAGCTTGTCCATGAACCTGACTGCATCCTCTCGCGAGCCTTTCAGCCCAAAGGCTATTACGCCGCATGACCCGTCAGGAAGATATTTCTTTGCCATTTCATGGTATTTATCGCCCTCCAGTCCGCAATACTGCACCCAAGCCACCTTAGGATTGCTTTTCAGCCAGCCGGCCACTTTCATCGCATTTTCACAATGTCGAGCCATTCTAAGGTGCAGGGTCTCTAATCCTATATTAAGCAAGAAGCAGTTCATAGGGGCGGCAATCGAACCGAAATCCCTCATCAGTTGTGCCAGAATTTTCGTTATGTAGGCCTTTTTGCCGAACGATTTCGTATAGGTAAGCCCATGATAGCTCGCATCAGGCGTACATAGTCCCGGAAATTTGTCCTTATGTGCCTGCCAATCGAAATTACCGCTGTCTATTATCGCTCCCCCAACTGTGGCTGCATGCCCGTCCATATATTTTGTAGTAGAATGAGTTACAATATCGCAACCCCACTCAAAAGGCCGGCAGTTGATAGGTGTGGCAAATGTGTTGTCCACGATCAGAGGTACGCCGTGCTTGTGTGCTATTCTCGCAAACCTCTCTATATCAAACACCTGTCCTCCGGGGTTGGCTATTGTCTCTCCGAAAATACATTTGGTTTCAGGGCGGAAAGCTGCCTCAATACGTTCATCGCTCCATTCCTGGTCTATGAAGGTGCACTCAATGCCCTGCTTTTTCAAGGAAGTGCCGAAAAGGTTGAAAGTTCCCCCATATATATTATTGGCGGCAATGATATGGCCTCCGGTTTCACAGATATTGAACACGGCATAGTAATTTGCAGCCTGTCCGGAAGAGGTGAGGATACATCCGACACCGCCTTCAAGGGCATTGATTTTTGCCGCTACCGAATCATTTGTAGGATTAGCAAGTCTGGTATAGAAATATCCTTCGGCCTCCAAGTCGAAGAGCTTGGCCATTTCCTCGGTTGAGGAATATTTGAATGTCGTGCTTTGATAGATCGGAAGCTGTCTCGGCCCTCCGTTTTCAGGCTGCCAGCCTCCTTGAACACATATTGTGTCAATGCTTTTATTCTTCATGTATCTTGTGAGATTTTATATTTTTCTCAAAATTAACAAAAAATACGTTTAGAGTTTAACAAAAACCGTCTTATTACGTCTATATTTGTGAGAACTCTATAATAATTGACTGATATGAAGAAGATAACATTTGCGATAATTGCATTTATGCTTGCAATCTTGCCTTTAATCCATGCTTCCAAACCTAAAGAGGTAAACACTACCGCCCTATTTTCTTTGATAAGGGATTTCAAGACTGAGAAAGGGGTCGAAGTTGTCAGTTTGGGGCGTATTGCCCTTAGGTTTGCAACAGGCATTGTTTCCGCCCAGGCGGATTCGGAAGAGGAACGCCTTAGCCTGGAAATGCTTAAAGGTGTGACCAAACTTGTTGTTGTGGATTACGAAGATGCCTCTGATAATGTCAAGCAGAGATTCAATTCGAGTGTCATGAAAATATTGGAAAAGAGCGAAAAGCTTATGGAGATAAAAGATGACGGGGAGTCGGTGGATATATACGGAGTTCCGTCAGCTGACGGCACTGTGCTCAAAGACTGTGTCATTATGTCCCAGGAGGATTGCTCTATGATATGCGTAATGGGACGTATTCCGCTTGATAAGATCAACGCCTTGGTGGCAAGGGAAAATGATCGTTGATGCGGACGGAGAATTTCAAGAAAAGGTGGCTGCCGCTGTCGGGACAGTTCTATCGTGTGGCTTTCTATATGCTTGAAAATGAAAGCGATGCTCATGATGTCGTACAGGACCTCTATATTAAATTGTGGACTGCGAGAGGCGGAAAAGAGGATATAATCAATCCTTTGGCATACGGCATAAGAATTTTGAAGAACTTGTGCATAGACCGGATAAGAAAGAAGTCGTCCTCGACCGTTGAGCTGCCGGAAAGCCTTGAAGACAACACGGTTTCATCCTATCCCGATCCGGAGAGGTCGCTTATTGACAGAGACAGATTGAAGGAAGCGGAAAAATATATCGGCAGGTTGCCGGAAAAACAGCGTAATGCTCTTGAAATGAGGATTTTACAAGATATGGAATATGCGGATATAGCTGAGGTTACCGGGATGTCGGAACAAGCAGTGAGGACCAACCTCAGCCTTGCACGTAAATCTCTAAGAAAGATGATGGAGGAAGAAAAATGAAAGCTTTGGAAAAAATAAAGGATATTTCATACGATGAGCTGGAAATTGCAGCCGGAGATGAGAATATAAGTGTACCGGACGGCTTTGAGCGGGAATGTTCGGAATTAATAGACAGGCTGAATAAGAAGAGACGCATAATAAGGTTTAGGAATATTATTGCCTGGACGGCAGTGGCGGCTTCGCTGGCTACTGTATTCTGGCTCGGTCGGTCGCTGTCATATAGATATATCAGTCCGAAAGATACTTATAGCGATCCTGAATTAGCCTATGCCGAAGTGCAAAAGGCTGTGGATATGATATCGCATAAAATCAACAAGGGCGTCGAAAGTGTTTCAATGTCATGCGTAATGCTTGAACGTCCGGCAAAAATAATGAATGGAGAAAAATAAAATTAAATGATTATGAAAAAGATATTGGTGTTAATCGCGGCTATTCTGCTTTCCACAGGGCTATATGCCCAAAACGCAAGGGCAATATATAATAAATATTCGAATGAGAAAGGCATCAGTGCCGTATATATTTCCCCTTCAATGTTCAAGCTAATCGGCGCTATCCCAAATCTGGAGGTCCCGGTAGATGATAAAGAGAAAGTCGATATAAGCCCTCTTGTGAAATCGCTTTCAGGCTTCTATCTGCTTAGCACAGAAGACCGTGCGTTAGCCGATAAAATATCTTCGGAAGCTGAGCGTTATATCCGTTCGGGGAAATTCGAGCTGATGATGGAAGCTAAAGAGGACGGCGAGGCTGTAAGAATTTATACTGTTTCCGACAAGGATATCATAACAAGCTTGGTGATGACAGCGAAAGACGGCGAGGAAATGTCTTTTATCTGCCTTGACGGTATAATGAATAAGAAAGACCTGGAAGGGCTCATTGCAAAGGTCGCCAAATAATATAGGATAATGTGATTTTGCTCCCGGTTTTTTTGGCTATCTTTGCAGACGGAATTTAGACCGAATGTCAATGGATTCAAAAGAAAGGATAGCTAAAGCCATAGGCGTAGCAAGTGATACAAAGGCTTTTGAACTTGGTCACAATATAATCTGTGAGGTTCCTGAAATATTCAACCGCTTTTTCAAAGGTAGGAAGGCAGTAGTTGTGGCCGGGGCGGTCACATGGCAGGTTGCCGGAGAGCAAGTATTCATGGCCATGAAGTCTGCGGGCATAGACGTATCCGAATATATAATAAAGACAGATGGATTTCGTGCGGAATGGCGTTTTGTCGATGCGATAGATAAATTGTTGGATGGCAGTCCAGAAGAGTGCGAAAGGATTGAAAATCAAGAAGATTATATAGAGTCGGAGCCAGCAGAGGCAATGCGTCCGCAATCGGAAGATTATCCTATTGCCGTTGCCGTAGGCGTCGGTACAATCAACGATATATGCAAACTCTGCTCATATCATCATAATCAGTCCTATATATCAGTGGTAACCGCAGCATCAGTTGACGGTTTTTCATCTTTCGGGGCTTCAATAATATACAACGGAGCAAAGACAACTTTCGATTGCCCTGCTCCGGTAGCGATATTGGCCGATTTGGACATAATAGCCGATGCTCCTGTGAGCATAACTGCCGGAGGCTATGCCGATCTTGCGGCAAAGGTCATTGCAGGCGGCGAGTGGATAATAGCCGATGCCATAGGCGTGGAGCCTATTATCCCGGAGGCTTGGGACTTGCTGCAAAACATTATAGATGAGCTGCTTGCCAACCCTGAAGGGATACCGAAAAGGGATCCGAAAGCCATTTCAGACCTTGTAGAGGGGCTGATGATAAGCGGGTTTGCAATGCAGGCTGCACGTTCCAGCAGGCCGGCTTCAGGCAGCGAGCATCTTTTCAGCCATTATTTGGATATGGTGGGTCATCGTTATAAAGGCAGGCTGCAGTCGCACGGGTTTCAAGTTGCCATAGGCACTTTGGCTATGTGTGCTATTTTCGATGAACTGCTGAAATGTGATTTGTCTGCACTTGACGTTGATGCCTGCGTGAGTGCCTGGCCTACATTGGAAGAGGAGCAGGCGAGGGCGTCAAGGCTGTTGGCGGATTTCCCGTCAATCTGTGAGGATGCAGTGACAATGAAATACACCGATGCCGATGCAGTAAGAGCCGAGCTTGGTGCAATTAAGGCCGGTTGGCCTGAACTCAAAGAAAAAATCAGGGCAAAGGTCTATACTTTTGGGCGTATGCGTAGTATGCTGAAGGCAGCCGGAGCTCCATACGAGCCGTCAATGATTGGCCTTACAAGGGAACAGGTTTATGACATGCTGCCTTATGTCCAGATAATGAGAGGAAGATTCAATCTGTTGGACTTCGCCCGCCAGGCCGGACTATATGACAGGCTTGTCGAGGCCGTGTTCAGAAACGGTGGTGTCTGGGACATTGCTCATGATCTCGAAACCGATTGACAAAGTATTCCCTTTCTCATCCACAACCGTTATTGTATGCTTTCCCACAGACGGGGATAGTGTCATCTGATGCATGAATTTCGTCTGCCCCAAGTAGCTGTTATCCAGATGCCAGAACACCACAGCGTCCGGGTCGCGGTGAGCGAGATTGAACACTATCCCTGCTACCTTGCCGTCCAATTGTCTTGGAATATATATTCTGCTGCCTTTACCGGGATATATGAATTCCATTACAGTTTCTTGATTATCAGATATTTCCGGTTTATATTCAGGATGCAGCCTCCTGTAATACCATTCCATAGCCGGAGGCAGCAAGAAGACGCTTTTCCCGTTTATATAACTGTGATATGGGCAGGTTTCGCTTTTTTCAGCCGTTGGAGGTACGGCCAGCGTGTCTATATTCTCGCAGGCAGGACCTTTGAGATAACCGCTTTCCCGACATACTTCCGCCTGGATATACTCACCGTATAACGGCTCCTTAAACCAGCCGCCCCCTGCATACTTTCCACTATTCCCCTTATTGGGCAACATGTTGAAAATCTCGAACATCACCGGCCCGGCCGTCCCGGCACCTGTCAATCCCGGCATCCCTTCACCGTTCGCATTCCCGGCCCAGACACCTACGGCGAAGTCCGGTGTGACACCTACCGCCCAGGCATCCCTGAAGCCGAAACTTGTGCCTGTTTTCCAGGCAACTTTCTTTACGGAACTTATCATTCTCCAGTCTATTTCGTCAGGACGGTTCACATCTTTGAGGGCATCAAATGTGTACCATAAGGACATCCTGTCATTAAGCGGATATGACTGCTTATCCTCCGACTGATATACCCTTGACAAGGTTGCATATATTGAGGTAATATCGAACAACGAGCCCTCGGCTCCTCCCAGAATTAATGACAGGCCATAGTTATCTGCGTCCCTGTCCAATGTTGTCATTCCTGAGGATTTGAGGATGTTCAGGAATTTCTGCACCCCGAATTTTCTGAGCATGTGGACGGCGGGGACGTTCAATGACCTGGCAAGTGCCTGAGAGGCCGGTACTGCTCCGTTGAAATTCATATCATAGTTCTGCGGAGAGAAGCCGTTGACATTTATCGGGGTGTCTTGGACCAAGGAATGTGGCAGAATCTGCCCCTCCTGTAGCAAGGCACAATAAAGAAGCGGCTTCAATATGCTCCCTGTACTCCTTGGAGAACGGACAATGTCCACCCGGCTGCCATATCTGCCGTCTTGTGGGTTGGCATTGCCGCAATAGACAATAGGTTCCCCCGTATGTACGTCGAAGACTATTGCCGCCAGGTCCTTTATTCCTATGGCTGTAAGTTCGTTGTTTCTGCGGTCCAATATTTTCTCGGCCTTTTGCTGGAGCCTTATATCAATATCCGTAGTAACGGTTTTGCCTCCGTCATTCTTATAATACCATTCCACGAGGTGGGAAGCGTGGTCGGGCAGAGGCAAGGGCGCTCCGGGGAGAGGCTCTTCGCAAGCAGCCTTGCAAGTCGCGGCATCAATCTTACCGGCTTCCGAAAGGGCTTTCAGCAACCTGTTCCTTTTGTTCAGCAGGACATCCCTGTTTTTGCCGGGATGCACAATGGACGGAGAGTTGGGGAGGACGGCAAGTGTGGCCGCCTCCCCCCATGACAGCTCATTTGCAGGGCGGCCGAAGTATCTCCATGCTGCAGCTTCAAGACCGACGACATTACCTCCGAACGGGGCATGGGAAGCATAGAGGGCGAGAATTTTGTCTTTGCTATACCGGAGTTCCAGCCTTGTGGCAAGCACTGCTTCAATGATTTTCTGCCGGATATTCCTTTTTTTGTTCCTGGACATCCGCACAACCTGCATTGTGATAGTACTACCGCCGCTCGTGATGTGACCGGCTTTCAGATTTCTTATCGCTGCCCTGAAAATCGCTACGGGATTGACTCCCGGATGCCATTTGAAGTACTTGTCCTCGAATTGGATGAGGGCGGTCTTGTACTTTTGGGGAATTGTATCCGAGGGTGGAAATCTCCATTGTCCGTCGGATGCTATCCTGGCACCGAGCAGTTCACCGCTTCTGTCTAACACCACCGTGCAATATCTTACATCCTTGAAGATATTGCGCGGCAGGCAGAATAAATAGGCTATGACAAGTACACCGAGTGTAAAAAACAGTATCTGTTTAAATGCAGGACGCCTCATCTTTTACCTTTCGACAATAGCGGTCCCGGAAGCGGTCCGGGCAAATACCCGGCTGTCATACATGGCTTCGCATATCGTAGCAGGGAGCATGAACTCCCCCTCGTAGGCAGCACGTAGTCTCAGCTTGAACACCTTGGCCGTGCCAAGTGGAAGGTCGAAATACCATATACTCCTGTCATCGCGGATGTCATTGTAAGTGAATGAATTCCGGCTTGCAACCGGGGCTTCCTTACCAATAAGTCGCTCGTTGTAGATTTCCCAGCCTGACGGGATTATCTGAGTCAGGGCGACATTGGTGTAATCAATACCACTTCCTGTATTCGTTACCTGTATAACGGCTGTAAAATCAGTTCCTTGTCTTATCTTTTCCGGCGTTATCTGACTGCCGTCGGTTGCCTTGTATGAGACCGAAAGCTTTAGGCCGCTTGAGGCCGCTTCAGTCTTTTGTCCTATCTCAGGCTTGTAGGTCCTGAGCAATGTGGCATAGATCGGACCGGAAGAGAGATTTTTGACTTCCACGCTGCCCTTTGTCGGGTCAAGAGGCTTTGAATATACGGCAGCAGCACTCTTGATTTTTTCGGCAGTTCCCTTACCTTCCGCAACTTCGGCTTCTACAATGCCGGTATTGCTCTTTTGGGCTAAACGTGACATTGCCATAGATATGAATGCAGATTCCTGGGTGCTTATGCCGCCGGAATGGACTTCGCTTGCGATTTCCCCGGCCACAGCAAGAGCATTTTCGATATTGTCGGTAAGTACAGATGTCTCAACGGCGATCGCCTTGTCGCGCAGAGTGGAGCCGAATGTCATATTTGACACTGGATATGAGGTGAACACGGTGTCTGTCGCATTTGCAATTTCCTGGGCCACTGTCTTTTTGCCTGAAACTGCGTATGTTGCGGCAAGCATAAGTCTTGCTTGCACCATCAGATCTTCGCTTTCTTTTAGCCTGTTCATAGATGCAAAATCCGCTTTGTTGGACAAGGCTAAGGAATATAGTCTGAATGCCTGGTCGAGACCTTGGAGGAATTTGCTCTTGGAGTGCCTGTAGTTCTGTACGGCCGTGTTCTGGAACTTGTTCCAGCTGCCGACTACTCCCTTATTGACCTCAAAGCCTTTAGCTGCTGCAGCATTGAGGAAGATCCCTGCCATTGAAGTCACCCAAGTGTCCGAGGTTATCATTCCGGGCCAATATGCGAAGCCTCCGTCAGCCAGTTGTCTTGAATACAATTCCTGCAATATATGCGGTATCATATTTTCAGCTTTGGCTGCATTTTCCTTAGACAAGAAGTCTTTGGTGTATATCAGGCTTATGCCTTTAGCCGCCAACTGCTCCGTGCAGTTATGGCCGTAGTCGGTGAAATACGTGAAATTGCCGTTGAAATCCATTGATGGGAAACTTGCAAGTTCAAGCATTGCGGAGCTGTTGTCACCGTAAGCGAAAGGGCTGTAGGTAAAAGACTTGGATGCCCCGTTTCCGATCATAGCCCCTTCTTTGGCAATAATGGTCGGATTAGGATTGCGTACTTCAATATTGATTGTTTCGGAGGCCTTGTAGCCGTCTCCGGAAGCTGATACCATGACTTTCGCCATGCCCTCTCCAGAAGTTTCAAGATTGAATCTGACAATCTTGTCTCCCGGCTGGGCAAATGCTACGGAAGTCTGGGCCGCACCTCTGACTTTCAATGCTCCCTCCGTCTTGACTGTAACATTGGCATTTTTTACGTTGTCCTCCAAGGCGAATACATTTACGGGCAGCACGACTTTCTCTCCGCTTCCTAATATGCGCGGCAGGGTAGGCAGTACCATAAGCGGTGACCTGACAGGGACAGTCTTTTCTGCATTCCCGAATGCCCCTCCATGACCTGCGACAACCATTACCCGTACGCTTCCGATATACATAGGCAGCTTTATATTATGCTTGTCTGTGCCCGATTTCAGGGTGAAAGGCCCCAAGAACTTGACTACCGGATTGAATCTGTTGTCTTTTTTCGAATTGACAATGGCAGACTGGTCGCCTCCGATACTGAACATCGGGGAGAACCTGCCACTGAAAGCTCCTATTATATCGTCATAGAAATCCCATGTCCTGACTCCTAAAGCCTCTCTCGCATACATGGCGTTCCATGCGTCAGGAGTCTTGAATGCCGTTAGATCCAACAGTCCCTCGTCCACTATAGCTATCGTATATGTCATTGGCTTGCCGCTCTTTTCCTTGATTTTCAGACTGAAAGCCTCTTCCGGATGAATTACGTCAGGCATTGATATTACAGGCTCTATATGTGAAGCTGCATTATTCACCAATACAGGCTGAACTCCGTACATTCTGATTGGCAGGTCATTGCCGGAATTGCGGTGAGGCTGTACAAGGGTTATGTATACATAGAAATTAGGAGCCATGTCTGCCGTAACCTTGAACTTATATTTGGTGTCATCTTTGGCCGATGTGCTTACCCATTCCTGTTTCAGTACTGAAGAAGCGGTCTCTATTGAAACTAAGGCCCTCCCATCGGCAGACCCCGGAACAAACACCGTGGCTGTCTCTCCTACATCGTAAGAGCGTTTGTCGGTTGTAAAACTCAGCATTGAAAGGGCATTCGGGTCGGTCTTGGCTGACCTGCCTCTGTATGCCGGCCAGTCTATAAGAACTACGCTTCCCGTAGCGTGACCGCTGTCAATATCCTTGACATAGACCAAGTAGCGTCCCCATTCCGGGTAATCTACCCTGAATCTGATTTCAGAATCCGAGCGGGTTGATACGAGATTGCCTTCGGCCGCAACCTCTACTCCGGAATTGTTTTCGTATGAGCCCGGTCCTTCGTCAACGTCTTCTTCCCACCACCAACTCCATTTTGTCTTGAAAATCTTGTATTCAAGATAGTGTCCGGAAACTCTTTTCCCGTTCTTGTCCACGACAGCAACTTTGAAAGAGAGGTCTTTGTCCGTTTCCAAATATCCGTCTTTGCTTCCCTCAGGGTTCTTGATGCCGACATAAGCACTGAACGGAGAGAACGGCACCGTCATTGTCGTGAAACTCGCATCGCCTCCGGCTTCCTCGACCGAGCAGACGATATTGGCGGCAAGCATGCCTGGAGCATCGCTTGCATACGGCATTGCAGCATGGATTGCTGCTTTCCCGGCACCGTCCAGACGGGTGTCAACTATCCGTATCTCATTAGTCTCAAATTTCGATCTCGGGGCGATGAAATTGTATCCCTCAAATCCTGGGAACGAGGCCCCGCTGCGGCTTAAGGTCATATCGGCCTTGACGGCAAGTCCGGATGCTGACGGGCCGGTTAGCCAGGTTGAAGCTATATTTATCGGCAGCATCTTGCCGGCATCTATAATCTTGGTTCCGAGATCCAAATTGATTTTCAGCCTGTTGGGCTTCAGGCTTTCTATTCTGAGCCCCTTGTGGAAAGTCGCCCCTCCCACCTTGAAATATGCATTCCACAGACCGGTAGGGTCATCAGCCATTGTCGGGACATGATATGTATAAAACCCGTCTTTTGCATTGCTGCAGATTTGTTTTCTGTAGAATTGCCCCTGTGGGGTATATAATTCCATAACGGCAGGGTGATTTTCAGGCACGACTTTATCTTTGTCCTGAAGCAGCAAGGTTATATGCAGGGTGTCGCCCGGCCTCCAGACCCCGCGCTCTCCGTAAATGAAGCCTTTAAGACCTTTGTCAAGAGTAGTGCCGCCCACATCAAAACGGCTGACAGGATTTTCGTCTCCGCTGGTGACTTTAAGATAACTCGTAGAGCGGTTACGCTTTGCCACTATTGCGAAAGGCTTGCCCGTAACCCCGATTTCAACCATGCCATCTGAATTGGTCTTTCCTCTTCCAATCATTTTCAACTGATAGTTGAATGCCTCTATTTCAACGCCATATAAAGGCTTTGCCGTCATGATGTCGCTGGCGGCCACCCAAAGTCTGTCTCCTCCGGAATACTTGGCTATCAATCCTATATCAGATGTCGTGAGATTATACTCCGGGTAATCGTAGTCCATATAATATGACGGGGTCATAGGATTGTCCCTGTCTCTCCAGTCGTATTGTCTCCAATCCCTGTCATCATTCCAATAATATGGGGACGGGATGTCCCATACTGCCTTATCTTCTTCTGACAGATTTTCAGAGGTAACCTCTCTAAGGCTACCGGATAGTTTACCGGGAAGATTTTCCTGACCATAAAGGGAGTATTCCTGCTTGAAAGACAGTCTGATACGATAAATCGCTCCCGGCTCCTGTTTGAAGAGCCCGGAAAGGTCTACAGAGAAATCCTGCCACTTGTGCAGGTCCAGCGACGGATCTTCATCGAGGCGTATAGTCTTCTTGTACACCAAACGTCCTGAACGCCTTAAATCCGAAGAACCGCTTAAATCATTGTCCTGTAGGAAAGTAAGTACATTCTGCTCATAGATTTTTACAACTCTCAAATCTACTGCTTTCAGGCATACAGCCCTGAATGGCAGGACAAGCTCTTTAGCGTCAGGAAGTATGTTCCCTTTCAGCGGAATTTCCACTTCAGGCTTCTGTTCGCCGGTATTGAAACTTGTAGTGTAGGCTTCCGTCATCCTGTCTCCGTCGGCACTTTTAATGCTTTCAGAGAGCGAGAGGTTGAGCACGGAAACGTTGCCGGTGTCATAATAAAGTCTGGCTATATTGTCGGAAATCTCTGTATAGAAGCGACTTGTACCGGTAAGATAAATCAAGCCGTTGAGATCAGCAGTATTGTCGAGCGGCTTTGAAAACTGAATGTTTATATATGGAGTTTTTCCGTTCACCCAATCGGCGGACATGACTTTGAACTCATTGTCTGTGCCCGGAATTACTGCCGTTACTTTCTTGCCTGTCTTGAAACCTGAACTTCCGGATTTAAGGCTTACCGATATTTCCTCGTCATTCCCGGCTCTTTCAATACCGGCTATCTTGAAGTTGATATGGTTGGCATCCTTTCCTGCGGCAACCTCAACCACTTCCCCGTGTCCCTTATAACGGTATGAAATCATTTCCTTGACCTTTTCAGCCTTGGTCGGCTCGCTGACAATCACCGTCCCCTCAACCGCAGCCTTGTCCTGCTCGTCTTTGGAGACAATAACATTATCTATCCTTACCATGGCATATTTCTCCGCTACCATGAAGCCGAACGGGAATTTACGGAACTTACGATTGGATATTTTCATCAGTTTGTCAAGGTTGAAACCGACTTTGTATGCTTGTCCGGCCTTTAGTGCTCCCTGCTGCGGGACAAATTCCACCGTGTTCGGAGACAGCCACCTTGCTCCACCTTTTACCGATGGGGAGAAGCTGAACAGATTGCCCGGAGCCGGATCTCCGCTATTTACGCCTTGAATGTCGGACACAAGCTCAATCCTTACAGATGAATTTTCTGAAATAACGCCTCCGGTATAGGCTTTTACAAAGTTTGCAAATTCCATATCCGGTACATCGGCAGGTCTGAATCTGTTGCAGGATACGCATGAGAGCAGAACGATAGATACTATCGAAGCAAGTGCAAGTCCGATTGGGTGTTTCATATCAGTCAAGTTTAATAAATTATTATTATTACAAACTTACGTAAAAATTTTCGTTTTACCACTATTAATTTTAATGACCTTTGCGGAAAATTCTATTCCACTGACAGGCTATGGTGACAATTTGTCATAATATCACGATTGGCACACCTGTTGCCATAGAGATAATCGGCTTCGAAGAGAAGCCTGATATGAAATTACTGTAAAATTAATAAAATTATGATCAAACCATTAGCAGACAGAGTCGTGATTGAGCCGAAAGAGGCCGAGACCAAGACAGCTTCAGGATTGTATATTCCTGATACGGCAAAGGAAAAACCGCAAGAGGGTAAGGTTGTAGCAGCCGGACCCGGCAAAAAAGACGAGCCTATGGAGGTGAAAGTAGGCGATAAAGTACTTTATGGAAAATATGCCGGTACAGAGGTGACTTTCGGAGAGAAAAAGCTCCTTATCGTGCGTCAGTCTGATATTCTGGCAATACTATAATAGTAGTCCCTATAAATGTTAAAATAAAATCAGGAAAATTATGGCAAAAGATATAAAATTTGATATTGATGTCCGCTCCAAAATGAAAGAGGGAGCAGACGCCCTTGCAGATGCAGTTAAGGTTACACTTGGCCCTAAAGGCCGTAATGTCGTTATAGACAAGAAATTCGGTGCACCTCAGGTCACCAAGGACGGTGTTACGGTTGCAAAGGAAATCGAGCTTGAGGATAAATTCGCCAATATGGGAGCACAAATGGTAAAAGAGGTGGCTTCCAAGACAAATGAGCAGGCCGGTGACGGCACAACTACAGCTACTGTGCTCGCTCAGGCCATTATCCGCGAGGGCTTGAAAAATGTAGCGGCAGGTGCCAACCCTATGGATATTAAAAGGGGTATTGACAAGGCTGTCGCCAAAATAGTTGCCGAGCTCAAGGCTCATAGCCAGGCCGTTGGCGATGACTATTCCAAGATTGAGCAGGTCGGCACTGTGTCAGCCAACAATGACAGCTATATAGGCAAACTTATAGCAGACGCAATGTCAAAGGTCAATAAAGACGGCGTTATTACTGTGGAAGAGGCAAAAGGTACTGAGACCGAGGTTAAGGTGGTTGAAGGAATGCAATTCGACAGAGGTTATATTTCTCCGTATTTCATGACAAATGCAGATAAGATGGAGGCTGTTCTTGACGATGCCAAGATCCTTATTACAGACAAGAAGATTTCTACGATGAAAGATCTTCTCCCAATCCTTGAGCCGATAGCAAGAGAAGGGAAGTCTTTGCTTGTAGTTGCGGAAGATGTTGATGGAGAGGCTCTTACAACATTGGTGGTCAATAAGCTGCGCGGCACGTTGAAGATTGCTGCCGTCAAGGCTCCAGGATTTGGCGATCGTCGCAAGGAAATGCTTCAGGACATTGCCACCCTTACAGGTGCGACCGTCGTGTCTGAGGAGAGAGGCTTTACCCTTGAAAATACGACACCTGAGATGCTCGGAGATGCCGAGAAAGTGACTATTACTAAGGAGAACACCACAATAGTCGGAGGTGCAGGCAAGAAAGAGGATATTCAGGAGCGTGTTGGCCTTATCCGCAAGCAGATTGCCACTACGACTTCGGATTATGACAAGGAGAAGCTTCAGGAGAGGCTTGGCAAACTTGCAGGAGGGGTTGCCGTACTGTATGTCGGCGCTACCACCGAGGTTGAGATGAAGGAGAAGAAAGACAGGGTAGAGGATGCCCTCAATGCTACGCGTGCAGCCGTTGAGGAGGGCTATCTGCCAGGTGGCGGTGTTTCCTATATCCGTGCTGCGGAAATTCTGAAAGGATTTAACGGTGAGAATGAGGATGAGACTACTGGTGCTCGGATTGTGTCGCGTGCAATCGAGGAGCCACTCCGTCAGATTGCTGCCAACGCAGGTGTTGAGGCGAGTGTGATAATCCAGAAGATTCGTGAAGGCAAGGATGACTTCGGCTATAATGCCCGTACCGATGAGTTTGTAAACCTTTATGAGGCCGGTGTTATCGACCCTACGAAGGTTGCAAGAGTGGCTTTGGAAAATGCCGCTTCAGTGGCCGGTATGTTCCTTACCACAGAGTGCGGAATTGTGGATATTCCTGAGCCGCAGCCGGCAGCTCCGGCAATGCCAGCAGGCGGTATGATGTAATAGATTGATAATAAATGCAGTACGGGGTGTACCGAATTCGGTGCACCCCGTTTGTTTTCGTTTCACCCCCGAAGCGGTACTGTCGGCTGTGGGTCTTGCTCAAACGTTTTTCGCAGATTTCTCACTCGCTGACGCTCGTTCGAAATGACAAAAGAAAGCAGCCTACAGACTATTGAGACAGTCCTTTACGTTTGCCTCTATCGACCCGACAGAATATTCTCTGCGTTCAAACTTCTCCCCGGTAATATGCTCGTACAACTCAATGTAGCGCTCAGTAATGCCATTCACCACCTCAGGAGTCATTTCAGGCACTTTCTGCCCCTCCCGCCCCTGAAAGCCGTTCTCCATGAGCCACTCCCTCACAAACTCCTTTGAGAGTTGTTTCTGGCGCTCTCCTTTTGCAAGACGCTCCTCATACCCCTCGGCATAAAAATACCTTGAAGAATCCGGAGTGTGCACCTCATCCATAAGAATAATCCTACCGTCTTTCTTGCCGAACTCATATTTGGTGTCGACAAGTATAAGTCCTTGTTTTGCAGCTATTTCGCAACCTCTCTGATAAATTGCCTTCGTGTACTTCTCAAGCTGTTCGTAGTCTTCCTTTCCGACAAGCCCGCTTGCGATTATCTCCTCCTTGGAAATATCCTCATCGTGTCCCTCCATAGCTTTGGACGTAGGGGTTATTATCGGCTCCGGAAATTTCTGATTCTCGACCATTCCCTCAGGAAGCGGGACCCCGCACAATGTCCTCTTGCCGGCCTTGTACTCCCTCCATGCGTGACCGGTCAGATAGCCTCTGATAACCATTTCAACCATAAAAGGCTCGCATTTCAGACCCACGGTCACTGACGGATCCGGCACTGCGATTTTCCAATTCGGGATTATATCCGAGGTCGCGTCAAGAAATTTGGCTGCTATCTGATTGAGTATTTGCCCTTTGTACGGAATACCCTCCGGCAACACTACATCGAATGCCGAAATCCTGTCGGTGACGACCATAACCAGATATTCGCCGTCAATGTCGTAGACATCGCGGACTTTACCGATATATTTCCCTTTCTGGCCTTTTAGAGAAAAATCGGTTTTTACGATTGCTTTCATTTTATTTTGGATAAAAAAGATTTCAATTCACAAAATTACTATTTTCTCCTGTCTTTTGCAGAAAATTCTTCGGTTTTTTTGTGATATATCCATTCGGGATATGCTATATGTGTCTCCATAGCCTTAATTTTATTTGCCCGGACTATAACATAATCCGACGGTGCAGCCGCATTCCTTTTCAAAGGCCTTGGCAGGCAGGCCGCGATCAGACAGGACTGCTGCCGGCTCAACTTATCGGCAGTGGTGCCGAAAAGCTCCCTTGCTGCTGCTTCCGCCCCATAGATGCCTCTTCCCATTTCAGCCACATTCAGATATACTTCCATAATGCGTCTTTTCCCCCATATAAACTCAATCAAGACAGTGAAATAAGATTCAAAACCTTTGCGCACCCAAGACCTCTTGCTGCTGCAGAACACGTTTTTTGCCGTCTGCTGGGATATGGTGCTTCCTCCGCGTAATTTTTTCCCGGCCTTGTTGTTATGCCATGCTTTTTCTATCGCTTTCCAATTGAAACCGTTGTGTGTGGCGAACAAATCGTCCTCGCTTGCAATGACGGCCCTTGCCATTTCAGGAGATATCCTGTCGTAGCCCCTCCAATGCTTATGGGTGCGGAAACTGTCATCATTGCGGAACTCTATGCTTCTCGAAATCATTAGCGGCGTCACTACCACGGGGCACCATTTCAAAACTGTCACCCAAAGGAGGGTAACGGTCAGAAATGCAAGCGGCAACTTTATGAAGACCAACCTCCAAAGCCGGCCAAGAAGTGTCCTCTTTTTCTTTCTTCTATTCATATTCCACCAATTTCAGCCGGAACTTTCTGCTCGTCCCGCCGTTATCGAAAGTCTTGACCCCTTCTTCCTTAAATCCTAATTTCTTGTAGACCGAGCCGTCGGACCAAGAAGTGTCGGCATAGCTCATAATGTCGTCAGGCTTGACATCTTCTATGAAAGAATTCAGGATTTTGCCCATTCCTCCCAGCACTCTTGTCCCCGGAAGCGAGGCATAGCGTACCCATTCATAAGATCTTATGCTCCTCCCGTCTTTCTTCCAACTACGTGCATTGGAAAACCCGGCGGCAGCAACCATTGTCCCGCTCGGAAACGGGGCATGCCCTTGCTTCAAGACAAATATGCCGTAATGGTACCTGCATGCTGTGTATTTGAGGTTATGACAGGAATTTATGAAACCGGCCGCTTCATTTTTTCCAATCCTTTTCACAATGCAGTTCCTTGCGTAAATCCTTATGAATTCCTCCCCGTCTTTCATTGCTGCCCGGTCTATTGTCCTTTCGAAGGGTCCTTGCGTTTCCCATTATTCGAGTTGTCAAGCCATTGCTTCGGCCTCATCCTCATCTATGTCATGCCCCTCTTTGACATTGAAATCGATATAGAGATTTCTTGCGTCATACACCTGTTTGTATCCCACATAGCCGATATTCTCATCCGGCAACCTTAGGAATGGACAAGTGCTGAACTTCCTCCCGCATGTTTTGTCAATGAATATTCCCGAAATATTTCATGAATTGTGTGCGAAGCAGGCGGTCGGCATGCTCCGGGTCAGAGGCATTTAGCTTTCCGATATAGGACGCTATGTCCTTGAAGCCTTTGCACGACTGCCACTTTTCCAATTCGGCAACGGCATTCCCAATCCACTGTGCTCCGTTCTTGATTATGGCACTTGCCACCTCCACAGCACTTGCACCGCTAAGTATGGCTTTTGCGATGCCTTTCCAATCCTGAATACCGCCGGACACTGCGACAGGCAGCCTTGGCACGGCGGCTGAGATTATCCCGGCCCATCTTATTGGCATAGACAGGTCGGCCTCGTTTGTGAATGGGTTGGAAAGGGTGAATTGCAGCTTTTCCACATCAATATCGGTAGGGTAGAAGCGGTTGAAAAGCACAACCCCTTTTGCTCCAAGAGCATAGAGCCTATACGCAAGATTTACGGGGTTTGACAGATTGGAGCCGAGCTTTACTATCACCGGTATTCCCGTCGCCCGGCAGACCTGTTTCACTATACTCTCGTGAAGCCTTTCAAAATCCCCGTCCTTGTATTCCTTAGACGTGCAAAGGCTCATTACGTTGAGTTCTAAGGCATCGGCCCCCGCTTCTTCAATCATTTTGGAATATTCTATCCATTTGCCGTCGGTATGGCAGGCGATTGAGGCTATTATCGGTATGGAGCACTGTGATTTGGCCTCCCTTATGGTTTCGCAATAATCTTCTGTCAGCTTTGAGTCTATCGAGTTGAACACATAGTCATACGCTTCCGGGTGCTCTGTCAGGTCTCCTGCCTGCGAGGCTTCCCGTATTATGCTTTCTTCAAAAAGGGATTTAAGGACAACGGCCCCTGCCCCTGCCTTGTCGAATTCTACTATATTGGCCACAGAAGCGGTCTTGCTGCTGCTGCCCACAATTATCGGGCATCTGAGCGATAGTCCTGCGAAAGAGGTTTTAGCGCTTGTCATAAGATTGTAATTTAATATCCACGAATACAAATATAATCCAATGATTTCATATTCCCTATAATGATTTTGGAAAAGAGCCGGAAAGGCTATATTTTTGGATCTGAAACCGAAGGACGATGAGCAACGATAAAGACAACCTTGAGAACGCAAAAAGTCATCACGGCTTTTCTTGGCAGTCTCTTGATTATTTGGACAATGTCATAGACCTGAACAAGGAATTGGTCAGGCATCCTGCAGCGACTTTTTACGCAAGGGTCAAGGGAACTGCATTGGAGGAGGCAGGTCTCTCCGACGAAGATGTCGTTGTCATTGACAAGTCCATAGAGCCGGCTGAAGGCGATATTGTCCTTTGTTTCATAGACGGAGAATTTGTTGCCCGGAAGCTGACTTTCAAGGCTCCGGAATCCGATGTCACGATAAGGCTTCCTAAGCAGCCGGTATCCTATAATGTCCTTAATAACAAGAACTTCTGGCTATTGCCGTTGAACAATGGCCGGAAACCGATATTCGTATCGGACGGCAACGACTTCACCCTCTGGGGCGTGATTACCTATATCATAAAAAAGGTCAGATGACTTGCCGGGAAATCAATCCAATATATACACAAAAAAGTCATTAAATAAAATATTATGTACGCCCTGGCGGATTGCAATAATTTTTTCGTTTCTTGTGAGAGAGCCTTTCAGCCTATGCTTGAGGGGATGCCTGTGGTAGTGCTATCAAATAATGACGGCTGTGTGGTGGCAAGAAGTAACGAGAGCAAGCGGCTCGGCATCAAAATGGGCACTCCGTTCTTTCGGCTGAAGCCAATGGTCGAGGTCGGCAGGTTGATTGTCAGGTCTTCAAATTATAATCTGTACGGCGATATGTCTTCGAGGGTTATGTCCATATTGGCGTCGGCAGCTCCTAAAATTGAGGTATATTCGATAGATGAGGCATATATGATATTGGACGGCATGGATGAGGATAAGGCCTTGGAACTATGCCGAGGCCTTGTCTATAAAGTCAGGAAATGGACAGGGATACCTATCAGCATCGGCATTGCACCTACAAAGACCCTCGCGAAAATCGCAAACCATTTCGCAAAGCGTTATCCTGCCTACAAAGGGGTGTGCAGGATAATCACGGAAGCACAAAGAATTAAGGCTCTTTCTCTCACACCTGTTGCCGACGTATGGGGTATAGGCAGGAAAATGGCCCCGAAACTCGAAAGGGCAGGAGTCAAAACGGCTATGGATCTTGCTTCCAGACCCGGTGTCTGGGTCGATGGTATTATGGGCATTGGGGGTGTCCGTACCTGGAGGGAATTGCAGGGGCAGGAGGCTATAAAAGACGAGGGGAGGGAACACCGGCAGTCGATATGTACTTCCCGGTCTTTCGCCGAAATGATTTCGGACGAGCAGGAATTGTCGCTTCGCATATCTGATTTTGCCGCCATGTGCTCGAAAAAGCTGAGAAATGAGCACTCGGCAGCATATTGCGTCAGCGTGTTTATCAGGACAAATACGTTCCGCAATGACCTGCCTCAATATTATCCCGAAGCGGCAATTCGTCTGCCCGTGGCGGCCAACAGTGCTTCTGAGATAGTCAGTGCGGCCTTGAAGGCTTTCAAACTTATATATAGACCGGAGTATCAATATAAACGGGCAGGAGTAGTCGTCTATGAAACAGTCGATGCCGCAGATATTGAAACGACACTTTTCGGGTATGACGAAGAGTATAGAATTAAAAACGACCGGATTTCCGCATTGATGGACAAGTTCAACACCTCCGAGAATAATTTGCTCCGGCTTGCTTCACAGCGTCCCGGACATTACTCGGAGGGTATAAGAAGAGAGTATTGCTCGCCCCTTTTCACTACAAAGTGGAGCGAATTGATTGAAATCAAAGATTAATTACAACAGCATCTATGGTCACTGCAATTGTCCTTGACGATTACATTTTCACGTTTTCCTAAAAGCTCCCTTGCGAGCAGGGGCTCATTGGTTGTAATGCTATCCACACCCAAATCAATGCATTTTTGAATGTCTTCTTTTTTGTTCACCGTCCACACATTTACGCTCATTCCGAGTTCATGTGCCCTTTCAATCCATTCAGGTTTTTTGAAAAGAGTTGAATATACATAATCCAAACCGTTAATGCCCTTGGCTTTAAGCTCGTCGGGGCTGAGGTTTCCGAGAAGGTATTGGTTGGTGAATTCCGGAGCATTGGCGGCAATATATTCGCATGAATGTATTGAAAATGATATGAACATCACTCTGTCAGGCGAAAACAAGCCGTTCTCTTTCAACTCCCTGATGCTTTTTTCGGCCAATAATTCATCCCTCTCTTTGCTTCCCTGGACTTTGAGCTCCAGTACCAATTTTGTGGTCTCGCTCTTCTTGACTTGCATTAGATAGTCGTGAAGTGTCGGAATGCTTTCTCCGTTCTTCAACTTCATGTCCTTGAATGCGGAGAACGGGTTTTTATGTATTTCTACATTATTTATGGTCTCGTCGTGATTGACGATAATAACATTATCGCTTGTCAAATGCACATCCACTTCGCTGCCCCAAAATCCGTTGTTCTGGGCTTCCCTGAGTGATGCAATAGAATTTTCAGCATATCCTGCAGCCTCGCATTTCCAGAAACCTCTGTGTGCAACTATGTTTATATTATGATTTTGAGCCTGTAAATTCAGGCTTGCGGATATGACGATAGCCGCTGACAGCAAAAGTTTTAAAGAATTGTTCATAATTATTGGTTTTATGTTTTAATTTTATGAATGCAAAAATAATGCAGAATCTTTAATAAAGCGTCTGAAATTTTCAGTAAATTTGTAAAATAGTTATAATATAGACAGTAATATTGAGATATGGTAAAAGTTAATCTGGAGGGCTGCAATTCTTTTGTGAATGCTGCAGAGTACAAGAATTATTTTGAAAATGCTTTGAAAGCCTTTGATGTGCTGGAAAGCGGTGAGGGGGCCGGCAATGATTTCCTCGGCTGGTTGCACCTTCCGTCTGAGACACCGGAATCCCTTATTGCCGAGTGCGAGGCCGTCCGTGACGAATGGAATGCCAAAGGCATTGACCTTGTTGTGGCTATCGGTATCGGAGGTTCCTATCTCGGAGCCCGTTGTGCAATCGAGGCTCTGTCACATAATTTTGCAAAAATGCTTTCCGGCAAGAAATCGGCTCCGGAAGTGGTATTTGCCGGCAACAACCTTTCGGAAGAATATCTGAGTGAATTGATTGATCTTATGCAGCAGCGAAATACGGCTTGCATAGTGATTTCCAAGTCAGGCACTACTACCGAGCCTGCCGTCGCATTCAGAATAGTTAAAGAATATATCGAGAAAAATTATAAGGATGCCGCCGAACGTATTGTGGCAATCACTGATGCCGAAAAAGGAGCATTGAAGACTCTTGCCACTCAGGAGGGGTACCGGACATTTGTAGTTCCAGACAATGTGGGCGGCCGTTTTTCAGTGCTGACCCCTGTCGGCCTACTCCCGATAGCAGTAGCCGGCTTTGATATCCGGGCCATGCTTAAAGGGGCAGAGGAGGCGGAAAAGTCGCTTGCCGTAAAAGGCGAGGACAATCCGGCCATACAGTATGCGGCAATGAGAAATCTCCTTTATGCCAAACACGGCAAGTCCATCGAAATAATGGTTACCTACAATCCTAAGTTCCAATATCTCGGAGAATGGTGGAAGCAACTCTACGGTGAATCGGAGGGCAAGGACGGAAAGGGAATTTTCCCAGCATCAGTAAACAATACCGCAGATCTCCATTCAATGGGTCAGTTCATTCAGGAAGGCAGCAGGATAATGTTCGAAACGGTTGTTAATATCGAAAAAAGCAACCGTTGCGTTGTCATTGGGTCCGACGCTCAGAATCTTGACAAGCTGAATTATCTTGCCGGCAAGCATGTCGAGCATTGCAACGCCATGGCTCAGCTCGGTACAAAACTGGCGCATATTGACGGAGGCGTGCCTCAGCTTGAGGTCAGCATAGAAAGGATAAACGAGTTCAACCTCGGAAGCCTTTTCTATTTCTTCGAGTTTGCCTGCGGTGTGAGCGGCTACACGTTAAGGGTAAATCCGTTCAACCAGCCCGGTGTTGAGGCTTACAAGAAAAACATGTTCGCACTGTTGAACAAACCCGGATTTGAAGAGGAGAGCAAGGCTATTGCCGAAAGGTTGAAGTAGCCCTGATTGCCGGTTGTCTCCTTTGCGGAATATCGGTACAGTGTCTTCTTACGGCTGTCTTACCGTTGGCAACCCGTGGCATCTTTCCTTTATCGGCCGAAGACTTTACTACCGGCTGCATGCTTCCGACGGATATTTTGGCCGCAGGCTTACGGTTTCGCAGGAGACTTCCGGGGATGGCTTTAGAAGAAGACGGCAGGGCTCCCGAATAGCTCATTGTCATCGGGAAGTATGGTATATGCTTGCTATATACTCTTATAGTATACCTGTTATTATTGTCTACGGCAAAATTATTATTGTCATCAATCATTATGTCTATATAGCTCATGCCGCAGAAGTTGACAGTTCCCTGATTATCTGTGTATTGACGGCCTGTAACCTTAGCCGATCTGTTGTCGGGGTTCATTTTGGCTTCGGCGAAATCGGCAGGGTCCATGAATATAAGCTCTTCGTTGTCGTGAAGATAAAGTCCTGCCAATAATGTGGTATACCTGTTGCCGTCATCGTTGTAAGGGCCCAAATCATAGCTCTTGAATACCAGATTGCCCGTATTCCTGTCAAATCCGGCCTCGAATTTCATCTCGGAAGTGTATTGGACTGCGTCCGGGTCTTTAGTTTCCCAGCCGGCAACAATATAGGCGACATTTGCCTCGGACTTGCTGATTTCCAAAGAATAAGAGACTTCCGACTTGTTGACGGCATTTCCGTCATTGTCATATACCGTCTTGTCCGGACTGATTTCCCATTTGCCGAGCCAGCGGCTGAATTCCTCGGTAGGCGTTTCTTCGGCAATGCTGAAATCTATAGTGTTGTAGCTTCCTGTAAGGTATCCGAATTTGTCCACCCCATAGGCGTAGGCTGTCCAGTCTCCTGACCTCAGTCTCTCGAACAGCAAAGTGGTCTTGCCCTTGTAAATAAGCGAAGAGAAGTCCTGAGCGTCCTGGGGCAGCGATTTTGCCAGATTGTCGAGCATGGCGTTGAAAAAATCGTAAACGCTCCCTTTGAAGTGGTCCTTGACATACCCCTTATATACCACATCCACATAATAGGAGGAGCCGTTTGGCTGGTTTACAACTATGGAGTCATCGTATGTCTTCGGGTCGCGGCCTTTATATTCTATAGACCAGCCCGTATTTTTCTTCATTTCCACCTCTACGGTGGTGAAATTCAGGCTGGAATAATCCTTTGTCAGCCGGCCTTGTTCATCGACCCCAAAGGCTACTGCAAGCCATTGGCCGCCACCGTTGTCAAGCCTCAAAAAGGATACCGATGAATTGCCGGAAGACAGGGCCTTCTGATAGTTGCCTGGATTTTCCTCCTTTAATCTCGCAAGACTTGCTTCAATGAATTTTTCAATCTTGTTACCGTATTTGGAAGCCATGTCGTTTTGGCTTACCACGTCTAAATAATAACTTATTTTGTCGCTTGATGCCACTCTTACAACATCTTCGACGAAAGTGCCGTCTTCTCCGATTTCTACTGTACGTCCATTGTAGGTCACAGTCCAATTAGGGTTTTCAAAGAGGTTGGAGGGCGGTGTGATACCGTCATCGGGTCTCCTTTTGCCGAGACCGTCATCGCTGCAACTTGAAAGGACTGCCAATGCGAGGACTAATTGCATAGTCCGGCAGATATTTTTAATAATTGTCATACAATTTTCTCAAATCAAATGCTGAAATTATGGTAGTGCGGGCCGAAGCGTTCAAAAGCGGCACGGTCCAGCATCTCCCTGTCGTCTGGATGTGCAATGCTTATAAGCAGCTTTGCCCTTTCCTGCAATGACTTTCCGTACAGGTCTACGGCTCCGTATTCTGTAATTATCCAGTGGGCATCTGCCCTTGGTGTCACAACTCCCGCCCCGTCGTTAAGCAATGGCACAATCTTGTTTTTGCCCTTGTTTGTCCTTGAGGCAAAAGCCGTCATTGACTTGCCTCCCTCCGACATCGTTGCCCCTCTGACAAAATCCAGTTGGCCTCCTGTACCGGAGAATATCCTCGTACCTATGGAATCGGCAGAAATCTGGCCTGTAAGATCAACTTCCGTTGCCGAATTGATAGCCGTCATCTCCGGGTTTCTCGATATTATCCAAGGGTCATTGGTGTATTTGATGTCTTTCATCAGAACATCCGGATTGTGATCGATGAACTTATATACATCATCGCTTCCCAAAAGGAAAGACGCGACCACTTTTCCTGTGTCAATCTTTTTGTTCGCCCCGTTCACAACGCCTTTTTTGATAAGGCGCAGAATGCCGTCAGCAAACATTTCCGTATGCACGCCTATATTCTTATGGTGAACTAACTGTGCCGCAAGCGCATTCGGCAAGGCTCCGATGCCCATTTGGATACAGGCTCCGTCAGGCACAAGCTCTGCACAATTCTTCCCGATAAGGATTTCCGTAGGAGTAGGCTCGGCGAATTCTTTCGTGATAAGCGGAGTGTCGTCATGCACAAAACAATCGAACATATCTATGCTGACAAGGTCACCGTAGGCGAACGGTACGTGCGGATTTACGACTGCTATTGCCGTACCGGCCGTTTCCACGGCAGCAATGGAACAATCCACAGAAGTTCCGAGGGACACAAATCCGTTTTCGTCAGGTTCCGACACTTGCACCATAGCCACATTGCAAGGCAGAACTCCGCTACGGTAGAGTTTCTGCGACTCGCCAAGGTGTACCGGGAGGTAGTCGGCGTAGCCCGAATTGACATTTGCCCTGACATTAGGTCCTACGAAAAAGCCTTGGTCGAAAAAGATCCCGCTGTATTTTGGCTCTGAGTACGGAGCCGGGCCTTCTGTGTGGAAATGGTGAAAATGAAGATCTTCGACTTCTCCTGCATCTGCCCTCCTGCATAGAGCCTCAATCAATATATGAGGAACACTTGCAACACTGCTAAGGTGAATGTGGTCGCCTGATTTAACCGCCCTTACAGCCTCATCGGCGCTGATATAGTGTATTTGTTTCATGAATATGATTATTATTTATTTTCAAATATACGTTTTTTAAATCAATTTTGATAAATTTAAGAAACTGTTTTAATTTTTGACAATTTTTAATATCCTCGCGGCTAATTCTTATTATTTTTGTAGATTATACAGATTTATATAACAATCCAATATATGGAAAACAAATCGGGAAAAGAGAAAACGGAACAATTCGGCAGGTTGCTGGATATAATGGACAGACTTCGGGCGGAATGCCCTTGGAATCGCGAACAGACAATGGACAGCCTGAGATCCATGACGATAGAGGAAGTCTACGAACTTAGCGATTCGATAATGAAGAAATCTGATAAGGATATAGAAAAGGAATTGGGAGATGTGCTGCTGCATGTGGTTTTCTATTCCAAAATTGCAGAGGAGCAAGGCAAGTTCGATATTGCGGATGTGATTTCAATGCTGGCTGACAAGATGATATATCGTCATCCCCATGTCTTTTCCGACACAAAGGTGAGCGATGCGGACGAGGTGTCGGTCAATTGGGAAATGCTCAAGTCAAAAGAGAAAGGCGGCAACAAGAGAGTGCTTTCTGGTGTTCCGGATGCACTTCCTCCTATACTTAAGGCCTATGCGATGCAGGACAAGGCCCGCGGTGTCGGTTTTGATTGGGAGGAAAAACATCAGATCTGGGACAAGGTGAAGGAAGAACTTGGAGAATTGGAGACCGAACTTTCAGAAATAGACGGTCATGAGTCAGCGGATGGCGACAGCAATTCTCCGCGCCGTGGAGGAAATATGGACTCACATGTGGCTGAAAGCCGTAGGGAACAGATGTCGGAAGACCGGAAATCCGCATTTGACCGGGCTGAGGAGGAACTTGGGGATTTCATGTTCGCCGTGGTAAATGCAGCGAGGCTTTACGGAATTAATCCCGATACAGCCCTTAACAGGGCATGTGATAAGTTCAGAAGGCGTTTTACATACCTTGAAGAACAGACGATAAGGAAGGGGAGAGACCTTCATGAGATGAGCCTGGAACAGATGGACGAAATCTGGGAAGAGGCCAAGTCCAAGGGGCTATAACGCGGAATTTAGAATAATTTTTAATATATTTGCAAGTCATACCAAACCTGAACTGAAGATGCAAGACTATAAGGTTGTAGAAGTTACGGACAGAAAGAAACTTAAGATGTTCATCAGATTTCCTGATGAGCTGTATAAGGATTGTGAGCAGTATGTCCCTGCCCTGCACAGAGAGCAGGTATATGCCTTGACTAAGGTCTCGACATTGAAATATTGTCCCAGAAAGATGTGGCTTGTAATGGATTACGGGGCAAAGGCGAAAGGAGAGGTGGTGGGGCGTATTTGTGCCATGATAAACACCAGATACAATGAAAGATACCGCACGAAAAGGGTACGTTTCGGCTGGTTTGACACAATAAATGATATTGAAGTGGCCGGGCTTCTGATAGGTACAGCCGAGCAATGGGCCAGGTCCCAAGGCATGACTGAGATTCACGGGCCTCTGTACTACAACACCTTAGGAAAGCAGGGCATGCTTGTCGAGGGCTTTGAGAATATCCCGCCATTCAATTGCCTCTACAACTATCCTTATTATAATGACCTGATTACGGCCTTGGGTTTTGAAAAGGAATGTGATTGGCTGCAATACAAAATGGTTGCCGACAACGGGGTGCCTGAAAAGGTGACAAGGATTGCCGGAATGCTCAAACAAAGGTACAACCTCCACGAGGGCAGCATAAAGAAACTTAAGCGGGATGAGAAAATGGTAAAGCATTTCTTTGACGTGTATAACGAAAGTTTTGCTGATTCCGTATATAATTTTATCCCTTTCACCGATGAGGAAATAAAAGAGGAGTCGAAATCGGTAATAAAGCTCCTGAACGACAAGACGAGTGTGATAATACTCGATGACAATAACGAGCTTGTGGCTTTTGGAATATCATTCCCAAGCATTTCAAAGGCTCTACAGAAAGCGAAAGGCCGTCTTTTCCCTTTTGGCTGGCTGCACCTTTTGAAAGCTTTGCATACTCTTGACACAGTGGATCTTATGATAAACGGGGCTGCACCTAAGTGGCAGAATACCGGTGTGTCGGCGGTTTATCATTGTGCCATGTCGGAAAGGTGCAAGAAATATGGCACGCATTGGGCTATAGCCAACCCGCAGATAGAAAGCAACGGAGCGGTGAATGTGTGGTCGAAATATGATAATGAGTTGTATATGAGGCGCCGTTGCTACGTGAAATCAATTTAAGAATATGGCAGATAGCAATAATTTGTTGGAGAAGGTGATGAGCCTTCAGGAAAAATACCAGTCGCTGCAGAACCAGCTTGTCGATCCGGAAGTGATTTCGGACATGAAGAAATATGTCCAGCTGAACAAGGATTACAAAGAGCTGCAGCCGATTATAGATGCAGGTTTAGAGTATAAGAAATTGGTCGAAAATCTCGCATCTGCCAAAGACATCTTAGTTAATGAGAAAGATGAAGACCTTAAGGAAATGGCAAGGGAAGAGATTGCGGAGATTGAGCCGAAACTTCCTGACATGGAGCAGAATATAAAACTGCTGCTTATACCTGCCGACCCTGACGATGACAAAAACGCAATGATTGAAATCAGAGGAGGTGCCGGCGGTGACGAGGCTGCCATTTTTGCAGGAGATCTATTCAGAATGTATGCTAAATTCGCGGAGGCGAGAGGCTGGAAGTTGGAAATAACCGATCAGGCTCCCGGCACGTCCGGAGGCTACAAGCAGGTGGTTTTCAAGCTTTCAAGCAACTCCGAGGGGGTGTACGGGATTATGAAATACGAATCCGGAGTGCATCGGGTGCAGAGAGTGCCACAGACCGAGACCCAGGGGCGAATCCAGACTTCTGCGGCTTCCGTTGCCGTCTTTCCTGAGGCCGGCGAATTTGACATAGACTTGGATATGAATGATGTACGTAAAGACACTTACTGCTCTTCAGGTCCGGGAGGACAAGGCGTGAACACCACTTATTCAGCTGTGCGTCTTACCCATATCCCGTCGGGAATAGTTGTTCAGTGTCAGGAGGAGAGGTCGCAGCTTAAGAACTTCGACAGGGCGTTGGAAGAACTCAGGACAAGGCTCTACAATATGGAACACCAGAAATACCTTGACGGTATAGCCGCTAAGCGCAAGACCATGGTGTCTACCGGAGACAGGTCTGCGAAGATACGTACCTACAACTATCCACAGTCGAGGGTTACCGACCATAGAATCAACTGGACGATGTACAATCTTCCGGTCTTTATGGACGGAGATATTATTGAATGTATTGACCAGCTGCAAATTGCAGAGAACGCCGAGCGTCTGAAAGAAGCAGGCGAATGATATTGCATTTGCAGCTAAAAAACGATAATTATGTCGGAAGGAAGAGAGAAGGAAGGCTTGAAAAAGCTGGGTAACACTACGGCTTATACGTTTGATTATAATCCCGGCTTATTGGAAACTTTTGTGAACAGACATCAGGATAACGATTATTGGGTACGCTTCAATTGTCCCGAATTCACCTCGCTGTGTCCGATTACCGGACAGCCGGACTATGCTGAAATAAGAATCAGCTATGTCCCTGATATCAAAATGGTCGAGAGCAAAAGTCTTAAGCTGTACCTGTTCAGTTTCCGTAATCACGGGGATTTCCATGAGGACTGCGTGAACAAAATCATGAAAGACCTTATCGGACTTATGGACCCGAAATATATCGAAGTGACCGGGCTTTTCACTCCGAGAGGTGGCATAAGCATATTCCCGTATGCAAATTACGGCCGTCCCGGTACAAAATGGGAAGAGCTTGCAGAGAAGCGTTTTGCAAATCACGAATGATTTTTTTAGTATGGTCAGAGATATAAGAATATGCGTCATCGGTCTCGGCTACGTTGGATTGCCGTTGGCCCGTCTTTTTTCGACCGCATACAAAACCATAGGCTTTGATATGAACAGGTCCAGGGTCGAGGCTCTTATGCATGGGCATGACGAGACCCTTGAAGTACCTGACGAGACGTTGCAGGAGGCTATTGCAAACGGGTTGTTTTGCACATGTGACATTGAGCTGATAAAGGACTGCAATTTCTATGTTGTGGCAGTGCCTACACCGGTGGATGTGAACAACCGTCCCGACCTCTCACCCCTCATAAGAGCCAGCGAGACTGTCGGTAAGGTCATATCCGAGGGAGATATAGT
The DNA here is from genome assembly GCA_947253655.1 of uncultured Bacteroidales bacterium. Lineage (GTDB taxonomy): Bacteria > Bacteroidota > Bacteroidia > Bacteroidales > UBA932 > Cryptobacteroides. The sequence goes on from CAMYAE010000001.1 coordinate 86,876, forward strand.
CGTATATGAGTCTACTGTCTATCCCGGTGTCACCGAAGAAGAATGTATTCCCGTTGTCGAGAGGGTGTCCGGTCTGAAATTCAATGAGGGCTTTTTTGCCGGTTATTCTCCGGAAAGGATAAATCCGGGCGACAAAATCCATACGGTCGAGAAAATAAAGAAAGTCACATCAGGCTCAACCCCTGAGATTGCCGATATTATAGATAGGGTTTATAATTCTGTCTTGCAGAACGGTACGCACAAGGCACCGTCAATCAAGGTGGCCGAGGCGTCCAAGATTATAGAAAACGCCCAGAGAGACGTGAATATCGCCTTTATGAATGAATTGGCGAAGATATTCAATGCCATGGGAATAGATACCCACGATGTCATAGAGGCGGCTTCTTCCAAATGGAATTTCATCAAACTGTCTCCGGGACTTGTCGGTGGGCATTGCATAAGCGTAGACCCTTATTATCTGATTCAGAAAGCTCAGGTTTATGGGGTGCTGCCGAGGGTTATGTCCAATGCAAGACGTCTGAATGACGGAATGGGAGCCTATGTGGCCAACCAGACCATCAAATGTATGAACAAGAAAGGGGTGCCGGTGAAAGACGCCGATATTCTGATATTAGGTTTTACATTTAAGGATAACTGTCCGGATATCCGCAACACCAAAATTATAGATATTTATCATACATTATTTGAATATACCCATAATATAACTATCTACGACCCTATGGCCGATATTGACAAGGTCAGGAGGGAGTACGGAATGGATATAGTGGGGGATATGCCTGTCGGCAAATATGATGCTGTTGTGCTCGGAGTGGCACATGACCTTTTCAAACATCTGGACGTGAAGTCTTTACTGAAAGATAACGGCGTTATATATGATGTCAAAGGCGTTTTGCCCCGCGATATTGTAGACGGAAGACTATAAACCGATACTGAAAATCATGAAAGGAATTGTTCTTGCCGGCGGTGGCGGAACTCGTCTGTATCCAATCACCAAAGGCGTTAGCAAACAGATGCTGCCGATTTACGATAAGCCGATGATATATTATCCTATATCAGTGCTTATGCTCGCAGGAATCAGGGATATACTTATAATATCAACCCCTGTCGACCTGCCGGGCTTCCGCAGGCTTTTAGGCGACGGCTCGGATTTCGGCTTACGCTTTGAATATGCCGAGCAGCCATCCCCGGACGGACTGGCACAGGCTTTCATCATAGGTGAAAAGTTCATTGGCGGAGACAGCGTCTGTTTGGTCTTGGGAGACAATATCTTCCATGGGAGTTATTTTACAGAACTGTTGGAAAAAGCCGTCATTTCCGCTGAGGCTGACGGCCTTGCAACGGTTTTCGGTTATAGGGTCAATGATCCGCAGAGGTATGGAGTAGCTGAATTTGACGATGAGGGGAATTGTCTGAGCATAGAAGAGAAGCCTGCCGAGCCAAAATCCAATTATGCTGTCGTAGGCTTGTATTTTTACCCTAATGATGTGGTGAAAATTGCACGGCACATCAAGCCGTCCAAAAGGGGAGAATTGGAGATAACCTCTGTCAATCAGGCATTTCTGTCTGCTGGAAAGTTGAAAGTCATTACCCTCGGACGTGGGTTTGCGTGGCTCGACACCGGCACTCACGATTCTTTGTCAGAGGCATCCATTTATATAGAGACTATCGAGAAAAGGCAAGGGCTGAAGGTCGCCTGTCTTGAAGAAATCGCTTACAGGAAAGGCTGGATAGATGCTTCAATGCTTAAGTCTTTGGCGGCGCCAATGCTAAAAAACCAATACGGTCTGTATTTGCAGAAATTGTCGGAAGAGGAAGACAAAAATAAATGACTATGAGGGTAATTGCTGCTGAAATACCGGAAGTACTTATTATAGAGCCAAAAGTGTTTGATGACGCAAGGGGCTATTTTTTGGAGGCGTGGTCGCAAAGGGATTTTGACGAGAACGTCTATCCGGTGCGTTTTGTTCAGGATAATGAGAGCAGGTCGTCCTATGGGGTGGTGAGGGGTCTTCATTTCCAGAAGGGGGAGAATGCCCAGGCCAAGTTGGTCAGTGTCGTCAGCGGGACAGTCCTCGACGTTGCTGTGGATATACGTCGTGGCAGTCCGACATTCGGTCGTTATGCGGCGGTTGAACTGAGCGGCGACAATCACAGACAGCTTTTTATTCCAAGAGGATTTGCACACGGTTTCAGCGTTTTGTCGGAGACGGCCGTTTTCAGGTACAAATGTGACAATTTTTATTGTCCGGAAGCTGAGGCAGGAATTGCCTATAACGATCCTGCGATAGGTATTGATTGGCGAGTCCCTGCCGATGCCATAGTTCTGAGTGCTAAGGATTTGTCCCGACCTTTACTATCCGAAGCAGAAGAGTTGTTTGAATACTGTGAAAATGCCAACAATATATGTGTAAGACAATAGTAATCACCGGCGGTGCAGGCTTTATCGGCAGCCATGTGGTCAGAAGATTTGTGGACAGGTATCCTGCCTGCCATATAATCAATGTGGACAAACTGACCTATGCCGGCAATCTTGCAAATCTTAAAGATATAGAAGACAGGCCGAACTATTCTTTTGTCAAGGCCGATATATGCGACTTTGAATCTATTTCGCAACTGCTTGCTGAACATAAGGTTGGCGGTATAGTTCATCTCGCGGCCGAGAGCCATGTAGACCGTTCTATCAAAGACCCGTTCACCTTTGCCAAAACAAATGTGATGGGGACTCTAAGCCTGCTGCAAGCGGCACGCATATATTGGGAAAGCCTCCCGGAGGGTTACGAGGACAAGCTGTTTTATCATATATCTACCGATGAGGTCTATGGGGCTTTGGAAATAACACGGCCTCATGGCAGTGGCAAGGAAAACGAGTGCGGTGGCGGTCCTTTCGGGGATGAGTTTTTCAAAGAGGAAAGCAAGTATCAGCCGCATAGTCCTTACAGTGCTTCCAAGGCCGCAGGAGACCATTTCGTCAGGTCTTTTCACGACACCTACGGTTTCCCGGCCATAATAACGAACTGCTCGAACAATTACGGTCCGTACCAGTTCCCTGAGAAGCTTATTCCATTGTTTATAAATAATATACGTCATAGAAAGCCTTTGCCTGTCTATGGTCGGGGGGAGAACGTCAGGGATTGGCTGTATGTGGAAGACCATGCCGCCGCCATAGATATGATTTTCCATAAAGGACGGGTAGGGGAGACCTACAACATAGGCGGTTTCAATGAGTGGAAAAATATCGACCTTGTTCGGTTGCTTATAAAAGTCACTGACCGGTTATTAGACCGTCCGGAGGATGAGGATCTTGATCTTATTACCTATGTCAAGGACAGGGCCGGTCATGATGCCCGCTATGCCATAGACTCTTCCAAACTCGAAAGAGAATTGGGTTGGAAGCCCTCACTCCGGTTCGAGGAAGGGCTTGAAAAGACCGTAAAATGGTATCTGGACAATCAGGAATGGCTTGACGAAGTTACTTCCGGGGAGTATCAGAATTATTATAAAGATATGTATGACAGAAGATAGCGAATATAAACAAAGCCGGTGGAGCTTGGCTCCTGCCGGCTTATATATAAATCAATATCTTGTAGCTGCTATTTTCTTCCGTCCTTGAAATATTCAAGAGATTTTTTACAAAGTTCCGTAACCGATTTCCACTTTCCGGTGGCAATGGCCTCTTTAGGGAATAGTTTGGAGCCCATGCCTACGGCAGTAACTCCTGAAGATGCCCATGCTTTAAGATTTTCTTCAGTCGGCTCTACAGCCCCCGTAACCATAATCATTGTCCAAGGAAGAGGAGCCAAAATGCTCTTGACGAAGCCCGGACCGCCTACGCTGCCTGCCGGGAACACCTTGATAAGGTCGCATCCTGCTTCCATAGCTTCGCAAATCTCCGTAACCGAGCCGCAGCCAGGAGAATACGGGATGCCGCGTCTGTTGCACAGCCTTGCAACTTCGGGATTGAAAGACGGAGATACAATGAAATTGGCTCCAAGCTGGATGAAAAGGGCAGCGGTAGGGGCATCCAGCACAGTACCGGCTCCGATAATCATCTCAGGACATTCTTTCTGTAAATCTTTTATTACCTCTCTGAACACCTCATGGGCGAAATCGCCTCTATTAGTGAATTCAAAGGCCCTTATGCCACCCTCATAACAGGCTTTTGCCACATTTTTGGCAATAGTAGCGTCAGCGTTATAGAATACAGGTACGATACCCGTTTCTTTGATAGCAGACAGTGTCTGCAGTTTTGTAAATCTTGCCATAATATATTTATCTTGAAACTCTTCCGGAGCCGTTACCTGCCATAAGCGATTCGACTTCAGCCACACTCACTCTGTTGTAGTCCCCGAAGACAGTGTGTTTCAGTGCAGAAGCTGCAACAGCGAAATCGAGGGCCTTGGCATCGTCCTTATAAGTCAGAAGACCGTAAATCAGACCGCCCATGAAAGAATCTCCGCCACCGACGCGGTCTACGATGTGGGTTATGTCATATCTTCTTGACTCTATCAGTTTCTTGCCGTCGTACAGTACTCCTCCCCAGGTGTTATGATTGGCATTTATAGAGCCTCTAAGGGTAATTATGACTTTCTTGCATCTTGGGAATTTGGCCATGAGCTGTTTACATACGCTCTCAAAGCCGGCAGCATCAATCACGCCGCCTGTCTTTTCGGCATTGAAGCCCTCAGGTTTGATTCCGAATTCTTTTTCAGCATCCTCTTCGTTGCCGAGTATAAGGTCGCAGCCTTGTACAAGTTCCGGCATCACTTCTGAAACCGATTTTCCGTATTTCCACAGCTTCTTGCGGTAGTTGAGGTCGCAAGAAACCGGAACACCGAGCTTGTTGGCGGCTTTAATCGCTTCCATACAAGCGTCTGCCGCCCCCTGGCTCAATGCAGGAGTTATGCCTGTCCAATGAAACCAATCGGCTCCTTTCAGAACTTCCTCCCAGTCTATCATACCTTTTTCTATGGTGGCTATAGAGGAATGTGCCCTGTCGTAGACCACCTTGCTGCCACGGGCCACGGCCCCTGTTTCAAGGAAATATATTCCCATTCTTTCCCCACCTTTGAGACAGTGGCCGGTCTTAACGCCCAAGCCGTTTAGCTCTTGGATACAGGCATTGGCTATATCATTGTCGGGCAGACGGGTAACGAACTCAGAATCCATGCCGTAATTGGCAAGGGATACGGCTACGTTTGCTTCACCGCCGCCGAAAGTCAGGTCAAACTGTTTAGCTTGCGAAAATCTCAGGTATCCCGGCGTCGAGAGCCTGAGCATTACTTCGCCGAATGTAACTATCTTGCTCATAATTATCTCATTTCCGTATATTTCAATTTGTCCATATCGGTATAGTCAAGATTTTCTCCTGCCATGCCCCAGATGAACATATAGTTGCTTGTGCCTGCTGCGGCGTGTATGGACCATTCAGGAGACATTATGGCCTGTTCGTTTGCAAGCCATACGAGCCTTTGCTGCTGCGGCTCGCCCATAAGGTGGCAAATCATGTTTCCCTCGCTTACGTTGAAATAGAAGTAAGCCTCTATGCGGCGTGAATGGGTGTGTGCCGGCATTGTATTCCATACGCTGCCCGGTTTCAACTCCGTTAGCCCCATTTGCAGCTGGCATGGCCCCTCTTCAAGCACATTGTTCACAATCAGTTGATTGATGACCCTGTCATTGCTCTCTTCCATTTTGCCTGCTGCGAATGAATTAGCTTTCAATGAGCCTTTGCGTCCGTCAATAGTAATGAGCTGGGTCTTGTATGCCTTGTGGGCTGTTGCCGAATTGAGATAGAATTTTGCCGGATTTTTTGCGTCCTTGCTTCTGAATGTCACCTTTTCATTGCCTCTGCCGACGTACAAAGCCTCTTTGAATTTCAATGTATATTCTTTTCCGTCAACGCTGACTATGCCGTCTCCGCCGATATTCACGATTCCCAACTCTCTGCTATACAGGAAGTATGGAGCCTTTAGCGGGTCTATTGTGTCGAGGGTAAGGGTCTTGGCTACAGGCATTGCGCCGCCGAATATGAACCTGTCGTACATGGAGTAGGTGAGGTTGATTTCGTCTTTAACCATTACCTTTTCCATCATGAAACTGCTGCGGAGCCTCTCTGTGTCATAGGTCTTTACGTCTTGAGGGTTGCATGCCACCTGCATTGTATATTTCACTTGTGCACCGGCTCCTATTGCAGCCGCCAATGCGATAATTGTCATTATTGTCCTTTTCATATTATTATAATTTTTATTGTTAATATCGTTATGTATCCCGTTGTCATTCCGAGGCGTCCCGTTGTCATTCCGGGCCGCATCGGTGGCAACTGCTACTTCTTTGCCGCTACCGTTTCCTTTATAATCCTGCGGCGGTTGATTATTGCCATAAATGTCGTGCCTGCCACGAGAATTATACTTCCGATAATCTTGAAGTCATGCACCAAATGGAAAATGACCCAAGAGAACAGGCTGGACGCGAAGTCAAGCGCTCCGCCAAGAAAGCCTTCCGGAATCTTAACTGCGGCATCCCCCGTCTTTGCATAAACATCTTGTGCCGCCTGCGTAAAGTACGGTGCTAAATCCGTAACAAAATACAGGCCTACAATAAGTGAAACCAGACCTATTATGAAAGTCTTGACAACATTGCCTTTCGTAATCGGAAGCACCACCGGGAAAAGATAAAACATCCCGGCCAGTGAGGCCAACGGCAGGAATTCATTGCCCGGCAGCACTACTGAAAGGAACAGCGTTACCGGAATGAGCAGGAGAGACACAACCAAGGTTGTCGGATGTCCGATGACAAGGGCCGGACTCATACCTATACTTATGCCGGAAGAATTTTTGAACTTCCTGTCCACCAACTCTTTAGTGGCATCGGCAATCGGTCTTAACCCCTCAATGAAAAGGGCTGTAATTCTTGGGATAAGCTCCATTACTGCACCCATTTTAATTCCCAAACCGAGAATGAAAGGAATCTTCTGCACTATTTCCGCCCAACTCCGACAGGAAAGCATTCCGATAAGTATTCCAACCATTACACCAAGGAAAAGTGGCTCACCAAGTATCCCGAACTTCTTTTTCAACCCTTCCGCATCTATATCAAGCTTGTTGAAGCCGGGAATCTTGTCCATCCCTTTGTTAAGCACATATGCAAAAGGCACAAACCCCTGGCAGAACGGCTGCGGAATGGATATTCCGTCCATGTCTGTGTAATACTCCTGGAACTTCTTCGTCGTGAGGTCAGCCATTATCAGAGTGATTATAAAACATATCACTGCAGCAAAAAAGCCCCACCATATATTGTCGGTGGCGAAATAAACAACTGCACCTATAAAAGCGTAATGCCAATAGTTCCAGAGGTCTATATTTATAGTCTTGGTGGCCTTTACCATAAGCAGGAGAATATTTATCCCAAGACATACCGGAATTATAAATGCACCGACAGTGGTGTTATATGCCACAGATGCTGCTGCCGGCCATCCCATATCGAATATCCCCAGCTTAAGATCATATATCTCCGTCATCGTCTTTAACGGAGCCCCAAGGCTGCTTGTCAGCAGGGCGGTCACTACTGAAAGACCTACGAAGCCGACACCGACCAATAGACCGCTTTTCAGAGCCTTGTCGAATTTTATGCCTATGCAAAGTCCGAGCACCGTGAAAATCACAGGCATCATCACTGCAGCGCCAAGCCCTATTATATAACTAAAAACCTGTTCCATATATTATTGTATATTAATTGTTAATGGGGTTTTTGACTTCATCAGGAAATCTTTAAGATAGGCTTCCCAACTGTCCAAATCCCTGACACCGCCTTTGCTCCAGCCGCTGCCGAAAAAATAACTATATTTTTGTCCCGGAATATACGTACCGATACCGAGCACGTGTCCGATTGCACCGTTCCTGTTTTTGAGGTCGCTCTTGCTGAATGGCTTGTAGCCGGCAAATAGCAGAGGCGTGTCAAACACTGTTCCGACATATATTTCACCGTTTTCTCCGATATTCCGGTCTCCCAAGTCCGCGTATGCTGTATAGCCTCCATCGGCATTGCTGCCGTAACGATAGGCTTCAGGATTCTCCGGATGCACCACGACACCTGCCGCTATCCGATATTCTTTTTCAAGGCCTTCAAACTCAACTTCCACTTTGTTCAGGTGAGAGCCAAAGTCCAAGGTTATGATCCTTTTTTCAATTGCTTCTTTACCTTCTACGGTTATAGGGCTATAGCTGAATCTTGCCTTGAATCTGATAGGACCGTTCTCCAGAATTTCGTATTCCGTCCAGGTCCAAGGGTATATTAGGCTGTCGCCGGAAACGATAGCATCAGCCCCACAGCCGAGAGTCGGACCTACTCCGTAAGAATCCATTCCGTCTCCATGGTCTATATGGAAAGATATTTTAGGATTTCCATATATGGCCTTGTCGAAACGTTCTGTCATTACAGGCCTTGATATGCTTTTGGTGAAAACATCGTAGCCGAATGCACGCTCTCCTTTTTCCCGGAGCGCGGGTCCGTATGTCCTGTAGCCGGACCTGTCGTTCTCCCAAATGAAATCATCCATTCTGTCGGCTCTGAACGAGCCGCAGCAGAGAGTGTCAAATTTCTCCGGAGAACCTTTCCTGATTGTGTAGAAGCTTGATGATGAGGCTTTTACTGTGGCAGGAAATAATAGTTTGCCGTCTGACGAGATCTGGAAAGGTATTTGATTCCCATCGCTGTCAATAACGATAAATCCCCCGTCCCTTACTGTTTTTCCGGGCAAATCAATCTCTACAATCTCGTTCTCCCTGTCAATGGGCAGGGTGTTTCCGACTTCTATTTTATATGACTTGATACACCCTGTCAGCATAAATATCGCTGACAGGAGTGCAAGTCGTTTGATAGAATTTGCTCTTATCATTAACAGATTGATATTTAATCAATTATTATTTTGGCTGCTTGCCGATATATGCCAATATGCCACCGTCTACATAAAGTATGTGGCCATTAACGGCGTCAGAGGCCTTAGAGGCCAGGAATACTGCCGGGCCACCCAACTCTGACGGATCGAGCCAGCGGCCGGCCGGTGTTTTGGCGCAGATGAAGCTGTCAAACGGATGACGGCTTCCGTCCGGTTGGGTCTCACGGAGAGGGGCAGTCTGCGGAGTAGCGATATATCCTGGTCCTATGCCGTTGCACTGTATGTTGTATTCGCCGTATTCTGAGCAGATGTTACGGGTAAGCATTTTAAGACCGCCTTTGGCAGCTGCATATGCCGATACCGTTTCGCGTCCGAGTTCTGACATCATGGAACAGATGTTGATGATTTTGCCCTCTCTCCTTTCCATCATTTCAGGAAGTACGGCAGAGGAAACGATGAACGGACCAACTAAGTCTATGTCAATAACCTGCTGGAATTCAGCTCTTTTCATCTCGTGCATAGGAATTCGCTTGATAATTCCGGCATTGTTTACCAGAATATCGATCTGGCCTACTTCTTTATGGATTTTCTCCACCAATGCTTTAACGTCGTCTTCTTTGGTGACGTCGCATACATAACCGTGTACATTTTTGATGCCTGCTTCTTCATAGTTTTTCAAGCCTTTCTGAAGCATTTCTTCATTGATATCATTGAAAATGATATTTTTGGCGCCGGCTGCTACGAATGCTTTGGCAATGTTGAAACCGATACCGTAAGATGCTCCGGTAATCCATGCGTTTTTACCTTCAAGGGAAAATAAATTAGTCATAATATCATATTTTATTAGTTATTGTTTTTTCAGACGATTCCCTGATAATCAATTTCATAGGGACCGTTATCCTTTTTTCTGATTTTTTGAGGAATGCAGTCGCGGCTTGTCTGCCTATTTCTTGCGGGTGCAGTTCCAATGAACTGATTGAGGGGGTCATAAGTTCGGTGAAATCTTCATTTGCCGTGCCTATAATCCCTATATCTTCGGGTACCGACAGCCCTGCGTCTTTTGCGGCTTCTATAGCTCCGAGGGCTGAGAAGTCTCCAGAACAGTATATGGCGTCGCAGCCTGCCTTAATAGCTTTTCTTCCGCTTTCATATCCGGTCTCCCGGAGTATGGAATTATAGAATATCCTTTTCTCATCGGGCATTATCCCGTTGTCTTTCAACGCCTTGGCATAGCCTTCCAACCGTTGTTTGTAATGTTCGCAGTTCATATATCCGGCTATATGCCCTATTTTAGTATAGCCTTTGTCTATGAGGTGCTTGGTCGCCGCGTAGGCCCCATGAAAATTGTCATTGACGATTTTTGCTCCGGGGAGGTCACTAAAGATCCTGTCGAATTGTACAAGCCTGGTGCCGTCGCCTATAATATCTTTGATGTGTTCTCCGTTTTCCGATTCAATGGAGTGGGAAATAAGGATGCCGGCAGCCTGGTTACGCCTCATTGTCTTAATTGCAAGTATTTCATCTTCAAGCCTTTCGTGGGTTTGGCAGATGATTACGGAATAGCCGGCTTCTTTAAGCACGGATTCCGCACCGCTTATCACGCTACCAAAGAACTGCCTGTTTATACGCGGAACAATGATGCCGACAATGTCAGCCACACCCTTTCTAAGGTTGGCTGCCATTGAGTTGCGTTCATATCCCATTTCCTTTGCCTTTTCTTCTACCAGCATTCGTGTAGCCTTTTTTACGCGCGAGCTGCCGGCAAGAGCTCTTGACACTGTCGATGGGGTGATATTCAACTCTTTAGCTATGTCTGTAATAGTCGTTTGAGCCATTGTTTCAGTGTTGGATGATTTACTCTCTACAAATATACAAACGTTTGTATTTTAATCAAAATTTTTTTGAATATTATTGCATTTTTTCTACGGGATGACAGTATTATGTTCGTTTGTGGCTGATTGTCAAGGGATAATGTCCTTACAATCGCAGGACGGCAGGCTCTGTCTTGACAATGAAAGCAGGCATCGGGTGACAATATTGTTGGAATTCCGTATCTTTGTAAGATTAACGGCGTATTGTATGGCTGATGACGGAAAAATTCTGATAAAAGGAGCGAAGGTCAATAACCTCAAGAATATTACTGTAGAGATACCAAGAAACAAATTTGTGGTAATTACAGGGATTTCCGGCTCAGGGAAATCTTCCCTCGCGTTTGATACCCTTTTTGCAGAAGGCCAGAGGCGTTTTGCCGAAAGCCTGTCCTCTTATGCCCGTCAGTTTCTCGGCAGGATGTCCAAGCCGGATGTCGAAATGATAAAAGGAATTCCGCCGGCAATAGCCATAGAGCAGAAAGTAAATACCAGAAATCCTCGCTCTACCGTTGCTACTACTACGGAAATATATGATTATCTGAGACTTATATTTGCCAAAATTGGCAGGACCTATTCGCCCGTGAGTGGGGTTGAGGTAAAATGCCACAGTGCCAATGACGTTATGGAATATATCCTTGCCGGAGAAGCAGGTCCCATATATCTTTTGGCCGATATAGATTGGAACGGCAGGGAAGACAAAGTGGAGCTTATGCTGTCACTTAAAGAACAGGGATATTCGAGATTTTGGGCGGTAGATGCCGAAGGAGAAAGCACGTCAGACCTTTCAAACGGCAGAGTTATGAGGATTGAAGAGGTCATGCAACTGTCGGAATCAGGGAATTTTCCGAAAATGCTTTACCTCCTTGTCGATCGTATAAAAATGCCTCTTATAAAGGATAATCTTCCTTATGACGAATCCGGAGAAGCATGGGCCAAAACTGATTGGGAAGACCTACAGGCAAGGCTGCATTCCTCTATCGCAAATTGTTTCAGCAGTGGCAAGGGCACTATGTATGTAATAGGGGGAAGTGCAGGAACGAAGAAATTCGTCAATCGGTTTGAGGCGGACGGAATGGTCTTCCGTGAGCCGGACGAATATATGTTCAGTTTCAACAGTCCTTTGGGAGCCTGCCCTGTCTGCGGAGGCCTTGGAAAGGTTATAGGAATCAGTGAGGATATGGTTGTTCCGGACAAGACAAAAAGCATATATGACGGAGCGATAGCCTGCTGGAAAGGTGAAAAGATGAGCTGGTTCAAAGACCGGATGATTGAGGTTTCGGAAAAATACGGCATACCTATATTCACCCCGTACTGCGAGCTTTCGGAAGAGGTTAAGGATATAATATGGAACACCCATAGCATCGAGGGGGATGAGAAGTCGCTTATTGGCATAAACGAATTCTTCGAATGGGTGGAAGCCAACAAATACAAGGTACAGTACAGATACATGCTCAGCCGTTTCTCAGGCAAGACCGTCTGTCACGAATGCAAGGGCAGCCGCCTGCGTAAGGATGCCCTGTACGTCAAGGTAGGCGGCAAAAACATACATGAACTTCTCAGCCTTAACGTAAACGGGCTGCTGCAATTCTTTGAGAAGCTCCAGCTTTCCGATTATGAACGCATTATAGTGCATAAGGCTATAGAGGAAATAGTTTCCCGCCTCCGGTATATAAAGGATGTAGGACTGTACTATCTGACATTGAACCGTACATGCAATACGCTTTCCGGCGGAGAGAGCCAGAGAATTAACCTTGTAACAGCCCTCGGAAGTTCATTGGTCGGTTCTATGTATATCCTTGACGAGCCGAGCATAGGTCTGCACCCCAGAGATACGGAGCGGCTGATATATGTCCTAAGAAAATTGAGGGATATGGGGAATACGGTTATTGTAGTCGAGCACGATGAAGAAATAATCAAGGCAGCGGATTTTCTTATAGATATGGGGCCTTATGCCGGAGCGAATGGGGGAGAGATAGTATTTCAGGGGACAGCATCGGGCAAGGTCGGTGATGATGAAGTTGCAAGGTCGCTGACGCTACAATATATGAAAGGAATCAGAAAAAAACTGTCAAGGCCCAAAAGAACATCTCAGCATTATATATGCGTAGAGGGTGCAATGGAGCATAATCTGAAAAATATTACCGTTAAATTCCCTCTTGGGGTATTGACCGTAGTCTCCGGGGTCAGCGGTAGCGGAAAATCCTCCTTGGTCGGTGATATCCTCTACCCTGCAATGTTCAGAAGAATAAATGAAACCGGGAGTATGCCCGGAATTTTCAAGAATCTATCCGGGGATATAGACAGAATAGGACAGGTGGAATATGTGGACCAGAATCCTATCGGGAAGAATTCCCGTTCCAATGCCGTAACCTATCTCAAAATATATGACGATATAAGAGAACTGTTTGCAATGCAGCAATATGCCCGGATTAACGGATATACTCCTTCCTTTTTCTCGTTCAATCAAGACGGAGGCCGCTGTTCCGAGTGTCAGGGAGAAGGTTATGTAAGGATTGGTATGCAGTTTATGGCCGATGTCACAATGCTCTGCGAATCCTGCGGAGGAAAGCGGTTCAAACCCGATATATTAGAGGTCAGGTATGCCGGGAAGAATATCGATGATGTCCTGAATATGAGTGTTGAGGAGGCAATCGCATTCTTTGGGGCACAGAAAGAGACGCAGGCTCGTGCCGTAGTGAACAAGTTGAAACATCTGGCCGATGTTGGGCTTTCTTATATCAAATTGGGGCAGAGCAGCAGCACTTTGTCTGGTGGGGAGAGCCAAAGGATAAAGCTCGCCTATTTCCTGTCAAAGAACGAAAGTGAGCCGGCCGGAAGAAAAAAGCATATAATGTTCATCTTCGACGAGCCGACAACAGGCTTGCATGCATTCGATGTTGAGAAATTGCTGAAGGCCTTTGACTTTCTTATTGCAAAAGGGCACACCATTATAGTCGTAGAGCATAATATGGATGTTATCAAGGCGGCGGATTGGGTAATCGACCTTGGTCCGGATGCCGGGGATGACGGCGGCCGGGTTGTGTTCGAGGGTACTCCTGAAGAACTTGCCGACAGGGGCGGAACTTTTACAGCCGAATATCTGCGGAAGCAGTAGATTGTTCTTGTTCCGGGAACATTTTGGCAATATATCGCCTTATTCTTCCAAGTCCGAACGTTTTTATTCGTAATTTTCTTAAGCTATAGTGCAATTTGTCTATATCTTTCGAGAGTCCTGGCATTCTTATGCCCTTATCCTTTGCAAAATTACTTATGACTTCGTTTGCATGATATGAGTCGTCGGTAGTTTTCTTTTGCATTATTTCTGTCTTATTGTTTAGTGCAGAGCCTGGAACATTGGCGTAAAAGTATAAGGCATCGGTGGCTGTCACCATTTTGGGAGCCATATACAGCACCTTGAAACTAAAGGGCATGTCTTCAATAAGCCGCCCCTCTTCGAACAATATTCCGGTACTCCTGAGAAATTCAAGATTGAACAGATAACGCCATACATAGCCCCATTTGGCAACCCAGGTGAGTTTCAATTTGTCCCTTGTCTTGACAACGACCCGGTTTTTCTTGAAGACCTGTGTCTGATAAGGCAGCCTCTCGTTATACATGCCCGAACAGGCAATATCCGCTCCGGTTTTCTCTGCTGCATTGACTAAGTTTTTATAGAAGTCGGAGTTTATCCTGTCGTCCACATCCATAAAATGGATGTATTTCCCGTTCGCCATTGCAATTCCGGTGTTCCTTACCACTGATGGCCCTCTGTTTTTCTTAAACAGTATTGTCTTAACCGGATACCGGGAGGCTATCTCTTCGGAACGGTCGAATATACCGTCTATTATAACAATGACTTCCAAGTTCTTATAGGACTGTGACAGCATCATTTCTATACACGGCCCTATATACTTTTCCCCCTTATAGCAAGGGATTATGACGCTTACAATTGGCTCAGACATTTGTACCTTTGGTTTAATCGGCTGTTGTTATCAGCCTCTTGTCATGTTAACGATTGCATGACATGTCTTTGTATGCTTTTCTTCTTGAAAAATATTATCCAATATTTTCTGAAAACATAATGTATTTTATCAAGGTCTATTGAGCGTCCGGGAAGGCTTATACCATTTGTCCTTGCAAATTTCCTGATTAAACCTTTCGCATGATGCGAGTCTTGCCTGCGCTTGTCGGAAAGTTGCTTGTTTTTATTGTTTAGTATCGAATTGGGGATATTGGCATATAAATATATGGAGTCTTTTGCTGCAACGATTTTCTTCGCACTGTAAATTGTCATGAAAGAGAACGGCATGTCTTCAATAAGCCGACCCTCTTCGAACAATATTCCGGTACTCCTGAGAAATTCAAGATTGAACAGATAACGCCATACATATCCCCATTTGGCAACCCAAGTGAGTTTAAGTTTATCTTTTGCAGTTACAGCCACCTTGTTCTCTGTGAATATCTGGCTCTGATATGGATTTTTTTCATTGTACATGCCAGAGCATGCTATATCCGCCCCTGTCTCCTCCGCCGCATTGACTAGGTTTTTATAAAAGTCTGCGTTTATTCTATCGTCTACATCCATAAAATGGATATATTTACCGGTGGCAGCAGCTATTCCGGCGTTCCTGCCAGCGGATAGCCCTTTATTTTTCTCGAAACGGATTATCTTCACCGGATACCGGGAGGCTATCTCCTCTGAACGGTCGAATATACCGTCAATTATAACAATGATTTCCAAATTCTTATAGGACTGTGACAGCATCATCTCGATGCACTGTCCTATATACTTTTCCCCCTTATAGCAAGGAATTATAACGCTTACTGTTGGTACAGACATGTCCAATTAAATTAATTTTATAATAAACTCTTGTCGGTTTGGGGTTTTAGCACACAAATTTATACATAAAATTATCTCAATGCAAATAAAATGGTCTCGCTTGAAAATAATTGCTATCTTTATCGGAAATATAACCGATAATGCTGATATGAAGAGTATTTGTGCGATTACTATGGTCAGAAACGACGATTTCTACCTAAAAAAATGGACGGAGTATTATGGCAGGGAACTTGGCGAAGAAAACCTGTATATTTTCTTGGACGGAAAGGATCAGAAAATTCCCGACTGGTGCCCACTTGCACATATAGAGGCTGTTGACAAGATTCCCGGACAAGTGGTAGATGCAGAGAAAGGGAGGCTTACATTTCTATCAGAAAAGGCTGCGGAGCTGTTGAAAGAATACGACCTTGTAATAGGGACGGACGCTGATGAATTCCTTATCGTAGATCCGGCTTTGGGAGTGAGCCTGAAAGAATATTTGAGTGCAAAAGACATTAAGGTTTCGCTGTCCGGTCTTGGAGTGGATGTCGGGCAGAACACAAAAGAGGAGACCGCAATAAGAGAAGACGAGCCTTTCCTTAACCAACGCCATTATGCACGGCTGTCAACCAGATACAGCAAGCCGTCAGTGCTTGCCGCCCCTGTAGTGTGGGGCTCCGGCTTCCATAGAATCAAAGGACATAATTTCCATATTGCCAAGGACCTGTATCTCTTCCATTTTGGCTATTTCGACTTGGGCCGTATAGAGGCCAGGTTTAATGACAAGGATCGGAAGGAGGCTGGCTGGACACGTCACCTTGCAAAAAGGTCGAAGACAATCCGGCTTGTAACCGAGAGAAAGGCCGGGGAGTGGGAGCGCTGGACAAAGTTTGCCCGCACGACCCAGAACATTGTCAGGCCTCCATACGCATGGAATAAACCGGCAATGTTTGAAATGGTGGTTATTGTCCGCATACCTGAACGCTTCCGGGACATAATCTAATTAACAACGATAACGGCAGCAGCAGAATCGCTTGTAGGATAACCAGCTTCGAAATACAATATGCCGGAGCCTCTTGATTTGAGTTCGAGTGTCACACCTCGTCCGTCATCATCTATTGCATAGTCGTAGATTCCTCTTTCTTTGTCGAATTCGAGTTCTTCCAATCCAATCTGCATGAATGCATTTGGGGGAGTTGTTTCAGCTCTTATCCGAATGCTTTCTCCGACCTTTCCCTCAATGTATGTTCCCGGCAAAAGTTTGATTTTAGCCTTGCCTGTCCTGCCAAGCCCGGATTTATCCACCCTCCAGCTGTCTTCGGAAAGACCGTTACCTTCGGGCCGCACGGTGAAACGGTAACTGCAATTCCTGATTATGTCAAAATTGCCTTTGCCGTTACCTAAATAAAATCTGTAGACAAGGTATTCTTCAGGCCGGGAGATAAACTCCTTAGATTTATATTCAGCTCTCAATTCTATATAAGAACATACTTCAGACATAGCCGGGTTCTTGTCCAACATCTTGTCCTTATCCGTTTCAGCCTCAGGCAGCAGGTCTCCGTTCATATTTTCCAGCATATACAGGCAGACTTCTCCGCTAAGACCGGGAGATTTGTCCATGTTCAAGGCATCGGCCTCACCGAAACTCTTCATAAAGCCTGTTTTGAATACGTCCATATTGTTTTCCGCCCGGCTTTTAGTAAGCGGACATACTGATCTGGGACAATTCCCTATGCTTACGCTCATGACATTGAACTCTATCCCTTTGTCCAAACCGCGTCTGTCAATTCTGAGAGAAATCCGCGACATCAGCCTTTCCAGCTTGATTTCAATTTTCTTATCCTTTACATTGATGTTTTCCACCTTGCCGCACATCGGCATCCCTCTGCTGTATTCATCAGGATAAGCGATATGGTAACGGTATTTTTTCAAGGCATCGTAGGTATCGAAGCCTTTGACATCGTAGCCGAAATTGGCAAAAGCCACGGCAGTATATTCCAAACCCTTAATCAGCCGGGTGGAATACGAAACCGCGTTCCGAATGTACCTATGGTCTTCAACTATGCCTTCCTTGTTGATAATGAAGATGTTCAGGTCATTTATGACATCAGGGCCGGGGTCGGCTGATTTTACCGCTTCCTGCCCTGAAACGATAAAGCCGATTTCCAAAATCCCTGACTCCGGATCAGGACACACAGGAGAGCAGCCTGTCAATACGGCCGCAAATATAAGTATGGGTAATGAATTAATATTTAATGATTTCCTCATCATAGTCTTTCCATGTTTTAATCGAAAAATTCAGTTGAAAGTCTCCGCTTTCCACCGGCGTGTCCGGATCATCGACACCTAATCTCGTAATTACCATATCCAGAACGTAACTTTTGTTCCTTTCTATTCCCGGCCTGAAACCGGCTGCCTTGTATCCTCCGGCATTGATATTTATAGGATAATAGTATTTACGTCCGTCAATAGTGCCTTCTACGACAATTCTTGTTGGGGGGCTGCTTATGCTTGCTCCATAGCCGGAATTGGGATAGCAGTACAATCTTATTCCGGGAAATATTACCCCTTCGTCCATCTCACCGTCTATCGCTGCGGAAATCATGTCCGGACGAATGAAATCACTGAAGTCGGATGAGCGCAGCTTCCCATAGTTGATGACCGAACTTATATTGTAGGTGCTGTCGTAAATTACAGGGCATGAGCCGCTTACGTTAGTAAGATAGATTTTCACGTCTTTCATTTTCCTGCCGGCATATTGCCTTGAAGAAAAATCGCAGCAAATGCTGTTCAAAAGGACCTCTGACATTAGCGGCTCCAGCCTTATTTCACAACTTCCATTGTTCTTCGCATAATGACGGACTGTTCCCGACATTACAGGATATTCAGGATTTTCGTCTTTAAGTTCAGACATAACTTTTTGAAGCCCCTCGAATGAATTGACCCCGGCCCATTTGTTCTTGTCCCCGGCTGCATTTGCTATGACCGCTATTATTTTGTCACCGCTTCGAGAGGATACCTTAACCGATTCTCCGACACCGGATTCATGACGCTGATAGGCATCTATATGCCTCAGTCTGTCATTGTTAAATACAAGGATGTCCAAGGAACTTATGCATGCAGTTTTAACTGTCTTGACATGCAATTCCGTCTCTATGGCTCCATTAACTTCTTCATAATCAACGGTATAATCGTCTATACCATTGCATGAAACGAGTGTTAGGGCCGATAACCACGATAAAACCGAGAGCAGGCGTTTTTTTGTTTTCATTGCAATTTTCTGTTTTGTGGACGAATTGCGTCCGCAGGCAAAACTAATACAACAAAGGTGGTTTTATCGTGTTTTTAATATTTGTCAACGATAATTTTGACGATTCTTTAATAAAAAAAATGCAGGTCGGGAATTCCCGGCCTGCAAAATATAGGGTCTTGTTTTATTTAACCTCCGAAATTATCATATAGAATGCTCTCCGGCATAACTCCGAGGCTGTCAAGCAGCTTGTTTACGGAGCTTACCATCATAGGAGGTCCGCACATGAAATACTTGATGTCTTCAGGCGCCTCGTGGTCTTTCAGATAGGTTTCATACATGACGTTATGTACAAATCCTGGCGTGTATTTTACGCCTGCCGCATCGGCTGCAGGGTCCGGACGGTCAAGAGCCAGGTGGAAATGGAAATTAGGGAAATCCTTTTCGATTTCAGCGAAATCTTCAAGGTAGAAAGCCTCTACAAGGCTGCGGGCCCCATAGAAGAAGTGTACCTGTCTCTTGGTCTTGATAGTCTTGAACAGCTGCATGATATGGCTTCTTAGAGGGGCCATTCCGGCACCTCCTCCGACAAAGATGTATTCCTGTGAGTCCGGATCGTTCTCAGGCAGCAGGAATTCTCCGTAAGGGCCTGATATTATCACCTTGTCTCCCGGTTTGCGGGCGAACACATAGGATGAGGCTATTCCCGGAGGGACAGGCAGCATTTTGAATACTCCCTTTGGCTGGGACCTGTCGAAAGGCGGAGTAGCAATTCTCACGTTCAGTTTTATAATATCCTTTTCTCCCGGGTATGAAGCCATTGAATAGGCACGGCTCGTAGCCTCAGGGTTATGGGCGTGAATATTGAAGAAACCGAATTTCTCCCAATCCGCCTTATATATATCGGCCACCTCAATATCCTTGAAATCAAGGTCATATTCCGGAATTTCAATCTGGATATATTCTCCGGACTTGAAGTCCAGGTGTTCTCCTTCAGGAAGCTTGACGGTAAATTCTTTGATGAAAGTCGCTACGTTGTCGTTTGAAATGACCTCGCATTCAAGCTTCTTTACACTCAAGGCCGAATCCGGAACGGCAATTTTCAGATTGTCCTTTACTTTCACCTGACAGCCGAGCCGCCAATTGTCCTTTATCTCTTTCCTTGAGAAAAATCCGGTTTCGGTCGGGAGGATTGTTCCGCCACCTTCTATGACACGGACTTTGCACTGCCCGCAGTTACATTTGCCGCCGCAGGCGGATGGGAGGAAGATGCCGTCTTCTGCCAGGGTGTGGAGCAAATCTCCGCCCTGATTGGCATCAATGATTTTTTTGCCGTTGTTAATATCGATTTTAATCGTGCCTGATGGTGTCAGCTTAGCCTTAACAAGCAGAAGCAGAGCCACCAGAACAAGTGTGACAACTAAAATCGTCGTTACTGCACCAATTATTGTATATAACATATATCTGTCTCCTTATTAAAGTTTTACACCCATAAATGTCATGAAAGCGATAGCCATAAGGCCTACAGTTATGAATGTGATCCCTATACCGCGAAGTGCCGGCGGAACCTTTGAATATGTGAGTTTCTCCCTTATGGCCGCCAAGGCTATAATAGCGAGGAACCAGCCTACGCCTGAGCCGAGTGCATATACCGTGGCCTCACCGAGGTTGGCGAAATCTTTCTGCTGCATGAACAGAGAGCCACCAAGGATAGCGCAGTTCACTGCAATAAGCGGCAGATATATTCCCAATTCGGAGTATAGTGCCGGGGCGAATTTTTCCACGACCATTTCCACAAGTTGGGTTATGGCTGCGATTACAGCTATAAATATAATGAAGCTGAGAAAACTCAAATCCACTCCTTTAATAAGGGCATCCGGTGCAAGTACGTATCTGTTAAGCAGATAGTTGATAGGAAGCGTTACTAAAAGCACAAAGATAACAGCGACACCCAAACCGGTAGCCGTCTTGACTGTTTTTGATACTGCCAGATATGAGCACATACCTAAGAAGTATGCAAAAATCATATTGTCAATAAAAATTGACTTTACGAATAAGCTAAGATATTCCATATAAATCCGATTTAGATGTTATTTCTCCTGGAGTTCTTTCTGTATCCCTCTCTGAATCCATACAATGCATCCGAGAAGTATAAGAGCTGCCGGAGGGAGGATTACAAGTCCGTTATTCATGTAGCCTGCATCATAGAAAGACTCCGGTATAAGCCTTATGCCGAGCAGTTTGCCTGAGCCGAAGAATTCGCGGAACACGGCCACTAAAACCAATATCAGGCCGTAGCCCGCTCCGTTTGCCAATCCGTCCAGCAGGGACGGTATAGGCTTGTTGCCTAAGGCAAAGGCTTCGATACGTCCCATAACTATACAGTTGGTTATAATAAGACCTATATATACGGAAAGCTGTTTGTCTATGGAATAGGCGAAAGCTTTAAGTATCTGGTCCACAAGGATAACCATCATGGCCACCACAACAAGTTGTACTATGATACGCACCCTGTTCGGAATCGTGTTCCTGAGCAGAGACAGCACAAAGCAGGAAAGCCCGGTGACTATTATCACCGACAGTGCCATTACAAGGGCTCCTTTGAGTTCAACCGTTACTGCTAAGGCCGAGCATATACCCAGCACGAGGACTGTAATGGGATTATCCTTGAAAATAGGATTCAGAATTGTCTCTTTAAGTTTTGCATTCATAATTCTATTCCTCCACTGTTTCGTTAGGCACCTTCTGTGCTCCGTTTGCGTCAAGAGAATCTGCAGGGGCGACAACCGTCATCGCTGCGGCTGCACCTTTCTTTGCAAAATATGGCTTGTAACTTTTCAGCCAAGTGTCGATAGCTTCTCCAAGGCCGTCTGACGTCATTGTAGCCCCGGTAATGGCATCTATTGCATTGTCCTTTCCTTCAGGAGCTCCTCCTTTGACGATAGAGAAGATCTTGTCAGCCGAGAAATCGGCACTCTTCCCTATGAAAGCTGCCCTGAACTGTGGGTCATCCTTGATTTTGGCACCCAAGCCGGGGGTCTCGCTATCATGGTCGAAGTATGCTCCGAGAATGGTTTTCATATCCTCATCGAAAGCGAGGTAGCCCCATACCGGCCCCCAAAGGCCGGCTCCATAAACAGGGACCACACTTATCTTTTTGCCGTCTTTGTTGAAAATATATACCGGCAGTTGAAGATCCTTTCTCCCGTTCTTGATCAGTTTGTTTTGAGCCTTAAGCCCGTCTGCAATTTCGATATTCTTGGCATCCGTGCCGAGCGCATATAAAGAGTCGCCGTTGGCATCTATCAGAAAAGCCTTGTCAATTTTGTTTGCATATTCGACCAGAACCTTGTCATTGCCCATTGCCTCCAACTCTTCTTTTGTGAAGAATTGAGCAGCCGCCAGCATCTGGCTGATTGTCTCGGCCTTGATGTTGGCATCCTGCCTCGGTTTCAGGGAAATAGCCGCAAAAGCGAGAATCGCAGCGACCAGCACCACAATGACGGCCGAATATATCACCGTATATACGTTACCGTTTGTATTCATATCCATTAGTATTTATGCGATTCCAATTTTTTTTGAGCGTCTCCTGATAGCCGCATTTATGACATAATAGTCAATAAGCGGAGCCATTGTGTTCATAAGCAGAATGGCAAGCATCATACCCTCGGCATAGCCAGGGTTGAATAGCCTTACCATTACGCAGAGAGCACCGATCAGGAAGCCGTAAATCCATTTGCCTCTTTCTGTCTGAGCGGCGGTTACAGGGTCGGTTGCCATGAAGACAGAGCCGAATGCGAAGCCTCCCATTATAAGCTGTGCCCATGCAGGAACTGCCGTTATGCCTGTAATATTGCCTATCCAGCCTACCAGAAGAGCTCCAAGCACTGAGGAGAACATTATCTTCCAGCTTGCAACTCCTGTCCATATAAGTATTGCGGCTCCTATCAGTATCGCTATTATAGAGGTTTCCCCGACAGAGCCGGGTATCGTCCCAAGGAACATGTCCATATATGAGAACTTGTCGGTCAGAGGAGCGACGGCATCCTTGCATTCTCCAAGGAATGAAAGCGGTGTCGCACCTGAGGCTGCGTCAATGACTTCTCCTCTTTTGAGGCCGACCCAGACAAGCGAGCCGGACATGTGGCTCGGATATGAGAAGAACAGAAAAGCCCTGGCAAGGAGTGCAGGGTTAAGGAAATTCATTCCCGTACCTCCGAATACCTCTTTGCCGAAAATGACAGCAAAGGCAACTGCAACGGCAAGCGTCCATAGTGGCACCTCGACAGGAACTATTAGAGGAATAAGCATACCTGAAACAAGGTAGCCTTCATTTACCTCCTCATTCTTTATCTGTGCAAAGGCGAACTCTATGAAGAGTCCCACAGCGTATGAGACTATGTACAGAGGCAGCACTTTCAGGAAGCCAAACCAGAACTGTCCGATAAAGTTCCAGTCTGTACCCATTATGAGGTTGTGCTGGTGTCCGACGTTCCACATTCCGAAAAGGGCTGCCGGTATGAGGGCGAACACTACAATTATCATGGCCCTCTTCATATCTATTGCATCCCTTACGTGCGAGCCTTTTGCGGTTACAGTCCCCGGCACTTTAAGAAAAGTGTCAAAGGCATCGACAGTGGAATGAAGAAAACCAAGTTTGCCGCCTTTTTCAAAAAGACCCGGTTTATTTACAGTATTGTTTTCCATAATCATCTTAGTTTAAGCCATTTCTTTCAGCATCAGCTTAATGCCGTCTTCGATAATGGCCTGAATATCGTTCTTGGACGGATCTACATACTCGCATAGAGCAAAATCCTCAGGCAGAACTTCATAGATACCGTATTTCTCCATATTGTCTATATCTCCCGCAAGGCAGGCCTTGATAAGGTGTACCGGGAAAATATCCATAGGGAGCACTTTTGAATAGACATCGGAGAAGACAAAAGCCCTGACACCTCCGTGCATATTCGTATCCATATTGTATTTTTTCTTTGGCCGCAGCCATGAGAAATAGGAACGTGAAGAACTGAATAGATTGAACCTGAACGGTTTGGCCCAGCCAAGCAACTCTCTTTCCGTGCCTTCCCGCAGCAGGGTTACCTGATTGTCGAAGAAGCCGGTAAAGCCGTCCTTGCCGATATTAGTTCCGGAAAGCACATCTCCGCTGATAAATCTAATATCATTTGCAGAATTGTCGTAGAATGAAGCAAGTTCGTGCACTGATATTCCATGCACAGCCTCAACGTATGCCGGCTCTTTGGCCATAGGGCCGGTAACGGCAATTTTCCTTGTGAGATTGTATTCTCCCGAATTGAAAAGCCGTCCTATTGCGGCGACCATAAGCAGTGACACTGTCCACACAGTCTCTCCTTTCTGTATAGGGCTGATATGGCTGATCTGCACGCCAACATTTCCGGCAGGGTGTTTGCCGCTGAAAGTGTGCTGGATTACATTTTCTATCCTGTGAAATCTTGTACCTGAATATGTCTCTTTGTTGAGAGCAAAATGTACTCCACCTTTTGTCAGCTTGGTGAGAGCGTCCACACCTGTCTGTATGTCCGCAGTTTCATTGCCGAGTGCAAATTCCAAATCCGCTGCCAATGGAGCTGTCGTGAATGCGGACACGAAAACGGCCTTTGGCTCAACGGACGGGTCCGCAATTATGCCGTAAGGCCTTTGGATTATAGATGCCCATAAGCCGCTTTTCAGGAGAGCCTCTTTAATCTCCTCTCCATTCATTTCGGATACATTCCTGACGCCGAAAGAATACCGCTCCTGCTCTTTGTCCGCCTTGATCCGGATTTCAAGGAGTTTCCTTTTTTCGCCTCTGACAATTTCGGAAACCGTTCCGCTTACCGGCGATGCGAAAAGAATGTCGGCATTTTTCTTATCGGACATGACCGGAGAACCTGCCAGAACTCTATCGCCCTCTCTCACCAACAGCCTTGGCATCAAGCCCTTGAAGTCGGTAGGTTTCACGGCGATAACGTCAGGCACAATCTTCTTGACGGTCTTCGGGGCTGCGGCTCCCGCTATCGGAATATTCAGCCCTCGTTTCAATTCGATGTTGTTTGACATTATATAAATAACCTTTTTATAGTATTTCTGATATATACGGCGCGAAGTTAGCCAATTTTTTCGTAATTTCGCGACATTATGACAAACAATCTGAGTAGTATTATAGAGGGACTTGACAGTAGCCAGAGTGAGGCGGTAAGATATATCAATGGGCCGGAGCTGATTGTGGCAGGTGCCGGATCCGGCAAGACAAGGGTTTTGACAAGCAGGATTGCCTATATTATAGAAACAGGCTGCGATCCGTCGAGAATACTTGCTCTGACGTTTACAAAAAAGGCGGCCGGCGAGATGAAAGAGCGCATCGCCGCTATGGTGGGCAGGAAAAATGCATGGAAGATAGCCATGGGCACCTTCCATTCCGTATTTATCAGATTTCTAAGGGAATATGCCGATTTTCTCGGCTACCCGCCAACTTTCACCATATATGATACAGGCGATTCCCAAAGTGCGATAAGGCGTATCCTAAAGGATATGAAGCTTGATGAAAAAGTGTATAAGCCCAAGGATGTTTTGGGGCGTATATCTATGGCCAAGAACAATTTAATCACGCCTGAAGCATATTTCAACAGCCCCAATGCAATAGAGAACGACAGGCGTGCCAAAAAGCCGGAGATATGCCGCATATATGCAGCCTACCGGAATTTTCTTAAGCAGGCCGGAGTTATGGATTTTGATGATATTCTTCTGAATATGAATATATTGCTTCGTGATAATCCTGAAGCTCTCGAAGATATATCCTCCAGATTCGACTATATATTGGTGGACGAGTATCAGGACACCAATTATTCGCAATATATAATATTGAAGAGGTTAGGCCAAAAACACAGGAATATCTGTGTGGTCGGAGACGATTCCCAATCAATATACGCTTTCAGGGGTGCAAAAATAGAGAATATACTCAATTTCAAGAAAGACTATCCCGATTGCAAAATTTTCAGACTTGAACAAAATTACCGGTCTACGCGCAGAATTGTGGGTGCGGCCAACTCGCTGATATCGAATAATGAGGGCAGGATACCGAAAACCTGTTTTTCCGAAGGGGAGGAGGGCGAAAAAATACGCCTTATAAAGGCATACAGCGAGGAAGAAGAGGCTATTCTGATTGCATCGTCGATAATTTCCACTATGCAGGAAGATCACAGCCAATATCAGGACTTTGCCATATTATATAGGACAAATGCCCAATCGCGGGCTATTGAGGATGCCTTGAGGAGGAGAAACCTGCCATATATGATTTATTCCGGCAATTCATTTTTTGATAGGCAGGAAGTCAAGGATATGATGGCTTATTTCAAATTGGTTGTCAATCCGGGAGATGACGAGGCGTTCAGAAGGGCAGTGAACAAGCCTGCAAGGGGTATCGGAGACACATCTTTAGCAGCTTTGTCCGAGGCCGCGAGAACAAAGGGCCTGCCTATGTCGTTGGCTGTTGCTGAAGACGATTTGGAAAAATTCGGACTGAGACCGGCTGCGATTACAAGGATCAGGAATTTTGCCGAAATGATAAATTCCGCAAATGCCAAATCGGCGGATACGGATGCGTATGTGCTTGCTGCCGAGCTGATTGACGCTTCAGGACTTTACCGCTTCTATAAAGACGAGAAATCCGTCGAGGGCGAGTCCCGTGCTGCCAATATCGAGGAGCTTGCGAACAGCGTCAAGTCTTTCGTGGAAATGGCTCAGAACGATATGCGAGAAGAGATTATGACCGAATCGGACATCGATGACCCGGAGCAGATTAAAACAGAGGATTTGGGTGCAGTGACTTTGGGAGACTATTTGGAAAATATATCTCTTTTGAGTTCGGTTGATGTGGACGAGGACAAGGATTCTCGCAACAGGGTCGCTTTGATGACGGTGCATTCTGCAAAGGGACTGGAATTTCCCCACGTTTTCGTGGCGGGAATGGAAGAAAATCTCTTCCCGTCCGGAGGAATGTATGCAACTCCTGCCGACATAGAGGAGGAAAGGCGTCTGTTTTATGTCGCTCTGACGCGGGCGGAAAAATCCGTGAGCCTCTCTTTTGCCCGGACGAGAATGAGGAACGGAAAGCACGAGTCCAATCCTCCAAGCCGCTTTATAAAGGAAATAGACAAAAAATATATAGGCAATCCGCTCAATGAGGATGAGTTCGATGTGGAGGAAGGAAGTACTTCCCACTTTGGCTCAGGGTTTGGCAGAGGTTTCGCCCCCGGAAGAAAATTCGGTATGGGAGGGGGAGAAGTGCGTATTTTCAAGAGAGAAAGGTCTGCATCTCCCAAGCCGTCAGTCCAGCCGAATATTGTAAGGCGTCCGGCTGCTACCCTGAGGCCTGCCGATGCCGATTTCGTGCCTGTGTCTATATTGGAACTCAAAGAGGGACAGACTATAGAGCACAATAGATTTGGCATCGGCCGGATACGGAGAATTACAGGCTCTTCGGCTGACCTGAAAGCAGTGATCGATTTCGATTCCTACGGAGAGAAGATATTGTTGTTGAAATACGCCAAAATCCGCTTTCCGAAATAATCTTTCAGGTCGTTGCCTAAGGCTTTATTGCATAACTATTTAACCTTTTTAGGCGAAAGCACACACCATATTACGGCACTTAATGCACCACCTACCATAGGGGCAGCGATAAATACCCAAAGGTCTTTCAGAGCCTGGCCACCGGCGAATACTGCCGGACCAATTGAACGTGCAGGATTAACGGAAGTGCCTGTTAGATTGATACATACGAGGTGAACGAGCACAAGGCTTAGGCCTATTGCAAGGCCTGCGAAATTACCAGCCCCCACTTTTGGATCCGTAGTGCCGAGCACTACCAATACGAATATGAATGTGGCAATTACCTCTACCAGGAAAGCTCCTCCAACCCCTCCGGCATTGGCAACTCCGTTGGAGCCGAGTGCACCTGTAAGATCAGGGGCAGCAACTGTTTTGACCAGTAGAAGCAGGATTGCACCGGCAACAAGACCGCCAATTATCTGTCCTATCCAATAGCCTACAGCATCTTTCCAACTCATTCGGCCGGAGAGGGCCACACCCAAAGTAATTGCCGGATTGATGTGGCATCCTGAAATGCCGCCGATAGCATAGGCCATGGCAACTACCGAAAGTCCGAATGCCAATGCCGTACCTACTACTCCGGCAGGTGTAGTACAACCGAGAAAGACTGCCGTACCGCAGCCAAGAAGAGTCAGGACGAAAGTTCCGATTCCTTCTGCAAGATATTTTTTCATATAATAAAAATTTTATGGACAATGACCGTCACTGTCCGGGTTTAGTGTTCAGATATTATATTGCCAAGTTAATGATTTTTTAGAAAAAAAGTTATCTATTTTAAAAGAAATTGATTAATCGATACATATGTGGTAATCATAGCAGGAGGATTGGGCAACAGACTGCGGCCAATCTGCCCCTCTCACACAGGTTCCGAAACAGTTCATATATGTATCTCGTAGGCAAGATAATGATACAGATGAATTTGGAACGATTTGAGAGCCTTGGAGCTCCGTCAAGGAACATACCGCAACTCTGAATGAGCCGGAATTTTAGTTTATTGAACTTATATCTATCAGATTGTTGAGAAGGGCGTATACCGTGAGACCGGCTATTGTCTTTATGCCGATTTTCCTTGTAATATTCTTTCTGTGCGTAGTTACCGTATAGATTGAAATGCTGAATAAATCGGCTATTTCCTTGTTCTGCATTCCTTTTGCCACACATACCAGAATTTCCTTTTCTCTCGCCGTCAGTTCATTGCCATCGGCACCTTGCTCCTTTTGCTTTGATTGACAGGCGTTCTGCAGGGTCTTGATGATATTTTCCGGAAGATCATATAGTGAAAATGAGCCGTCATATTGCCGTAGTATTTCATCAGTAACGGATGGCCCTTCGATTGCTATTAAAATCACATCGGAAATTTCTTCAAATCTGCTTCTGCTGTCTTTTTGCGACTGAAAATCAAGCACCATCGGATCTAAAATGATGATATCGGTGTCAGTAGTCTTTAAGAGGGCGTCCTTTGGTCTGGATACGTCTTTAATGAATGTATTGACATAGAACTCATCAGAATCTTTAAATATAAGCATCAGCCCTCTCGCAATGACTTCAGAGGGGGTAATAAGAGTTATTTTCTTCTTATTGTCCATTTCCCGTTTTCCTCCATTCTACTGACAATAGGCACCAAAATGTTATTCTCCACGTAGGTGTGTCTTTTCAGGTCATCTTGAAGATGATATATCGACATAAGCACATCAATGCGTAAATTGTTGTCGCACACCTCCGGCAGGTACTTCATAACGATGTTTTTCAAGTCTTCCAATTTCTCATCCACATTCTCGTGGCGTTTTTCATATTCTGCGATAGAATAATTAGAGTTCGGACGTCCTGATATTATGGAATTTACATAAGGAAAAAGATTTTCCTCTTCATATGAGAAGTGCTTTTCCAGCTCTATTTCATAATCGGAAAAGAACTTCTGCACCACTTCTTTTTGTTGCTCCGAGCAAGGCATAATCAAGGCCGAGAGAGCATTTTCAAGAGATTTCAATGCGATGCCCGTATACGAGTCGTGAGAATTGTGCAGGTATTTCATGATGTCTTCAAGGCTGCTTTCTTCGAGGGTCTCTGCCGAAGGGATATAGTCATTGAAAGTATAGACATTGCAAATCAGAATAAAGGTATGCCGGTCTATGCCACAACGTCTGCAAGCCTCTTTTATTGGCAGATTGGCGTATTTCAGTTCCAGCCCGGTTCTTGGCAGGAGCTGCAACAGATTGAAGTTTATGTCAATCATGTCACAGACCTTAATATCGTTTGCAAACATTTTCTAATCGGATTTTGTGTCCAAAAAATAAGTTTATATCATATACCGCCAAGTTAGCGATTTTTTGCCGAAAATTGATTATTTTTGGAAAAAATCAATCGGAAGTTTGGCACTTGAAATAATTGGAAACCTGATTATATCGGCAAATCTGAAAGCTCCGTGAGACCGGCTCCGGCCATAATCTATGAAACACTACCAAAAAAGGACTTCTGTTCGTCCTTTTTCATCGCCTGTGAAGTCCTCTTATTTATTTTCTATAAGAGCTTTCAACTCATCCTTGTTTGGCAGCACTGTTTGATATTTACTGGCGAATATCGGGTTTGTCTCATCTGGAAGGGTCATTTCCACAAGTGCATCTTTCTTGTCCCTGCAAAGTACAATGCCTATGGTCTTATTCTCGTCTGGTAGTTTCACACAACGGTCGTAATAATGTACATACATCTGCATCTGTCCCAAATCCTGATGTTTCAACTGACCTATTTTCAAATCCACCAAAACAAAAGCCCGAAGCAGTCTGTTATAAAATACAAGGTCAACGAAGTAATGGTCCTCGTCAATGGTTATCCGTTGTTGTCTGCCGACAAAGGTAAACCCTTTCCCAAGTTCGAGAAGAAATGATTGAAGTTCATCTATAAGACTTTGTTCCAGTCTGCTTTCACTATATTCCGGCAATTCCTTGAGACCAGTGAATTCAAGGATATAAGGATCTTTCAGTATATCCTCCGGCTTTTCGACAACTTGTCCTTTCTTTGACAGTTCAAGAATCTTGTTCTTATCACGGCTCAATGCGAGTCTTTGATAAAGAGCCGAGTCAAACTGCCTGTTTAGTTCTTTCACACTCCATTTGTTATTTGCAGCCTCAATCTCGTAGAATTCCCGTTCCTTAGGATCGGAAATCCGCATAAGTCTTATGTAATGTGTCCAGCTCAGAGATTGCGAAATCGTCGATTTCGCAATCTTATATGTCAAGTAGAACTGTCGCATCAGTTCAAGGTTCCTTTTTGAAAATCCTTTCCCGAAACGCCCTGAAAGAGACTCCGACAAGTGAACGAGCAGATATTGCCCATAATCTGCTTGACTTTCCCCTTTCTGTTCCTGCTCGACAATCCTGCGGCCGATCTCGAAGTAAGTCATAAGCATAGTGGTGTTCACCTGCTTGACGACATCTTTTCTGGCAGCCTCAAGCAATTCCTTGATGCCAGTTATAAACTGCCCCTCCGTAAGAGGTGACTGTGCTATAATATCGTTATTAATCATTATTCAGAGAATATTATATGTTATCAGGTTGATTGTCAATATCAGAGGAGAGCAACACATCATGACAAGTTGTTATTTTGAGTCCATAATTATTAAGGTGTTGCTAAAAAAGAATTAAACCATATATTTTTACGTTTTATAGGTATCATTGAATAAAAACAAAGATAGAAAAAGCATTTTACAATATCGGAAGTTTGACACTTGAATTGATTAGAAAAAATCCAAAGCTCCTCAAATCGCCATTACAGCAGTCTGGGGACTTGAATTATCCTTGATTCAACAAGATCTAAGTGTCAAAGACAGGAAGTTAGCGATTTTTTGCCGAAAATTGATTAATTTTGGAAAAAATTGAGCAATGGATACACATGTGGTAATCATGGCAGGAGGAGTGGGCAGCAGACTGTGGCCAATCAGCACACCCGGGACCCCGAAACAGTTCATAGATGTACTCGGCGTCGGCAAGACAATGATACAGATGACTGTGGAGCGCTTCCTGCAGGTGGCTCCCATTGAAAAATTCTGGGTAGTGACTTCCGGAAAATATGTTGACACTGTAAGAATGCAGTTGCCGGATATCCCGGAAGAACAGATACTTGCAGAGCCGGAGCCGAGAAATACGGCACCATGCATCGCCTACGCGTGCTGGAAAATTGCGAAGAAATACCCTGACGCCAATGTCATAGTCACCCCATCCGACGCCCTTGTGCTGAATACGGACGCTTTTGCCGAACTGATGAGGACGGCTGTAGACGCAGTGGACGGCTCTGACAAAATCGTGACTGTCGGCATCAGGCCCACAAGGCCGGAAACAGGGTACGGATATATATATTCGGAAGAAAATGTCGGCAATGGAATTGCCAAGGTGTCTTCTTTCAAGGAAAAGCCTGACCATAAGACGGCAAAGGAATATTATGAATCCGGAAAATATTTCTGGAATGCCGGCATATTCGTATGGAATGTCAAGACTGTTATGTCGGAAATGTGGGAACACTCTCCACAGATATCGGCCATTATGGAACAGCTTTCGCATTCGCTGTTCACTCCGGCCGAGAAAGTTGCCCTTATGGAACTTTTCCCGCAGTGCGAAAAGATATCCATAGACTACGCTGTAATGGAAAAATCCGAAAACATCTATCTGCTTGCAGGAGATATCGGCTGGAGCGATTTGGGCACCTGGGGTTCCGTCAAGGAACATATTGCTGCAGATGAGAACGGCAACAGCCATATTGGCCGGGATGTCCGCCTGTTCGACTGCAAGAATTGCATTGTCCACGTAGAAGAAGAGAAAACCGTTGTGCTTGAGGGC
This sequence comes from uncultured Bacteroidales bacterium, assembly GCA_947253655.1. GTDB lineage: Bacteria > Bacteroidota > Bacteroidia > Bacteroidales > UBA932 > Cryptobacteroides. The sequence goes on from CAMYAE010000001.1 coordinate 119,160, forward strand.
CTTGACGGCTATATTGTGGCAGTGCACTCAGGGGATGTACTTGTGTGCCGCTTGTCCGAAGAACAGAACATCAAGTCCTATTCAAAAAAGAAAATCAGAGATTTTAAGAAAAAATAATGGCAATTAAAAAGTTTTACAAGACGGTAGTGATTTCAGATGTTCATTTGGGGGCGCAACACTCCAAACTGAAAGAAGTCACTAAGTTCTTGAATTCTGTCCGTTGCGAACGTCTTGTTTTAGACGGTGACATCATCGATGGCTGGCAACTGAAAAAGAACAAAGGCAAATGGACCGTAATGGAATCGGCCTTTTTTCACGCCATAATGAAGATGATGGAGCAGGACAGCACCGATGTTATTTATGTTGTAGGCAATCACGATGATTTTCTTGCACCTATTGTTCCTTCAAGCCTTTTCAACATTCAGGTGGTAAACGAATATCTTATTGAGGACAGTTCCGGAAGATATGTGATAATTCACGGGCACGCATTTGACAGCATAACCTCCGGGATGCGCTGGTTGGCCAAACTCGGCGATGTGGCCTATAATCTGCTGCTTAAAATCAACTATCGGTGGAACAGGGCGAGGGAGAGCAGGGGAAAGGACGGCTATTCTTTCTCGAAAGCCGCAAAGCAGGCCGTAAAGAATACGGTAAACATGATTTCAGGCTTCGAGGCAGACATAGCTTCTTTTGCAGCCGCCAAACGGTGTGACGGCATTATTTGCGGACATATTCATCATCCCGAAGACAAAATTCTTAAAGGCGGCATCAGGTATCTGAACTCCGGAGATTGGGTGGAAACCCTTTCTGCTGTTGTGGAAAGCACGGAGGATGAATGGTCTGTGGTGTATTATAAGGATTTTTTCGACGACGGATTGAATAATAAAAAAGAAGATCAGTAATGCGTTATCTTTTTATTGTGCAGGGTGAAGGCAGAGGACACCTCACCCAGGCAATCACTATGGAGAGGATGTTGCTCAAACACGGACATCAGGTGACGGGAGTCCTTGTGGGCAATAATTCCGGCAGTGGGCTGCCTGCTTTTTTCAAGGAACAGATCCATGCTCCGGTTACCTGTTTCAACACAGTGACCTTTGTCCCCTCAGCGAAAAACAAGAGGCCGAATATGGTCAGGACATTTGTCAGGAATACCTTTTTGTGGTTTAAGTTCATGCCGTCGCTCAAGAAGATAAAGAATGCCATAAACACCTCCGGTGCCGATGCCGTAATCAACTTTTATGAGGCTTTGGGGACAATGGCCTATCTGTCTTCAGGAAAAAAGATACCGATGATAACTGTGGCTCATCAGTTCCTCTTTCTTCATAAAGACATGGACATACCTGAAATCGGTTATGAGGGGCATCACACCTTAAATCTGTTTTCTGCCATGATTGCAAAAGGAGCCTCTAAAATCCTTGCACTGTCTTTCAGGCCAATGGAAAATGACGATAAAAGGAAAATCAAAGTCGTTCCTCCTCTGCTGAGGGCAGAGGTCCTGGAGGCCGAGCCGTCCGACGGAGATTATATTTTGGGATATATGGTAAATGCCGGCTTCGCCGAAGAGGTCGAGGCCTGGCATTCGGCCCATCCGGAAATCCCGCTCCATTTCTTCTGGGACAACAAATCTCACGGCGAGGTCTATAAGGTTGATGACAACCTGACATTCTATTACCTAAATGACAAGGAGTTCCTCAGGCAAATGGCCGGTTGTAGGGCTTATGCCTCAACAGCAGGTTTCGAGTCGATTTGCGAAGCCATGTACATGGGCAAGCCGCTAATGATGGTGCCGTCTCATATCGAGCAGAAATGCAATGCTTTTGATGCTACAAAAGATAAAGCGGCAGTGTCTTCTGACAAATTCGATTTGAATGTGCTCATACGTTTTGCCGAAAATGAATTCAGGCGGGACACAGGTTTTCCTTCCTGGGTGCATTCGGCGGAAGATATGATAATAAGAGAACTTGAAGATATTTAATCAAAAAAGTCCGGAAAAATTTGGAGTTTTAAATCATAAGGCATACCTTTGCATTCCCGATTTCAAAATCTGGTCGGTGACCTTGGAAGATTCGTTAGCTCAGTTGGTAGAGCACAACACTTTTAATGTTGGGGTCTCGGGTTCGAGCCCCGAACGGATCACAAACCGTGAATTTTGAATCACGGACACTGCTTCCTTAGCTCAGTTGGTAGAGCACAGCACTCTTAATGCCGGGGTCTAGGGTTCGAGCCCCTAAGGGAGCACAGATAAGACCGTATATCCAAAAGGTATGCGGTCTCGTCTTTTTTATTGTCCGGTATGCTTTTGTTAATAAAACTGTGGATAAATCCTGAACAGACATTGTGCTTACAAGTGAATTCTGTCATATATTTGTAATGATATAACAATTCCCCAATGAGACTATCTCACAGCATATACAAATATATTATCAGCTAAACCATATCGGCTCCGGAGCAGCGTCTTCGGAGCCTTATTATTGCAGAAAGATGAAGAACACACAAGCAATTTACGATGCAAGGGTTATGGGACGCGGCAAAATGCTGGTTCTCGGCCTTCAACACATGTTCGCCATGTTCGGGGCGACAGTCCTTGTTCCGGTCATTACCGGTCTCTCGATGTCAGCGACCCTGCTGTTCGCAGGAGTAGGCACTCTGATTTTTCACGCCTGCACCAAATTCAGGGTTCCGGCTTTTCTCGGCTCCTCCTTTGCTTTCCTCGGCGGATATGCCACCGTCGTCCAAATGGGACAGACCGCCGGTCTCTCCCTGCAACAGTCCTTGCCTTATGCCTGTATAGGAGTGTTCTGTGCCGGTCTGATATACTTTATCCTCGCCGGACTTTTCGCTGCATTCGGGGCCAGGAAAGTAATGAGATTTTTCCCTCCTATCGTCACCGGCCCTATAATCATCGCCATAGGTCTGACCTTGTCCGGCTCTGCAATAAGCAACTGCTCGAATAATTGGTGGATTGCCCTTGTGGCCATTGCAATAATAATAGTATGCAATATATGGGGTAAAGGAATGATAAAGATCATACCGATATTGCTTGGTGTGGCAGGCTCATATATAGTTGCAGCATTATTCAACTTGTGCGACTTCACCAAAGTCAGCGAAGCCGCTTGGATAGGTGTCCCGTTCCAAATGGAAAATACGGCTTTCGCAGTGTTCCGTAACCCTGATTGGGGACTGATCGTCGCAGCTGTAATCGCTATAATACCGATTTCCCTGGCGACGATGATGGAGCATATCGGAGATATATGTGCCATTTCCTCCACCACCGGCATCAATTACCTCGAAAATCCTGGACTGCACAGGACTCTTATGGGAGACGGACTTGCCACAGCCATAGCTTCCCTGTTCGGAGCTCCTGCCAACACCACATACGGTGAAAACACCGGAGTTCTTAATCTCACCAAAGTCTATGACCCTAAGGTGGTAAGAATTGCGGCAGTGTTTGCAATCATCCTGTCTTTCTGCCCTAAATTCTCCGCCATAATCAGTTCCATGCCCGCAGCCACAATCGGCGGCGTCTCATTGGTGCTATATGGTATGATATCTGCCGTCGGCGTGCGGAACGTGGTTGAAAACCAGGTAGACTTTACCGCTTCAAGGAATGTCATTGTAGCAGCCCTTATCTTAGTGCTTGCAATAGGTATTAAATACGGAGCAAATGACAGTGTGTCAATAGGTTTCACCTCTCTGTCCGGTCTTGCGGTCGCAGCCCTTGTCGGCATATTCCTCAATGCAGTGCTTCCGGGCAAGGACTATGAATTCGGCAAGAACGATCAGGGGGACGAGTCCGTCAATTTCGGTATGACAAGAGGTAGGGAAAAATTATGAATATAGAAGAAATCAAATCCTGTTTCAGGACAGTCAAGGATTTTCCGGTTAAGGGAATATTGTTTTATGATATAACCACGATGCTTAAAAATCCGGAGGCCCTTAGGTCAGTATCAGACATTCTCTACGAGACCTATAAGGACAAAGGCATTACGAAAGTTGTAGGCCTGGAATCGCGAGGCTTCATTTTGGGGGCTGACCTGGCAATCCGTATCGGAGCAGGCTTTGTGCCAATACGCAAACCCGGCAAGCTTCCAGCAGCCAAATTGTCCCAGTCTTACAATAAGGAATACGGTGTGGATACGATCGAGCTTCATCAGGATGCCATATCCGAAGATGATATTGTGCTTATGCACGATGACCTCCTTGCCACGGGAGGCTCTGCTGTTGCCGCTTTGTCGCTTATAGAAAGGGCAAATCCTAAGAAGATATTTGCGAATTTTATCGTGGAGCTGGAGGCTCTCGGCGGCAGAAAACTGCTTGGGGACATTGAGACGGTTTCCATAGTCAAATTCTGATAAATCCTTTTATTCAATTTATATAAAGTTCATAAATTACATTTTATGTCTAAAAAAATCATTTTTGCTGCTGCGGCAGTATTGTTTGCTTTTGCTCAAAGAGCCGATGCACAGACCAATCTCCAGGTTTTCTACGATTTCGGAAAGGATCGCGGACATGTAACGACCACTCTCGAAGGTTTTTATGGGGACAAATGGGGTAACACCTTCTTCTTCATAGACCACGACTACAATTCCAAAAATGACAAGAACCATGTCTATGCCCAAAGCGGAACATATATGGAGATTGCCAGATGCCTCAATTTCTGGCAGGATACCAAACTTGCCCCTCTAAGCCTTCATGTAGAATATAACGGAGGCGTGTATAATGGCTATACGATCAATAACGCCTTTTTGGCCGGTGTTGACTATTTCCTGCATAGCAAGGATTTCAAGAACACTTTCAACTTCAAGCTGTTGTATAAATATATAAACTATAATAAGGCCCTTGATTTTTCAGGCGAGCGTCGTAAGAGTTTGGTTCCGTTGCAATTCACATTCGTATGGGGAATGCAGGACTTGTTCGGTGTGACCGGCCTGCGTTTTTCCGGCTTTGCCGATTTCTGGTTTGAAAGCCATGCGGTTTTCCCTTATCTTAATGACAGAAGTGCCGGATACAGGTCTTTTGATAAAGGCAAGGATTCCGATGTCGTTTTCCTGACCGAACCTCAAATCTGGTATAATGTAGGCAGACATTTCGGTGTGGATAATCTGAACGTGGGCAGCGAAATAGAACTCTCCTATGACTTCGGTAGCGGCAAAGGCTTCTTTGTGAGACCGTGTCTCGGCTTAAAATGGGTCTTTTAATATCTGACGATTATGGGAAACTTTCTAAACAAGGCTTTCGGCTTTGATTCATCCAAACACAATGTCAGGACGGAAATAATTGCAGGTCTGACTACTTTCCTGACCATGGCCTATATTCTGGCTGTCAATCCAAGCATATTCAGCGCCCTTTCAGGACAGGGAATGCCTAATGATGCCGTGTTCACAGCAACCGCTCTGGCTGCAATAGTCGGCACTCTCGTAATGTCCGTATATGCCAAAAAACCTTTCGGGCTTGCTCCGGGCATGGGCCTGAATGCCTTTTTCGTATATACCGTATGCCTTGGAATGGGCTATTCCTGGAAATTTGCACTTACCGCAATCCTCATCGAGGGTATTCTATTTATCTTGCTGACGGTCACCGATGTCCGCAGGCTGATTGTGGAATCGATACCGATGGACCTGAAGCGGGCTATCGGAGTGGGTATAGGACTCTACATAGCATTTATCGGGCTTAAATCAGCAGGGATAATTGTCAGCAGTGAAGCCACTTCCGTCACTCTCGGCAACCTGAGCGACAAAGCTGTGCTCCTTGCCTTTGCCGGTCTGCTCCTAACCTCTGTATTGGTTGTGCTCAATGTACGAGGAGGGCTTCTTATCGGCATACTTGCCACTACTGTTATAGGTATTCCTTTGGGTGTCACGCATTTCAACGGAGTGATCTCAACCCCTCCGTCCATAGCTCCGATATTCTGGAAATTCGAATGGGGACAGATATTAACCTGGGACATGTTCGTTGTCGTATTCACTTTCCTGTTTATAGACATGTTCGACACGATAGGCACAGTGGTAGGCGTTTCCGTGAAATCCGGAATGGTGGACAAGAATGGCAAGGTGGACGGTATAAGCCGGATTTTGATGTCGGATGCCGTGGCGACAGTTGCAGGGGCTATGTTCGGCACCAGCACCACCACTACCTATATCGAAAGCGCAGCCGGAGTAGCGGAGGGAGGACGTACAGGTCTGACGTCATTCACGATAGTCGTATGTTTTCTCATCGCCCTTATATTCTCACCTCTTTTCCTTGCCATTCCGGGAGCGGCTACGGGTCCTGTATTGGTGATTGTAGGGGTGATGATGGCTACACCGGTAAAGGATATAGCATGGGAGGATTATTCCGAAGCGATACCTGCATTCGTTACAATGCTCTTTATGCCATTGGCTTACAGCATCTCTGACGGCATAATGCTTGGAATGTGCTCTTACGTGCTTATCAATGCCTGCGCCGGCAAGTTCAAAAAGATTTCAGTTACATTGTGGATTCTCGCGGCTCTGTTTATCCTGCGGTATATTTTCATGTAGGGATATAGTACCTCATATTGCCCTCGCGAATGCCTTGTCCTCGCGAGGGCCTTTTTTGTCATCTCGAACGCCTTGTCCTCGCGAGGGCCTTTTTGTCATCTCGAACGCAGTGAGAGATCTGCAAAGTTCAGGATGTTTTATTGTTAAAAATAAATATATTTGTATCTTTATACACTAAATACTTATACAATAAAACTATGGTGCTCAGCAAACAATTGGGAGTTTTTCTGAATTTCGTCCATAACCGCTTCAAACAGACGATAAATACCGCTTTCAGCGGCGGCGGCTATGACATTACAGCGGAACAGTTCCTGCTTATGGACACCTTGTGGACCGAGGGCTCTCTCAGCCAACAGCATATAGCCGATATAATGCTGAAAGACAAGAATTCCGTAGTCAAACTTGTGGACAGTTTAGAGGAAAAGAAACTCGTAAGGCGGGTAAACAGCCCTGATGACAGGAGGCGGAATCTTATTAAGGTTACCGCCAAGGCTGAAAGAATTAAGGAGGATGTTACTGACATCGCCTTGCATGCCGTTGAAAAGACGACGGAAGGCATCAGCGACGAGGATATGCAGACCTTTATCAGCGTTTTGGACAGGATGGCCCAGAATATGGACAAAAAAGTGGACCTTTTAGGAATGGCGGAAAAGTTTCCGACGAGGCCGGTAAAATAATAATCGTATATGAAGATGAAAAATTTTTTCAAGAATTTCGGCGGAAGATTTATTTCCACCTGCAGCAGATTTCAATTGCCGATTGCACTGATAATAGCACTGACAGCCTATTCATTGGTGCTGGCAAATATCGACGGCAATATCATAAGCGACACTTTCTCCGCCGTCAGCGTATGGTATCTAGCCGTAGCTTCTCTGCTTATGATTTCTACGGTACTTTGGATTGAAAATGACGATAAACCGGATAAATTAAAGATTATAATCGCCGTTACGGCACATGCCGGCCTGCTTGTCATGGCTGCTCTTTTGGCTTTTAAGAGCAACATTGACGGTGCATCAGGAATTGCCATGGGAGCTGTGACGCTGCTGATAATAGTATCGGTGTTTTATCTTTCTTTCATAGGATGTAAGACAGACCTGCCTACTTGGAATTTTGCGATACGCTTGATTTTCAATTTTATTGTTGCATATATTGTTGCCCCGGTCCTTATGGGGGGTGTTACTCTGCTGTTACTGTCTTTTAAAATGCTGTTCGGCCTATCCGTCTCCGACAAGGCTTATATCGATGCGGCTGTCCTTTGCTTCACATTGATAGCTCCATTCCTGTTCCTTCTGCTCTTGCCTCCGAAATCGGAGAAATACAACGGTGATATAGTATCGAGCCGCTTCGGCAGGGGAGTGCTGCATTACCTTTTCATACCGCTATTGGCTGCATATTGCATTGTGCTATACGGATATGCATTTAAAATTATAGCCTCATGGACGCTTCCCGTTGGCTGGGTGTCCTATTTGGTGTCGGCCCTTATGTTAGGTGCGGTTGTGGTTATCGCCCTGCTCTATCCGATCCGCTTTTCCGATGAGGAGAAAAATATCGACAGGGCAGTGTTCAAGTGGCTTCCTATACTTATTTTGCCGTTGCTGCTGCTTATGACCGTAGGTATATGCCGCAGAGTCGGCGATTATGGCATAACCATTTCGAGACTATATCTTATATTATTCAATATATGGTGCTATGCGGTCTGCATTTTCCTGATAATAGGAAAATGCAAGAGGATCCGGTGGATACCGGTATCTTTCGCAGTCCTACTGTTTTTTGCTTCGGTCGGGCCGCAGAATTTCACCGCCACGACACGTCGGGTCCTTCAAAAACAGGTCATGGACATAATGAGAGAGGGGGGAGTGACTGAATTTCCTTTGGATTCCGCCGGGTATGAAGCCCTATTGCAACGATTGGATAATTCGCAGGCGAAGAAGGTCGACGATAAGTTGTACTATCTTTATTCCAATTATGAAAAAAGGTCTGCAACAGAGGCAATAGTGGATTCTACGGTTGTTTACGTCGGCGAATATTTAGATTCTGCCGGTTCTGGTGAAAATGCGTCTCTTCCTGCGTCGTACCGTTGGGATTTGGGAGTTATTAAGATCCCCGAAGGCTATACCAAGGTCTACCAATTCAACAATCCGGGAATATTTCCGGTTCAGGGAGCGGATTCGCTGAAAATAGTCGTGTCTGTGCCCGAAGGAAGAGATTCTATTACTGATAAAAAAGAATTTTTGGCTTCAAAATCTGTCCTGAGGCGTGCCGATGAATCAAAACCTATAATTCTGATTTCCGAAGACGCTATGGCGTTTCTGAATTATTATTATATTGATTTTAGCAGCGACACTCTGGCATATAATGCCATGGAAGGACTATTGTTCTTTAAGTAGTGCCAGGCTACCTTATAAGGACATTTCCGGTGATATTTGCCGGGTTGAAAAATATTCCATATATTTGCAAGTTGACTTATCAGTAAGCCGGCACTTTGTTCTTAGGCTTTATAGCCATTAGTATTAACCATAAATCGTCGGAGAAATCCGGCAACGGGAGGGCGAAACTATGATAGATATCTTTTACAGGTCTAATGGAAAGATTATGGTTTCCCAGTCGGAGACGGATTTCGTGAATCTGCGTCGTGAAGATGTGGTGTGGATAGATTTATTTTCACCTACCGGTGACGAGAAACACTCGGCCGAAACCTTCCTTGACACTGAAATCCAGAGCCGTGCCCAGGCTGAGGAGATTGAAAGCTCATCCCGTTTTTCAGAGACCGACACCGCCATTTTCGCAAACACCAATTTCCTTATTCCGGGGCCGGAAGAATATTCCATGATGCCTGTGTCTTTCATTCTGGTAGGCGGCACCCTCACCACATTGAGAGACGTGCCGATAAGGAGCTTGACCGAATTGCAAAGAAAAATTCTCGCGAGGCCGAGGCTCTACCCTAACGGCTATTGGGTCTTCCTCTCCATTCTCGACCAGCGTGTCGATCTGGATGCCGATATGATAGAGCTGATGTCCAAGGAAATATCGCAATACAGCAGAAGGATTAATCAACAGGAAGATATAAACGAGGATTTCCTCCTGGATATAAACCAATTGCAGGAAAACACCATGATGGTGCGCGAAAACATTGTGGACAAACAGAGGCTGCTCACCAACATCATGAAGAGTGACAAATATCCTCCGGAGCTTTTAATGCGGCTTAATGTGCTCCAGCAGGATATACAATCCCTAATAAATCACACCAATTTCAGTTTTGAGAGGCTGGAATACCTTCAGGATACGGCTGTCGGCCTTATCAACTTGGAACAGAACCGGATTATGAAGATTTTCACCGTGCTGTCCCTACTTCTGATGCCGCCTACCTTAGTGACCAGCTTCTACGGCATGAACGTCTTTCTGCCTATGGCTGAGTTGAAATCTGCCTGGCTCATATTGATTGGCATTATGGTAGCCACTTTTGCAATCATACTTTGGGCCTTCAAGAAGAAAAAGTTATTATAAATCCGGCATAAGTCCGTAATATGTAATAATATGTCCGTTTTGTGTAACGCGGACAAATTGTTTTTTGCCTACCTTTGCAATCGGAAATCTATATAACTAATTTAATGAAAAAAGCTTTTTTGCTCTTTTGTTTATTGTTCAGTCTGCCTGTCTTTGCGCAAGAGTTTGCGTTAAAGAACAATCTTGCATACGATGCATTGCGGACCCCAAATCTTTCTTTGGAGTTCTCCTTAGGTAAAAAGTGGACATTAGACACCCAAACCGGAATGAATTTCTTTTTTTATGAAAAAGATGCTACGGCTGACGGCTACAAGACAAAGAAATGGAGCCATTGGCTTGTGCAGCCTGAGGTGAGATATTGGACTTGCGAGACGTTCAACGGCTGGTTTTTGGGCATGCATGCCCTTGGCGGCCTTATGAACGTAGGCGGAGTGGACATTCCTTTCATAATCCAGAACAAAGACGGGGAGATGAAGAATCACCGTTACGAGGGTTATTATGTGGGCGGCGGCATCAGTGCCGGCTATCACTGGATTCTTTCCAACCGCATCAGCCTGGAAGCCACTTTGGGAGTAGGATATGCCCGCATAGGCTATGACAAGTTCCGTTGTACCAATTGCGGAGAGAAGATTGGCGACGGCGGAGCCGATTATGTCGGACCTACAAAAGCCGCAATCTCCATTATCTATATGATAAAATAATAGAGGTAAATCCAAATACATAATATAAAGACAGTTATAAATGAAATCCATATATTGTTCCATAAATGTTTTTGCAGTTTGTGCTGCCCTGTTGCTGGCTGCGGGATCGGCAAAGGCTGTCGGCAAGCCTGCGGAAGGGCCGTTGCGTTTTGGCTATGATGTCAAGAGCATGAGGAGTGCAGACGGCAAGAGCCTGCAACTATTCATGAATGTAGACGCTGATGCTCACTTGGCCTCACAGGAAGTGCTTGCTGTCTACACCTCATTAGTGTCTGCCGACGGGAATAAGAAAATTGATTTTTCTCCGGTAAACATTGCCGGAAGAAACCGCTATAAGGCAATCAGGCGTTCAAAAGTCCTGAACAAGAAATCCGCATCTCCCCATTCCTCCGAAACGCTCTACCCGCTTTCGGGCATTAAGGGACAGGAGACAGCCTTATTGCAGGAATCGATTCCTTTTGAACGCTGGATGGCAGACGGGCATATTGAGGTGAGAGAAGAGGTCTACGGTTGTGCGAACTGCGAAAGGTCTCGTAGCACCGGGACGGTTGCCGAGGTCGGGATACCGCTTTTCGGGGCAAAGGACTACTCCTACGATTATATAGAACCGGAAGCAGTAGCATTCAAATCCTATAAGGAGTCCTTTGACGCAAAAGTCAATTTTGTAGTGGCAAGGCATGAGTTGAGAAGAGATTTCGGCGACAACGCCGTGGAACTGGACAGATTGGACAGTTTCGTTTCCAAAGGCCTCAATGTCAAGGGTACGACCCTGAATGAAGTCAATATAGAGGGCTTTGCTTCTCCGGAGGGCGAATTTGAAGACAACCGTCGTCTGGCAGAAAGACGTACCAAAGTGCTCTCCGACTATGTATTGGCAAAACACCCTGATATAATGAAAGCGAAGGCCTATCACGCAGTCGGTATCGGAGAGGACTGGGACGGTCTGAGAAAGGCTGTCAGCTCTTCTTCCCTAACCAATAAAGACGAAATTATATCCATTATAGACAGTTATCCTACCGACAAGGAACGGGAGGCAGCCATTATGAATATAGATGCCGGCAAGACCTATTCCACCCTGTTGAGGGAGGTCTATCCGCCGCTTCGCCGCACGACATTCAGTTTCAGCTATTATGTAAGGGCTTATAAGGTGGACGAACTTGAAGAAATCTTTGCAATCAAGCCGGCTTGCCTGAGTTCTTATGAAATGTACAAACTCGCAGGGCTTTATGTCTCACGTAAAGATAATCCGGTCCCTGTGTATAAAAAGGCGTTCGAGCAATTTCCGAAAGATGTGGCTGCCAGCCTGAACTATGCAAACGCCTTGCTTGAATATGACAAGAATGCCGATGAGGCTATAAAGGTGCTGGATGCCGTCAAGGATGACAGCAGGGCTCTTTTTCCTCTGGCTGTCGCCTATAATATGAAAGGCGAATGGGAGAAAGCCGAGAAACTGCTTGAACAGGCCAAAACTCATGGAGACAAGAGGGCCAAGACTTTTTATGGAGAATAAAACAATTATATAACAACAATTATTTTTTCACTAATAATTTCAATTATGAAAGCAAATCATCTATTTACAATGTGCATTGCTGTTTTGGGCTTGTCCCTGACCGCGTGCAACCGTGAAGATGCTCCTGCCAACGGACTTAATGAGAGCAGGACATTCGCAGGAATGTTCGTTTCTACAAACGCTCCTGCATCCAAGGCTCAGGCTGATTATGCAGGCAGAGCCGGTGAGAGCAAGCTCACCACATTGGACCTTCTTTCATCAGCTACCAGCCAGGCATGGACATTGGGAACAACGGCAGACGCAGACGGAAAGTTCTGGGAGACAACTGCAGGTAGCAATGTCTATAAGGTTAAACCTTGGGAGACAACTCCGGGCAACCAGATTTTGGCATTGATGTTCAATAAAGGCACCGTAACCGCCAAGATTGCAACTGCTGCCAATGAAGTGTACGGAAGTGCAGACAATGCAGTAACCGAGATCGCCGCCATTTCCGCCGATGATGCATTTTTAATGACTTCCGATGCCGCAAACAAGACAATTGCCAAGAACAAGAAAGAAGCTGATGTAACAGCAGGTACGACAGAAGCTGACAATGTGTTCTCGTTCAAGGTTGAGCGTGTAGTGGCACAAGGTCTCGTAGCGAAAGATGCAGCTCTCACAGCTGCAACCAAAGACGGTAAAGGACAGGTTAAGCTTGACGACATCACATACGCTGCAATCAACGGCGCTGTCAAGACCTATCTTTTCCGCAACCATGCAGGAGATCGTACCCTCGGTACAGACGGGCTTTACAAAAATTTTGCTTCCGCTATCGACGGATACGTTGAATTTGAGAATGCGAAAGACGCTTCTTCTGCCAATGTAAAGGCAAACCTTGTACGTCTTGGCAACTATAAGGGAGATCTTGGCAACTATAAGGCAATAGCCGCTGCCGCAAGTGCAGATGTTGCAAAGTCAGCACGCGGTATCTATTTCCTTGAAAACTCAGTCAAGAAAGACGCTTTCACAACCGATAACAAGAACTTCGGTTTCTACCGTATGGCATACGCCAAGGTGTACACGGTCTATACCCCTAATGAGGTTTTGGACTGGGAAACAGACCACCTGGTTGCCAAAGCCGGTGTGGAAGGAGAGACATTCTACCTTGGTGAGCAGGACGGCCTTATCTACAAGACTAAGGAAGCTGCAAAGAAGAGCCTGACAAATCCTAATCAGAAGGCTTATACTTTCACCGATGGAAAATGTGCATACCGTGCATTGTGGAATCGTCAGGAAGACACCGACAAGGCCGTTGTGAATGCCGATGTACGTCGTAACAACACCTATCTTCTGACTATCAAGTCTTTCCAGGGACTTGGCATGCCATGGGATTCCTCAGACCCTAACGATCCGAACCTTCCTAAGCCGAATGATCCGGACGAGCCTAACAATCCGGACAACCCTGACATCGAGAAAGAAGCTACTTTCATGCGCGTTGAGGCTACAGTTCTTCAATGGAACCTTGTTTCACGTGAAGTTGTTCTCGAATAATATCAGATTATAACAATCTTGTAGAAAGGAGACATTATTACCTCCTTTCTACAGGATTTCAATTTTTGACATTATTGTCATAAAATCAATATAAACAGTATCAAATGAGAATCAGAAGCGTATATCTTGTCGCATATATCGTGTTGGCAATAAGCTGTCTTGCAGGATGCAAATCAGTCGTGTTCGATGACTTGGGAAGTTGTCCGCATGGTATTGATTTCAAATTCTACCGGCAGACCCCTTGCGAGCTGACACCTGCCTATCCGTCGGATATAAGACAGGTCAGGGTATTTGCTTTTGACGAAAAAGATGTGCTGATTGGCGAATTTTCCGACAAGGGTATTGTATTGTCAGCCGATTATGCCTTGCCGGCCACTTTCCATTGTTCAGGGAAACTTACATTTGTAGCATGGGGAGGCAGCGATCTTTCAGTATTTGATTTTTCAGGTTTCAAGACAGGAGTTACCGTCAAAAACGAGATGAAAGTCTCGTTGCGGATGAACGGCAGCAAGAAAATCGCTTCTGCCCCCGGACCGCTCTATGTCGGCCTTTCTTCCGTAGTCCTTGAGAATCCGAAAGATGTCGGGAGCATGTACGCTCAGGTGAAATTCAACATGAAGGAATTGACCTACAAGGTACATCTGACTGTCGAATCCGTAGGCGAACCATTCCCGGCAGATGATGAATTTGTCATTAGCATAGAGGACGACAACGGGGTCTATGATTTCAATGGGGCCATTGCGTCCGGAGACAGGTTTGAATATACCTGTTCTACATCAGCTAACGGTACATCAGGTGCATTGAAAGCCGATTTTATGTTGATGAAACTTGAAAAGGGAAGAAATGCCCGTCTGTCTATTACCAAAAAGACAACCGGAGATACTTTCTACACCGCCAATCTTGTAGAGGATATAATAATGTACAGTGGGCAGTCCGGCGTTCCGCCTTACAGTTTGGAATGCGACCATGACTTCCCTAAAACCTTGAAACTTCAATATAAGGATAAGACTTGGATGTTGGTACAGGCTACTGTCCTGGATTGGAATGTGGTTTCCCGTCCTATTGAACTTTGATATTAGAATGGAAATGAAAAACGGAAGCGTAATTAAACTCTTGGCGGCTGCGTGCCTGGCGATATTTGCGTCGGCGGGGTGTACTCCCGACAGGCGTGAGGCGGAAAATTCCGTCGGAGGCGTCCCTATTCGGATTGTAGCGGAAATAAATACCGATACGAAAGCTTCCGCTATGCCGGGAAAAGCCATTGGCCTGCGTTCAGTCGGGGAATGGCACGAGGACTACGTAGTTGCCGAGGAATATGAAAAGTCAATCAACAATGTCCTCCTCTTTGCCTACAAAGACGCGGAGACAGTCCCTAAAAAGGTGATTTTCTATTACCCACAGGGAGAAACCAATCCGCTGGATGGCATAAGCATCGACCGTTTTGAATCGCGAACTATGGGCAATGCCGCAGCGTCCGGCTCCAGGATAGAATTGGATTTGGAGCTTATGGAGGGATATTACAATTTCGTCTTGATAGTCAATTCCGGCTCTGCTCTGAAGAAGCTTAAGAACGAGCATCAGCTTCCGGAGCCTAAGGAAATGGTTGACAAAACGGAAATCTTCACCTCCGACGACCTGCAAGGCTCAAGCCGCAAATATCTTCCTATGACCGGCCAGCAGAGCTTCCGTGTCCCTGTAAATACCGGAAGCGGCAACCGGGTTACTCTCGCTCCTGAAATAGCTCTGGAGCGTACACACGCCCGTATCGAGTTTATTCTTACGACTGTCGATGCAGGCGGGAACTTGCTGTCACCTTCGTTGCAGCAGGCTAAAATTACAAATCTTACCATAAAGAACGAACTTGGCGGCTATTCCGTTCTGCCTTCTGCCGGAGAATATACGGCTACAGGCGGCAAGAATCCGTCACTAAGGGGTGCGGCATATTCGGCTGTTCCCCGTTATCTGCCCGAAAGGGCAGGTTTTCATGCAGGAGCCAATGAGGGCACAGGAGCCGGCGAACACGTCGCCAAGTGCAACAAAAGGCTGCTGCCGTATTCCGGAGGACAGGCCAAATATATCTACGTCGCTCCTGGAATATATGAGAAAAACAGCACCGGCGTTCCGGCTTTGGAACTGTCCGTTGATTTCAGGTCAGGAGAGCCTGAGAAAAAATATGAAATAGAACTCTATAACCCGGATATAGATGAGAGCGAAGCGGGTTATAACAATATTCGCCGTAACACCGTATACCGTATCTTCGCAACGCTGAAAGGCCCGAAGAATATGGAGTTTGACATTGTTGTGAACAATTGGGAAGATGTGCAGGTTGCTATCCCTTGGTAGCGATGTCATTTGATTGGGAAACAGTTAAGAAAAATATATATGAAAATCAAGAATTATAACCTGATATCAGCTTTTCTGTCGATATTTATCGGTATGTCTTTATTACAGGGGTGCAGTGACCTTGTGTTTGATGAATACCGCGAAGACAAGACCGAGGTGATTGCCGAAGACGGCTTCACCCCTGTAAGCATGGTCGTGGAGGGCTTGGGCCTGCGTAATCCGCTTACCCGTTCTTTGACCCAGGAGGGAGAAAACGCCACCGCAACCGAGCGGATAAGGGTTCTTGTTTTTGACAGGGACGACAAATTCGCATACGAGGCAAAGGTGACCTCCTTTGTCCCGTCGTCCGACCCTGCTGACAAGAAGAGCAAAGGGACTATGACCTTTCTGGCAAAGAATACCCCTGCCGGTAATACTGACACCTTTGTCGTCCTGGCAAATGTCGCTTCTTCGGAAGCAACGGCCACGGAAGCACTTGCAGGAAAGACCCGTACCGAGGTCATGAAGCTTTTCGTATTCTCCCTGCCGGAAAACGCTGCTTGGGAGAACGGTAAGCTCCCGATGTGGGGAGTGTCGTCTCCTGTTGTGGTAAATCACAGCTCCGGTGCCGATCCTAAACTTGGGACCGTCTATTTAGTGCGTGCAGTCGCCCGCGTGGACGTGGGGCTCAATTTGAGCAGCAGCGTCCAGGGAGCGTCCCAATTCGACGAGAAGGCCGGCGGAATAGCTGGGATAAGCCTGACAAAGGTCTATTTCTACAATACCAACAACAATGGCAGGGTTGTCCCGATTGAGGATAACGACCATTGGGACAGTGCGGCAAGAAAGGCTAAACAGCCTTCTCTTCCGACGCCTGCCCCTGCCATAACGCAGAAAATCGACAAGTCCGCGGCAATTGCAGGCAGCAACATACTGCTTCGCGAAATGTATATGCCGGAGGCTGTAAACACTCCCGGAAAGGCCACCCAAGGGGCCAATGGCCAGACCCTTCCTGAGACGGATAACGCTAATTACATGAAGCGTCCGTATATTGTTGTCGGTATGAAAGGTGCGGACAAGACCAATCCCGACAAAGAGACTTTCTTCCGCATCGATTATTTGAAGCGTACCGGCACGGAGGCTTCTGCGACTTACGAATATCTCTCACTGCTGAGAAATCATCGCTACCTGGTGAACATCACAAATGTCGGAGGTCCGGGTTTCAACACCGAAGAAGAGGCAAAGCAAGGTCCGGCAGCCAACATTATGTACAATGTGGTGGTGTGGAGCGAGTCCACTATGTCCAATGTCCAGTATGACGGACAGTATATGCTGGGCGTAAGCAACGACAGCTTCGTTTTCTACAGAGAGGGCGGCAGCCTGACTGCAAAAGTTCAGACCTCGTGGCCGCAAGGGTTTGCCGTGAAGAATTTGCCGTCTTGGATTACCTACACAGTGCAGCCGTCAGACCCGTCCAAGACGGGAAATACCGACGAGAAAACAGTGACTTTCAAAATCAAAGAGACGGTGACGGAAGACCGCACCTGGCCTGCTGACCCTGCCGATGTGCAGAATGCCCTGAAAGCGGCATACGTTGAGGCCGGACGTATGAAATGGTTTTTGAATTTCAGACAGACCAAGGATATAAATGTGGGTATAGCGATTTTTTCGGATGAGGCTTGCTCCCAGCCGCTCCAATTTATTGAGGTCAATCAGTACGGACAGAGCTACGGAGACCCGGGCAAGGTGATAACTATAAACGGTCAGGCCCTTACCGCCGAGGAAGCAGGTGCCACAGTAACCTTCTATGTCAAGACCGAGCCTCAGAACCTCGAGCCGGACTTCGATGCCGAAGATGCTTCCAGCAGATTTATAATAAATAAAGTCGGGCAGCTGCCGGGTGGAGTATGGAAGTATACTGTAACCGCTCCCGACATCACGGGAGACGGTGGGTATTTCGACAGTTTCAGCACAGGCTACGACGTCGGGATTACCCATGCTGCCACAGGCAAACAGGCCTTTGCAAAACTTTCCGTATTGCAGAAAGAGTATAATGCCATTCCTTATTTTGGCAAGTATTTGCATGAGACCCTGCTTGTAGAAAACAACAATATCTATATAATGGATGGTGGGGAGAAGAAATATTATGTAAAGGCGAATTGCGACTATAAGATAGAGTTGATTTCCGCCCTTTCTGATAACAAGGTGGGGAATGTCATCGTAACTCCTTTCTACCAAGTGGTCGTGACGTCCCCTTCCATGTCCGGTCTACCTGTTTCCTTCACGGCTACGGAAGATCTTGTAAATCCGCAGCTTAATCACGGTTTTGCCAAGTTTAAGATATCTTCACCGGACGGTTACTTTCCCGACAGGGAATTTGATGTAGAGCTTGTTTCGGGAATAATACAGCCGGAGGCCAATACCTATATGGTGAAGGCCGGGTCCAAGCAAGGGATATTTATCCCTGTCTCTCGTGTGAACACAGCCTACGAATACTACAAACAGCTTCTTGAAAACGATTACAATATCGACCAGGGCCTGCCGGGACTTTCTGGCGGGGCTGACACCGGGACGGTTAATGATTACTTGCTCAACAAATTGGATGAAGATGACGATTGGAATGTGGAGATTGTCTGGACGGATATTAAAAACAATAGCGGTACAGATTATGTCGAGAAGGCAGGACTTGCAGCCCTGTTCGAGAGCGGCGGGTCAGGCCCGAATTCCCATATATATGTGCGTCCGGGCAATAAGCCGGGCAATGTGCTTATAAAAATCAAGTCAGGAAAGATCAAGGGGGCTCCGACACTTTGGTCTTGGCATATATGGATTGTTAAAGAGTATCCTACTGTGAAGACAATCATTAAGTCAACTTTGCCTCTCATTGCTCGGGGTGATCTTCAATATAAATTAGGAACCGAAAGAGTCGATTTGATGTCACACCTGCTTGGAGCTTATGACCCTGTCCCTGAATTTACAACTGATGCAAATAACTATAATGGGGATAAGTATAGTCAATATGGAATGCAATACCAATGGGGCAGGAAAGACCCCTTCCCCGGAGCAAAGGTAAGGAACAATTACCATTTCTATGACGCATACGGCAATTTGTTTGACTTCCTATGGGAACAGCGTGGCGACAGGGTGAATTTGGGGGGAGTAAATCCTGAGGAGGCCAGAGGTGCTGTGCTTACCATGCGCCAAAGCATAGAAAACCCTAAGGTCTTAGTGTCCCACCAGTCTTTTTGGCTATACGAAAATTTCCCGATGAATAGTACTAACTATTTTGATAAACGTTGGACTTTCCTGTACTTATGGAATAAGCCGGACAACGGAAATCCCAATTCTATCCATAAGACGGTGTTCGACCCTTCTCCTTACGGATTCAGGATTATGCACCAAGGAGAATCAGTTACACTTAGATTTGCCTATTATTATGCAAGTAGTACAGGGCTTGAAACCCCTTTACCGGGGACAATATATGACGGCAGCTATTTCGAAGGTCGTTCAGGAGGCAATAATTGCATCTTTGCCGTATGTCAGGGAAGAGAAGGAAGTCATGCCGGACGTTTTTTGCTCAATAGTGAAGGAAGGGCTGCCGGCTGGGCTGCCGCCTCAACCACAAGTAATACATACAGGCGTTGTTTGGGCTATTCAGTCCGACCCGTGCTTGACCCGGAAGCCACTAACTATGCTCAATATCTGCCGCAATAGCGGATAATAAGGCCGGTTTATAACATTATATCAATATTGTGTCGGAATTTTTTGACACAATATTGATATTTTTTTGTAGATTTGTCCGTAGACAGATTGAATTATGCCTATGGACTTGCTGTATGCATAAGAGCATTTGAGTTGCCCTAATTATAGGAAAGAGGAGCAGAGGGGCTTTTATTACCACGAAACCGCCCGAAGCGAATCATTCACGATAGACAATAATAATTCTGACTGCGGCCTGTTTTTGATTGAGGGGGAGTTGATTCTCAATTTGGCTGAGTATGATGGATTGAAAATTGGCAGGAGGCAGATGTTGTACATCCCTCAGAATGGCGGAGGGACTGTCGAGGCTGTTTCCGATGCCAAGTGGCTGTTGCTGTATTGGGATACGGTAGTCAATCCTTGCGACAAGCTTTTTCTTAGTTTGTTGTCGGTCAGGAAAGAGGAAATCGATGAGAAAGACAGAATTCTTCCTGTCAATGAGCCTGTGATGAATCTGTTGGATACGGTTTCCCTCTATGTGCAGTCCGGGCTGCTGTGCAAGCACATGCACTTGCTAAAACAGCAGGAGTTGTTCATCGTCATGAGGGGCTTCTACACCAAGAAGCAATTGGCGGCTTTCTTCTGTCATTCGCCGTTAGTGGCAGAGCCATTCGAGAGAATAGTCTTGAACAAATATCGGGAGGCCGGGACTGTAAGCGAGCTTGCTGATTTGTGCAACATGTCGCAGCGTGCATTCAGCAGGAAGTTCAATGAGCATTTCGGAGAGACCCCGTACCAATGGTTGCAGAAGAAGAGGGCGGAGTATATTAGGGATATGATCAACAATCCTGAAATTTCTTTCAAGGAGATAGGCTTCAAGTTAGGTTTCAAGACATCTTCGCACTTCTCGTCATATTGCCGCAGGTGCTTCGGCATGTCTCC
Organism: uncultured Bacteroidales bacterium; assembly: GCA_947253655.1. Classification (GTDB taxonomy): domain Bacteria; phylum Bacteroidota; class Bacteroidia; order Bacteroidales; family UBA932; genus Cryptobacteroides. Next base: position 139,886 of record CAMYAE010000001.1, read on the forward strand.
GAGCCAAATGCGAAAACAAGCCTCCGCTACTTGGAGCGATAAATAAAGGCGTCCCGCCGGCTGCGGCCGGGTTATTCTGCGAGCATTTCGTCGATTTTTGCGACGAGGGTGGCAAACTCCTCTTTGTTATAGAGACGGGTTCTCATTACGATATTCCCGTTGCGGTCGATAAGGACATTCCGGGTTATCCCCGAATCGTGTAAGGCATATTTGTCAAATATCTCTGCGTCCGGATCGAAAGCGAGCGGGTAGGTTACGCCGGTCGCCTTTATTGCCTGCAAGATTTTTGATGCATCTTCGTCGCGGTCTATGGCGAGTAGTACGAAATTCGGATTGTCTTTGTGCTTTTGCCATATATCGGACTCGATTTGAGGCATTTCCGCACGGCAGACTCCACACCAGGAGGCTGTGAATTGCAGCATGATCACTTTTCCTTTCATCTCTGAAAGACTGAATTTTTCTCCATGCCTGCTTTGTCCGTTTCCTATTTCAGCCTCTCCCTCTCTGCCCTCTGCCTGCCTTGCACCCTCTCTACCGCTTGCTTGCCTTGCACCATCTCTACTCTCAACTTGTCTTATTGAGCCTTTATAGCCGTCAGCATATTTTTTGTCAGGATCGAAGAGCTCCGCCTCGAAGTCAGGAGCCTTTTCCCCGTTGAATACGATGTAGTCGGCATTGTCGCTTACAACTTTTCCTGCCGTCATCCATGAGTATATGCCGCCTTGCAAGTTAAGCACTTCCTTAAAACCGGCCTTGACAAGGGCGTTTGCGGCCGCTGTGCTTCTTTTCCCGCTTCTGCAATAGACGGCGACAGGTTTCCCCTTGTCCAGCCTGACTGCTGCACTGTCAATGAAGTCAGCATTGTATATGTCGATGTTCATTGAATTCGGAATTCTCCTGTGGGAATATTCCTCCGGCGTGCGAACATCCACGAGTTGCACCTCCTTGTGGCCTATTGCCGATGCGAAATCCTCTACCCCAAGCGTCTTGAAGTCGCTGCTGCAAGAAAATGGCATAGCCGCAGCCAGAAGCATCATAATTCTATTCATATACCAAAATTCTTAATAATCCTAAATAAAATTTTATAGTAATCTATCCTAAAACTACGTCAAGGGTCATCATCAGCACGAAGCCGAAGGCAAAGCCTATAGCGGAGAGGTTGGAATGCTCTCCTTCTGACGCCTCCGGTATAAGTTCTTCTATCACGACATACATCATAGCACCGGCTGCGAAAGACAGCATATACGGCAATATCGGGGTGAATATCGATACTAAAAGTATCATCAGCAGGCCCCCTACAGGCTCCACCACTCCACTCAAACTCCCGATAATGAATGATTTGAGTCTGCTGTTCCCGGCCATGTGCATGGGCATGGATATAATTGCTCCCTCCGGTATATTCTGTATTGCAATGCCGAGAGACATCGCCAGCACGGCAGCAGGAGCTATTTCTATTCCGGCATTAAGCATACCAGCAATAACTGCACCGACAGCCATACCCTCCGGCAGATTATGAATAGTAACGGCAAAGGTAAGCATTGTGGTTTTTGAGAGCTTCGACACAGGACCTTCCGGAGAAGATTCTCCAATGTGCAAATGAGGTGTAATGATGTCAATAATCAGCAGGAAGAATATTCCCGACAGAAAGCCGATTGCCACCGGAACTATGGAGATTTTCCCGTGTGCCGCTCCCAATTCCATGCCCGGAATTAGAAGAGACCATACAGAGGCCGCAATCATCACTCCTGACGCGAAACCCAATAGGGCTTTTTGGAGCCGTAAAGGCATTTCCTTTTTCATGAAAAACACAAAGGCCGAGCCAAGTACAGTCCCAAGCAATGGTATAAGCAATGCAATAGCCGGCGTGCTCATCTATCCTCCTTTTCTTTTATTGCCTGATAATAACCGTGTCTTTTCGGATTTTCCGGAAACCAGCCTTTCAGCACCCTCTTTTCCTGCTGGAACATCTCAAGTATTCCCCAAAAACAAGAAAAAGCCGCCGCACCTGCAATGGTGGATGTTACTATGTTTTTGATACTAAGCGATATGACCGACAGAAAAATACCGGCAGCCAATAATATCCACCAGCTCTTTTTGCCCCAATAGTATTCCATTTTTATAACGATAGGGTGGCATATCCCGATAATGAGAAAGGTCGCCGCCCCGACAATTATTCCACTTATGTTCATATTTTAAATTAAGATATTTAATATAAATAAATCTTATTAAACATTTACGAATATAGCCAAAATGCTCAAATGCTGCAATATGGGGCCAAATTTTTCATAACCGCTCTATGATTATGCTATGATTTGCAGATAATGTGAAATTGTCAAAACAAATCCTTATTTTTGTAAATATATAAAAATAAAACGAAGTATTATGAGAGTGATTATCCGAGACAACCAGAAAGAAGGGGCGTTGTGGGCTGCCCGTTATATAGCCCGGAGAATTAACGAGAAGGCGGCACATACCGACAAGCCGTTCGTTATCGGACTTTGCACAGGGTCTACGCCTTTGCAGACCTACGCAGAATTGATAAGAATGGTCAAGGCCGGCGAGGTGTCTTTCAAGAATGTCATTTCATTCAATATGGATGAGTATGTGGGGCTTCCGGAGGCTCACCCTGAGAGCTACCATTCTTTTATGCACAAGAATTTTTTCGATCACACCGACCAGAAGCCTGAAAACATCCATATCCTCAATGGGAACGCAAAGGATCTCCTTAAAGAATGCAATGATTTTGAAAAGGCCATAGTAGCGGCAGGAGGTATTGATCTTTTCCTCGGAGGAGTAGGGGAGGACGGCCATATTGCCTTTAACGAGCCGTTTTCGTCATTCAGCTCCCGCACGAGGATAGTTACTCTTACCTACGATACAAGGGTTGTAAATTCCAGATTCTTCGACAATGACGTGAACAAGGTGCCGAAACAGGCTCTTTCTGTGGGAGTTGCCACTGTGACTGACGCAAAGGAGGTGGTTATTATGGGATTCGGTCCTAAAAAGGCAAAGGCCATACAGGCCGCAGTCGAGGGGCCTATGAGCCACTACGTCACGCTTTCCTCTCTCCAGGCTCATCCTGCCGGAACGATTGTGCTCGACGAGGATTCCGCCGGTGAACTGAAATTGAATTCGTACAAATATTTCAAGGCTTTGGAGGAGGCTGAAAAGCTGTAGTCTAAAATATGGTATTCGAGAAAGACCGGAACGGCAATGTGCCGGACCGGTCTTTTTACTGAATAGCCGTAGGTCAAGTTATTTTACAAATAAGGTTAAGTTTTGGGTACGACTAAATTCTGTTGTGCTTTTGTCTGATACAAAGGTACATAGGAAAATAACTCGTGTCAATCACAATTAATAATGATTTTTATCTCACCATTTATAATGAGATGAAGTCGGTTTTCTAATTATTTATAGTGAGATTTTAAGTTTAAATTGGGATTTTCTTGAAAAAAACCTAAATTTGTATGATATAGTGTGTATTATCAATAAAGAGTTATATATATGAGAAAGAAAATTGTTGCCGGCAACTGGAAGATGAATACTACGGTGCCGGAAGGTGTAGAATTGGCAAAAGCAGTAGCGGCAAAATCAAATGAAGTGCCGTCCGGAGTGGAACTTGTCGTTGCTCCTCCTTTCACTCACCTTGCTTTGGTGGGACAGGCCCTTAAAGGCTCGAAAGTCGGTTTGTCCGCACAGAACTGTGCAGATAAGGAGAAGGGTGCATATACCGGTGAAATATCTGTTGATATGCTAAAATCGGTGGGCTGCGGCTATACTATCCTCGGCCATTCCGAGAGAAGGCAGTATTATGGCGAGACCGATACCAAACTTGTGGAGAAAGTGAAGCTCGCTTTGGCGGCAGGTCTGAAAGTCATTCTTTGCGTTGGGGAGAATTTAGAGCAGAGAGAGGCCGGGAAGCATTTCGATGTTGTTTCAGAGCAGACGAAGAATGTGCTTTACAATTTCACTGCACAGGATATGAAGAATGTTGTTGTCGCATACGAGCCTGTATGGGCAATCGGCACAGGCAAAACAGCCACCAGCGAGCAGGCAGAGGAAATCCACGCCTGCATTCGTAAGGTCCTTGCAGATAAGTTCGGTGCAGCCGTCGCAGACGATGTGACTATCCTTTATGGAGGCAGCTGTAAGCCGTCCAATGCCAAGGAGCTGTTCGCATGTCCGGATATTGACGGCGGGCTTATCGGCGGAGCAGCCCTCAAGGCCGACGACTTCATTCAGATTGCCCTTTCTTTCTAATAACGGGCGGATATAAATTTAATGACCGGCAGTCTGCTGTCGGTCATTTTTTTTGAGGCAGCACTGTCATCCAGAGCCTGCGTAGCAGGCGTAGGGATCTGCGGTAACGTATGCTTCCACTGTCATTATGAGGGCTTTAGCCCGTAATAATCTGCGGTAACGTCTGTCTTCATTGTCATTATGAGGGCTTTAGCCCGTAATAATCTGCGGTGCTCGTTTGTGCAGATCTCTCACTTCGTTCGAGATGACAAAGAAAGCGTTCGAGATGACAGTGGCGAAAGTTCGTATCTGAAATCCGGAAAGCGCTGTCGGTGTTTCGTGCCGAGTTCAAGGATTATCTGCCGGTATTGGCAATGCTGCAAATATTAACTACCTTTGTGTGATATGGTCCGACTTGCGGCGTTTTGTGGCGGCGTATCGGCCAGGTGAATATCACTATTGAAATGAATAAGAAGCATTTGATTCTCGGCATAGCAACTGTGGCTGTCCTTATGGCGGTCATTACGGTTTCCGTCATCTGTCTTTATTCCGACAGACCGTCGGGAAAAAAGGCCGGCAACGTCAAGGCTGCTGACGAATATAAGCTGCTGCCGGCAGTCCCTGCAGATGCAGCTATGGTCTTCTGTATGAAAGACTTGAAAGGTGCTATTTCTATTTTTACAGATTCTTCGACGGTGTTCAGTGCTTTCGTAGCGGAGAACGGGAAAAAAGGGTTTCAGAATTTTATATATGCCCTGAAAGCCGCCGGGAACAAGCTTGGCTCGTTAAAGTCTTCTGATGTAATCGTTTCCGTGCATAATAGCGGAAATCTTGTGCCCATGATGATAATGTCGGCAGGGAATTCTCCGGCTGACACAACTTCACAGATAGCTGCGGTTATGGCGATTGCGGATTCGTCAGGCTTGAGCTGCAGGCTTGTGGATTGCAGCCTGATACCGGGGGCGGCAGCCACTATTCGCAAGTCTGTGCTGCTTGAGGTGTCCTCTTCGGAAACCTTGCTGACGGCTTCCGTCCGTCATATCGAGAGCGGCACATCTATTTTGGACAAGGATTCTTTTCCGCAGGCGGCTGCTGCTATGAATGGAGAGGATGCCGTTTTTATATCTCACGGCTATGCCGGAAAATTGATCGGAGCATATCTAAGGAAGCCATATTCGGCAACTTCCGGATTTTTCGGGAAAGTCGCTGACTGGACGGCACTTGCCGTAAAGGAACACGGTGCCGGCGGACTGACCTTGAGCGGGACTTCCACCTGCTCCGGAGGGCCGTCCTATTACAGAAACATGTTGGCGGCGACAGAGCCGGGGGAGCCTGTAGTCGCGGAGATTCTGCCGGCCTCTACCTTGTTCGCCATTACAATCCCTACAGAGGGTATTTCCGGTTATATAGACTTATATTCAAAATATTTGGACTCTACGGGTAATCTCGACAAACGCTGCAGAGTGGCCGGAGTTCTTAAGGATTCGGTTGGAATATCTCCGGAGCATTGGGCGAAGAGAATTGATGTCAGAGAGGCCTGCAAGGCTGTAATTATGAATGGCGGAGAGCCTCAATCAATGATATTCATAAGGCCGGGCAAGAAGGATGAGGATATCTTGTTGAGAGGGACAGGACTTTCTTCGATGAAAGAATATAAGGGCGGGGTCTGCACTTATGCTTTTGGAGGATTTGCAGGAGCGGTCTTCGGAAAGGTTATGGAAATTCCCGAAGAGGACTGTTTTATTTTCCGCAACGGCTGGATAATATCGGGAAGCCGGAAAGCGGTCAGTGCATTTGCGGACGGTAGTTTCGGTAAGGAGACACTTAAAGGCCTGCTTTCTTCTGCCGGATTAGCCTCGAGAGTGCCGGGCAAAAATGTATCTGCCCTTGCATATTATTCAGTATCAGAAGATGTTGCAAGTATCGGAAGTATTTTCCGGCCGGTTATGGCTGACGCATTCAAGTCTACATTGTCCGGTCCTTCATACGAGCCGGTCATTATGTCTGTAAGCGGAGAGGAAATAACCGTTACTGCCCATAGGGTTGATATTTCAATGAGCGGTGCAGTGCCGGCTGCGGTTAAGGATACTTCTGTCATGGTATCTACGGGGCCTTTCAGGGTCAAGAACAGCGGAACGGGCAGGACAAATCTTTTCGGCCAGTCTTCAAATATGACTTTGACTCTGAAAGAGGAGGACGGCAAAGGCATCTGGGGTGTGCCGTTCGGCTCGCCTATATGCGGAGCTGCGGAGAACATTGATTATTATGCAAACGGCAAATTGCAGATATTGTTTGCCGCAGGCTCGAAACTCTATCTTATAGACCGCCTCGGCCGCTTTGTGAGCCAATTCCCTGTAGAGTTAGGAAAGGAAATTCTGCTCGGTCCTGGTGTCTATGATTTTACGGGTGCCAAAGGCTATACGGCCGTAGTCCTGCACAAGGATAATACGATAGGAATGTATGACCTGCACGGTCGGAAGGCTTCATGGTGGAACGGCATAAAATCGTATGACACGATAAAGGGTCTGCCGGAACTTATCGAGGTTAAAGGGAAAAAGTATTGGGTTGTAAGGACTTCGGTCCAGTCTTTGATCTATGGATATAACGGCGGTGAGCCGATTGTAAAGGCCTCAGGAGACAAGATGATCAGACCTGACAGTGCAATAGAGGTGCAGAACGGGAGGGTCAAAGTCACTTGCTATGACGGCAAGGTAAGAAGTATTAATGTTGCAAAATAATTTATGGAATTTTCTTCGGTTAATAAATTGTTGGAAAAGAGTTTTAAAGAAAATTGGGACAGACCTGCCCTTTCCAACTATCAGGGTATCACATTATTCTATAGAGATGTGGCCAGAAGAATAGCCAAACTGCATATTGCTTTCGAGCAATGTGGGCTAAACAAGGGAGATAAGGTGGCGATTTGCTCTCGCAACCAGGCCAACTGGGGCGTCAGCTTTTTGGCTGCAATGACATACGGGGCTGTGCCTGTGCCCATACTGCATGAGTTCAAGGCCGGCAATATCCACTATTTGGTGAATCATTCAGAAGCCAAAGTCTTGTTTGTGGACACCGTAATCTGGGAGGGACTTTCGGCGGAAGAAATGCCGGAACTTGCAGTGGTAGTGCAGATTAACACTTTTCATTTCCTTTATGCCAGATCTGAGGCCTTGAATAAGGTCCGTGAGCATCTCAACGAGAGTTTCGGCCGCAGGTATCCGAACAATTTTGAATCCGAGGATTTGCATTATTATATGGATTCTCCTGATGAATTGGCGTTAATCAATTATACTTCAGGTACTTCTGGTTTTTCTAAAGGAGTTATGGTGCCATATCGTGCTCTGTATTCGAATATTATGTTTGCAAGAGACGCCGAAAAGCATATGGGAAACAATTCAGATGTCGTTGCCATGCTTCCGTCGGCACACATGTACGGAATGATGTTCGAGTTCCTTTTTGAGATGACGATAGGTGCTCATGTTCACTTCCTTACAAGAATTCCGAGCCCGAAGGTCATTATGCAGGCACTCGCGGAAATCAAGCCGGATGTTATTGTAGCAGTTCCGCTGATTATCGAGAAGATATATAAATCCAAGCTAAAGCCAATAATCGACAAGAAGAGGCTTGTCATGAGTCTGCCTATTTTAGACAGGATGATCCAGAAAAAATTCTGTACGGAGATGATCGCAGCTTTCGGAGGAAATTTTGAGGAAGTCATACTTGGAGGGGCTGCATTGAATCCTGAAGTGGAGAAGTTCTTTCACACGATAGGCTTTCCATACACCGTGGGATACGGTATGACCGAGACTGCCCCGATCATCGGATATGCCCACTGGAACGAGGCCAGAATATATTCTTGCGGAAAGGCTGTAATGAATATGGAGGTACGCATTGATTCGCCGGATGCTGAAAATGTGCCGGGAGAACTACAGGTAAAAGGTCCTAATGTCTTCTTGGGATATTATAAGAATGAAGAGGCGACTAAGGCTTCGTTTACAGATGACGGGTGGTTCAGGACAGGGGATATGGGGGTGATTGACAAGGACGGATATATATATTTGAAAGGGCGTTCCAAGTGTATGATACTTGGGCCTAACGGCCAGAATATATATCCGGAGGAGCTGGAAGCATATATCAATAATATTACCTATGTGGTTGATTCTTTGGTGATTGAGGATAAGGGCGGATTGACGGCCCTGATATATCCCGATTATCATCAGGGCGATTTGGACGGCATGAACAGAACAGAGCTGGAGGCGAGACTTGAACGTGCCCTGCCGGAGATAAATGCGGAATTGCCTAATTATGCCCAAATCAAGAAGATAGAGTTTATGCCGGAGGATTTTGAGAGGACGCCAAAACGCAGCATAAAGCGATATATGTATCAGAGAAATTAGTAGAAAAATATGGACAAGAACAAATTTGACTGCAGCTATATAGAAATGGCGTCCATTTGGGCTAAGAATTCATATTGCAAGAGGCGTCAGGTGGGTGCTCTGATTGTCAAGGACCGTATGATTATTTCGGACGGATATAACGGGACGCCCTCCGGCTTTGAGAATATATGTGAGGATGAGGCAGGGGCGACCAAGCCGTATGTGCTTCATGCTGAGGCGAATGCGATTTCCAAGGTCGCCAAATCCGGCAACAGCAGCGAGGGGGCGACTATGTATGTAACGGCTTCGCCTTGTCTGGAATGTGCGAAACTTATTATCCAGGCCGGTATCAAGAGGGTCGTCTATAAGGATGAGTACAGGCTGACGGACGGCATCGATCTTCTGAAACGTGCCGGTATCGAGGTGGTCAAATTGGACTAATAGAGAAATTTATGCAGGAAGACAGATCAAAATTGCTGACGGCGCTGCTTGGCGTAGTTATAGGAGTCTTGCTTACGATAGTGGTGACTAATATTGCCGGCAGGCCCGGAAAGAAGGTGCGGGCTTCATACGATAATTGGAACAAGCTGAATGTAATACTCCGCGAGGTGGATAAAAATTATGTGGATACGGTCGACCGTGCGAGCCTGACTGATGCGGCGGTAACAGCCGCCTTGGCGAAACTTGACCCTCATTCTATCTATCTTCCGCCTGTGGAATTAGAGTCTTCGGAGACGGAGCTTGCCGGCAATTTCGACGGGATAGGCATCCAGTTCAATGTGCCGAATGATACGGCCATAGTGCTCGAAGTGATACCGGGCGGTCCTTCGGAAAAGGCCGGGCTTATGAAAGGGGACAGGATAATCAAGGTGGATGACAAGGTTATTGCCGGCGTAAAATTTCCGCAAGACAGTATGGTGCGCAGGATGAAAGGGCCTGCTGGTACAAAGGTGATTATCACCGTGAAAAGGGACAATTCAGAGATTCCTTTTGATATAACAAGAGGTAAGATTCCAGTGCATTGTGTCGATGCGGCGTTTATGATTGATGATACAACAGGCTACATAAGGTTGTCGAAGTTTACCAGAGCTACGCACGATGAGGTATCTTCGGCGGCGGACAAATTGGTGGATGAAGGGATGAGGAGGCTTATTTTTGACCTTAGGGACAACACAGGGGGCTATTTCGATCAGGCACTGCTATTGTCCGATATGTTTTTGGAGAAGGGGGATGAAATTGTCTATCTTCAAGGGCGTAGCCGCAAAAAGGAGTCTTTCAAGGCCGACGGCAAAGGAAAATTGAAGGAAATCGGTCTATCCGTCTTGATAAATGAGTCTACCGCTTCTTCGAGCGAGATATTTTCAGGGGCGATTCAGGATAATGACAGAGGGGTAGTTGTGGGCAGGCGTTCTTTCGGAAAAGGGCTTGTCCAGGAGCCGATTTATTTTACCGACGGCTCAGGAATAAGAATTACTGTGTCTCGTTTTTATACTCCGTCGGGCAGGTGTATACAGAAGCCTTATTCCGGTGAAGACTACGATTACGATATATATCGCAGGTGGCTTGGGGGAGAGATGTTTGCCAAGGACAGTATTAAAATTGACAGTACCGATGCTTATAAGACGGTAGGCGGCAGGACTGTCTATGGCGGAGGCGGCATTATACCTGATATATTTGTGCCTGTTGACACAAGCAGGGCGTCGTCTTTCTATTTTAAATGCAATAAAAAAGCCACTCCGATGCGTTATGCTTCTATGGTCTTTGACAGATATAAGAAAGAATTGGGGGCTATAGAAGATTATGCTGCATTGGATTCTTTTTTGGAAAAGATTGATATTCCGTCCGGATTTATCGCTTTCGCTGCGTCTAAGGACGGTCTGAGGCCGGCTCCCGGAGAGTGGGCGAGGACTGCACCGTATATGTTGCCTCAGTTGAGGGCGTTGGTTGCAAGGTATTCCAAGCTTGGGGACAATGCGTTCTATAAGTTGTACTTGCCGGTTGATGATGTGGTGAAGGTTGCGATTGCCTCCGGCAGCACCGTTGCATTGCAGTAGGAGTTTTCTTTGCCTTTGCCGTACCTTAACGAATGCCTCCGTTGTCATCCAGAGCCTGCGGAGCAGACGAAGGAAACTGCCTAAGCGTAGGCTTCCGTTGTCATCCAGAGCCTGCGGAGCAGACGTAGGGAACTGCGGTAACGTATGCCTTTATTGTCATTATGAGGGCTTTAGCCCGTGATAATCTGCTGCGTTCGTTTGTGCAGATCTCTCACTTCGTTCGAGATGACAAAGTAAATATTACCTTTGTGCAATGAACTGATACACTATGTTGCCACCTTGTTTTGCAGGAGCGTTAGGCGAAGACGAGAACTTGGAAAGGCGGGCGGCACGGATTGCAAAATTCCTCAGACACTTGTCATCCGAAGAGGTTTCATCCTGCACCTTGGCAGCAATTACATTGCCGGCATTGTTCACTACGATTATAACAGTCACCATACCGCCCCCATAGCACCTGTACGCCGGGATCGGCAGGGAACTTGCCTTTCTACCCTCTAAGAAATACGATACGACTGATGGACCGGAATATTCCTTTACGGCCTTTTCTTCTCTTTTGACCGGCTTTGAGATGTCTACATAGTCCTCATCAGGCTCATCAGGGACAATCCCGTTTTTAAGTTCGGCAGCAAGCCTTTCCGCATCTTCGTACAGCTGACGCGTATCCGTGTTCCTGTCATCTTTCAACATGGTGCTTCGGTCCACTGCAATATTCTTGAAATCGGCACCTGACGTACCGGCAATCAATTCGTCGAGTTTCCGGCTTATATGTGCATCAAAAGCTTCCTTTTCGGCTTCAATCCGCTCTTCTTCAAGTTTTTTCTCTATCGCTTCCTCTCTGGAGAAATCCATCACGAAGCTGTTTTCCTTTTGCAGCGAAAACCCGATTTGCACTATCAGCAGAATTATTATCACCACCAGATGTACAATGATGGTGACATAGAGTCCCGCCTTATCTTCGCTGCTTAACTTTTTCACGTATAACTATTTGTAGTTCTGCATCCTGTGCAGAGACTTCTCAATTGTGGCCGAGATAATGTCAATAGCAACCTTATTGTGTCCGCCCTGTGGAATAATCACGTCCGCGTAGCGTTTGCTCGGCTCGATGAATTGCAGATACATGGGCTTGACAGTCTTGGTATATCTTTCTATAACCGTCTCCACGGTCTTGCCTCTTTCGATTATATCTCTGGACATAACCCTCATCAGCCTGTCATCGTCATCTGCATCTACAAAAAGCTTGATGTCCATTTGGTCGCGGAGCTCCTTGCAGGTAAAAATAAGTATGCCTTCAATTATTATTACGTCTGCCGGAGTGACCGTTATTGTCTCGGTCTTTGAACGCGAGCAGGTCAGATAGGAGTACACCGGCTGCTGTATGGCCTTACCTGCTTTCAATTCTTTCAACTGATTGCATAGCAGCTTGAAATCAATCGCATCAGGATGGTCAAAGTTTATCTTCTGCCTTTCTTCGAGAGGAAGGTGGCTTGAGTCCTTGTAATAGGAGTCCTGAGGAATTACGACAACCCTTTCCTTAAGTTGCTTTGTTATTGCACTTACGACCGTTGTTTTTCCGGAGCCGGAGCCCCCGGCTATTCCTATTACCAGCATATCTCCGATTATTTAATTAGAATTCAGCATTTTTCGGTGTCCTTGGGAAAGGAATGACATCCCTGATGTTGCTCATTCCGGTTACAAACAGCAGCAGCCTTTCAAAGCCGAGCCCAAATCCGCTGTGCGGCACTGTGCCGAATCTCCTTGTGTCTATATACCATTCGAGATTTTTTCTGCTCATGCCGAGCTCGTCAATTCTCTTTTCCAATTTCTCCAATGATGCCTCCCTTTCGGAACCGCCGATGATTTCTCCAATCTTAGGGAATAGTACATCCATGCCGCGTACAGTCTTTCCGTCTTCATTCTGTTTCATATAGAAAGCCTTGATTTCTGCAGGAAAGTCTATGAGTATTACCGGTTTGCCGAAATGCTCCTCAACAAGGAACCTTTCGTGTTCGCTCTGGAAATCCGTTCCCCAATGGACAGGAAATTCGAATTTCTTGCCATTCTTTATTGCCTCTTCAAGAATTTCCACTGCCTTTGTGTAGGTTACTCTTTCGAACTCTATGCCCAAAACGCTGTTCATCCTTTCAAGCAAGGTGTCATCATATTTGTCATTCAGGAATTTAACGTCATCGTGGCAATTGTCCAAGGCATATTGTACGAGGTATTTTACAAATTCCTCAGCCAGATCCATATTGTCTTTAAGCTCATAAAATGCCATTTCAGGCTCTATCATCCAGAATTCGGCGAGGTGTCTCGGTGTATTTGAATTTTCTGCACGGAAAGTCGGACCGAAAGTGTAGATTTCCCCGACGGCCGTGGCTCCCAATTCTCCTTCCAGCTGACCGCTTACCGTAAGGCTTGTCTTTTTGCCGAAGAAGTCTTTGCTGAAATCGACCAGGCCTTTGTGCAAAGGGATATTTGCGAGATCCATAGTGGTAACCTGAAACATGTCTCCGGCCCCTTCAGCGTCAGACTCGGTTATTATGGGAGTGTGAAGATATACAAACCCTTTGTCATTGAAGAATTTATGTATGGCGAATGCCATAGCGTGCCTGATCCTGAGTATGGCTCCGAAAGTGTTTGTCCTCAACCTCATGTGTGCGACGGTGCGGAGGTATTCCAATGAGGTATCCTTTTTCTGGATAGGGAATCGCATCGGATCGCATTCCCCGTATATGGTGATTTGTGAGGCTCGGATTTCTACAGCCTGGCCGCTTCCTACCGACTCGACAAGCTCTCCTGTGACTCCTATACCTGCTCCTGTGGTTATTTTTGCTATGAGTTGTTCATCGAAAATAGATGTATCGACCACTATCTGGATGTTGTTAACCGTAGAACCGTCGTTCAACGCAATGAACTTTACCTGCTTGTTCCCGCGTTTTGTCCTTACCCATCCTTTTGCCAGAACCTCTTTTCCCGGCTCCATAGTAAGCAAATCCTTTACCTTTGTTCTCCTTAATGTATCCATTATTCTATTTCTTTTTCTTGAAAATCTGTCCATAGTCGTATGGCACGGCTATATGATTCTTACAAAGATAGTTATTTTTTGCCATAGTGAAACAAAAAAACCGACAGAGGATTCTGCCGGTTTTAAAGTGTATAGAATTAAACTTATTCTGATTTCCTTGCCGTGTACATTATCTTCAAGGCGGAGCATCTTCGCAGCTCCTGCTTGATGTCCGTAATGATACCCATTCTTACGTCCTGGTCGGCCTTTATGGACACGCTCATGAACTGTCTGTCGGCCTCGCTCATTGCATCGCGTTCTGCTGCAATGAAGTCTCGGATATCATCAACCGTCTTGAACGAGTCGTTGAGCTGGATACGGGCATCGGTACCGTATTGGCTCTGATAGCCCGCGGTAGGAGGACCGACAAGGATATAGGAAGCAAGGTCTTTCCTTTCCAATTTGACCACTTCTGTAGCCTCTGGAAGTTTGACCATGACTTTTACCTCATTCTGTCTCATCTGGGTCGTAACCATAAAGAAGAACAGGAACATGAAAACGATATCGGAGCTTGTACCGATCTCCGGCATTTCTTTTTTGCCGCTTCTGCTGAATGTTGCCATATTAATATTCTCCCTTATTTTTTAGCTACGTCCTTTGGCTCAGCCTCAGATATATTCTGTGGTATTGCCTCTTTGACGATTTTCTGTTTATTTTCGTCCAACTTGAGATAGGTCTTGCCGTAATTCTGTATAGAGAATTCATCTCGGAGTTCGTTTATTGCCTTTACAAGCTCATTCTGAACGGCGATATATGCTCTATAACTTGTTCCACGGTCGTTCTGTAGGGAAATTACTCCCTTAGAAACAGGATATGAACCGAAGCCTTCGATTTCCTTTGTCTCCTTTTCAGGAAGTGACGGGTCGTCCGTAGGGTTGGTCAGAAAGTCCTTTACCTTATCTTTAAGCTGGCTTACGTCAATAGGCTCTGTACCTGCGAGAATTCTATCGGCCGAGTTGATTTTCACAATAATGATGTTACGGCGATTAACCTTCTGATCCTCTACTTTCTGGTTTTTGTCCGGCATTGGAGGCAGACGGCGCTGAAGACCTGACTGCTGGTCCATTGTGGACACCATAAGGAAGTAGCAAAGAAGCAGAAAGGCTATATCCGCAGTGGATTGTGTATTTAAACCCGGTGTTTTTCTCTTGGACATAGCTGTTTTATTTACGTATTGTGCTGATTATTTCACCGATGATGATGGATACGATGGCGCATCCTCCAAGCAGGTAGGTGAGATTCAGCAAGGTATCTGTAAGTTTAAGTGTCGAGTGATCAGGCTGCTCGCCGATGTAGCCAACGAGAGGAGATCCTGAAGCCGTAGCGTATGCAATGAATGCAATAACCGCTACCACCAAGAGCCCCAATCCCATTTTTGTAAGGCTCTTCGGATTATTGATGGCACTGAATACGACTCCCAATATTAAAACCAAGGCTGTCGCTGCAATCAGCAGTATATAGCCCCAGCGCAGGAGAACGTCAACAGGTACGCCGCTGTTTGATTCGAAGCCCGTTGAAGCGCCCCAAATCAGAATTACGACGCTGATGACAATCAGCACCCAAGAAATCCATTTTGCTATTTTAGCGTACATTTCAATGATTCTTAATTAGTTCTTTTTGTTCTTTACAAGTATATCAACCAAAGAGATTGATGAATCCTCCATATCAATTGTGAGGGCGTCAATTCTGGACAGAATATAGTTGTAGAACACTTGAAGAATCATAGCTACGATAAGACCTGCAACCGTCGTGATAAGGGCGACTTTCATACCTCCTGCCACAATGTTAGGAGAGATGTCACCTGCTCTCTGGATGGCGTCGAATGCCTGTACCATACCGATAACAGTTCCGAGGAAACCAAGTGAAGGTGCAAGGGAAATGAAGAGTGAAATCCATGAAAGACCGTTCTCCATAAGGCTCATCTGAACGGAGCCGTAGGATACTACCGTCTTTTCTACAACATCGATGCCCTGGTCGTAACGGAGGAGACCCTGGTAGAAGATGCTTGCTACAGGACCGCGGGTGCTACGGCATACCTCTTTGGCTTTCTCAATGCCGCCATCAGCGATTGCGCTCTCAATGTTGGCGAGCAGCTTCTTTGTGTTGGTCTTTGAGAATGAAAGATAAAGTATCCTCTCGATAGCGAGAGCAAGACCGATGATAAGGCAGATAACGATAAGGCTCATAAAGCCTGCCCCGCCTTCGATGAACTTTGTCTTGATTGCCTGATGTAGAGGAATTTCCTCACCTGTGCCTGCAAAAAGATCCTGGGCTGTAGGAGCTTGTGCTACCTCTTCAGTTGCTGCCGGCTCTGTTGCCTTAGCGTCTTCCTGTGCGGCTGCAATGTTTGCAGAAGCGGCCATGATGCCGATTACTGCCAAAAACATGAAAAACTTTTTCATAATTGTTTTTGTTGTTTTGAAATAATAGATATAAATGATTAATAATTTTCAACAATTAAGGATAGAAAGTTCGTTCAACTATCCAAAATCTGGTGCAATTTAGCAAATAATTTTCATTCGGCAATACTTATACGGATATTTCTCCTTTTAGGTTGCGTGACATCATCTGCCTTACCCATTCATTATCGGAGCTTTTTCCCATAAGAAAGAACAATTTCGCCAGAGCGCTTTCCGTGGTGCTGTCATATCCGTTTACAACCCCTGCCTTTTCAAGCGATTTGCCCGTAGCGTATAGGCTCATATCCACTGTCCCCGTAAGGCATTGAGTGACATTAACTATTATTTTGCCGCTTTGTACCGCCTCACGTACTATGTCCACAAACCATTGCTTGGACGGAGCATTCCCCGACCCGTAAGTCTCGATTATTACCGCCCTTGTCTCCGGACTGCACAGGAAGTATCTTACGACTTCCGGGGTTATGCCGGGGTGGAGTTTGAGTATCCCTACTCTCGTGTCTATTCCGATGTTTATTTTCAGGCTCTGATACCAGTCAAGAGGCTTGCGAATCAGCTCGTCGGCATATCTGATGTTTATGCCGGCATCTGCCAGAGGCGGAAAATTCGGCGACTGGAAAGCCCGGAACACATCCGCATTTACTTTAGATGTGCGGTTGCCCCTCATAAGCATGGAACCGAAGCAGACACAGACCTCCGGAACTTTTGCGTGCCCCTCCTCGTCTTTGGCAGATGCGATTTCGGCTGCGAGCATTAGGTTCTCTTTCCCGTCAGTGCGCGGTACCCCGATAGGCAACTGGCTGCCTGTGAACACGACCGGTTTGGTTAGCCCGTCCAGCATGAAGCTTAAGGCTGAAGCCGAATAAGACATGGTGTCCGTGCCGTGAAGAATTATGAAGCCGTCGTAGTCGTCGTATCTTTCATTTATAAGTTTTGCAAGCGCCTGCCACAGGGCGGGCTCCACATCCGACGAGTCTATAAGCGGATTGAAAGTGTAGGAGTCTATCTTGAAAGCGAATTTGCTGATTTCCGGCACCTCATCCACAATCTGGCTCAAGTCAAAAGGCTTCAAGGTCTGGTCCCTGAGGTCTTCTTTCATGCCGATAGTGCCTCCTGTATATATCAGCAGCAGAGAGGATTTTCTAAGATATTCGGTCATATATTGAAAAGTGTTATTGCATTGGCGGTTGTGACTTCGGCAACCTCATCTATGTCGATATTCTTCACCGTGGCGATTTTTTCTGCGATTAGCGGTATATATGCACTTTCATTGCGCTTGCCGCGATATGGTGCCGGGGTGAGGTAGGGAGCGTCGGTCTCTAAAAGTATCCTGTCGAGAGGAATTCTTTTCACTTCTTCTGCAAGGCGCGAATTGCGGAAAGTCACCACCCCGCCAATTCCTACATACCAGTTGCCGTATTTCGAAAGTCTGCAAAATGTCTCATAACTTCCGCTGAAAGCATGTAGGTTGCCTCTCAGAGCCAGATGTCGGCATGAATCGAGTACCTCAAAGAAGTCTTCGGTTGCCTCGCGCAGATGAATATTCACAGGCAGATTCATCTTCGCCGCCAATTCTAATTGGGCTTTGAATGCAGCTTTCTGAAGGTCAGCCGTATCTGCGGAATAATGATAGTCAAGTCCGATTTCTCCTATTGCCGCTATTTCCTTTTCGGAATATCTCATCATATCTTCAATTTCCGCTTCCCAATCCTTTCCGACAGAGCCCGGATATAGTCCGAGCATCGGAAGCAGGACTCCGGGGCGGCTTTCGCATAAGGCAAACAGGCTTTCCCTCTCCTTGCTGTCAATATCTGGCATGAGTATTTTGAACACGCCTGCCTCCAATGCCCTGTCTATTGCTTCCTGAGCATCTTCCTTGTAGGCTTCATCATTATAGTGGGCGTGTGTGTCTATGAATCTTGGCATATATAGTCTGTTTATCCTACAAATTTAACATAAATTATGAATTGAGCGAGCATCTTTGTAGTATATCAACCCGGATTATCCTTTCGCTTTCAAGAAGGGTCAGCATAGATGACAGTTCTGCGTACGGCAGGCCGGTCATCATACATATATCGTCAATGCCTATCCAGCCGGCCTCTCCGATTATGTCAATGATTTTTGACATGATGTCTTTATCGCCCTTGTCAAGACCGGCGAATTCTCTCCCGGCCATGATTTCTTCTGCCGATATGCGGCTGCTTTTCTTAATTCGTCCGAGACCGAGCTTCCCGACCAAATCTTCCGGAGAGAATATCGCTTCCGCTATCTTGGTGGAAATGAGTTTGTTGCATCCTGAAGACCTTAAATCATCCACCCTCCCCGGCAGGGCAAATACCTCCCTGTCGTAAGAAAACCCTAATCTCGCCGTTATCATTCCTCCGCCTTTTAGTTTTGATTCAATCAATATGACTGCATCTGCCAGACCGGCGATTATCCTGTTTCTTCTTATGAAATTCATGGCTACAGGCGAAGTGTGCACAGGGTAGTCCGTAAGTAGTCCGCTGCCGGGGGAGGATAGTATTTTATTGGCCAAAGAAGTGTTCCGGAACGGATATATATCGTCGATTCCCGTCGCCATTACGGCTATTGTAGGCAAGCCGTATTCCAATGCAGTCCTGTGGGCGATACTGTCCACACCAATAGCCAGACCGCTGACTATGACCGGTTTGTGTTTGGTCTCTCCGATTGCCTGCACGATTTTCCTACACAAGCCGCTCCCGTAGGGAGAGATGTCGCGAGTGCCTACAATAGCTATCGCTTTCTTATGGGAAGTTATTTCCTCCAAATTGTCTTTCCCTTTGATATAAAGGCCGATAGGAGCGTCGCAGCATTCTTTGAGTAATGGCGGGTAAAACTTCCCCGTGATGCTCACAAAGTCGGTGTCACTCTTGTCAAGGCTTTCCAGCTCCCTATATGAGATTTCGATTTCTTTTTTGTCGAGCAAACGGGTGTATCCAGCCCTGACATTATCCGGGAGTGCGGATTTGTCATCATTATGGAACACATTATAGGCACTGCCGTAATGCTCTATAAGGGCTCTTGCGTCTTTGGGGCGGAAGCCGAAAATCCTGTTGAGGGCACAGGCACAGGCCATTTCTTCGGTTATTTCTTTCATAGGCTTTATATTGTCCGCCTAAATTATAACAGTACCGCATATATTCAAATGAAAAGTGACCTTAAACTTTTGTTAAAAGGCCACTTTTTTACAATTCTTTAATATTTTGCTGAAAATTAAATTCTTGAAATAATTTTAAATTTCATGTATGGAATAAGGTATTGCTATATTATAAGCAGGGCGTCACCGTAAGGACCGAATTTATAGTCCTCCTTTAGAGCGGTGTGATAGGCTTTCATAACATGCTCATATCCGCCGAATGCTGCGACGCTCATTAGCATAGTTGAGCCTGGCCTGTGAAAGTTGGATACGACAGCATTAGGGACAGCAAACCTGTAAGGAGGAAAAATGAACTTGTTGGTCCAGCCGTTGTAAGGATTCACCTCATCGTTGGTAGTTACGTAGGTTTCAAGACCGCGAATTACAGTAACCCCTACCGCAAGCACCTTGTGTCCGGCCCTCTTTGTGGAGTTGATGCTCTCGGCAGCCTCCTCGGATATAATCAGTCGCTCGGAATCCATTTTATGCTTTGAAAGATCCTCGACATCAACTTTGCGGAAATGTCCGATGCCCATGTGTACTGTGATAAAAGTCTTATTTATATCCTTGAGGATCATTCTATTAAACAGTTCTCTGCTGAAGTGCAGTCCGGCAGCCGGTGCCGATACGGCGCCTTCGTTCTTGGCGAAAATTGTCTGGAAATTCTCTTTGTCATCTTCAGTGATCTCCTCTTTGACCCAGCTTGGGACAGGAGTTTTTCCAAGGCTGAACAAGGTATCCTTGAAGTCTTCATAACTTCCGTCATATAGGAAGCGGAGGGTCCTGCCTCTGGATGTAGTGTTGTCAATGACCTCAGCCACAAGGCTTTCATCTTCTCCAAAGTATAGCTTGTTGCCTATGCGGATTTTCCTTGCCGGATCCACAATAACGTCCCAGAGCCTCTGATCGCGGTTCAGTTCGCGGAGCAGGAAAACGTCAATTTCCGCCCCGGTCTTTTCCTTGTTGCCTGAGAGCTGTGCCGGGAACACCTTTGTGTCATTGAGAACGAAAGTATCACCTTTCCCGAAATAATCGATAATATCCTTGAATAATCTGTGCTCTATTTCACCCGTATCCTTGTGAAGAACCATTAATTTGCATTCGTCCCTCCATCTCGGCGGCTCCGATGCTATCTTGTCTTTAGGGAGATTGAATTGGAACTGTGATAATTTCATTGTTGAGTTTTTATAAATTTAAGTACACGTTTAATAAACAAATATATATACGGAAAATTTTCAAAATTGTTTCATTTTTACATAAAAATCATATTTTTGCCTCCCGAAACACTTCTGCTATTGACGGATAGGTGTTTTTGACATAAGGCGGAAGGCTTGATTTTGCAACCCATGCGGCTTTTGTGATATCCTCCTCCTGCTGTGGTGTCAGATCTACCGGGTCTGTGTACAGCATTGAATACCACCAGGTGTGCTTTAGATGCCATATCTCGTTCCTTTTGTAGCAATGGTCCGTCACGCAGATCAGGTTGCGAAGCTTGAGTTTTTCTATTCCGGTCTCTTCCGTAACCTCTCGCAATGCAGTGATACTGATGTCTTCGCCCTCTTCCTGATGACCCTTAGGCAAATCCCACAGACCGTCACGCTTGATAAGCAGAAAGTCGCCCCTCCTGTTGGACACAAGACCGCCTCCGGCATTGACTTCCTTGAATTCCGCACAGACCCTTCTGTATGTATCCTCGATGTTTTCTGACGGGATATATATCTTGCTAAGAGTGGAAGAGGCCTCAAACATGCCTACAAGTGCATGTATGTCTATCTTTTCGCCCGCATGAAACTCGACCGAATTGGGATCGGCCAGGCTGGCTTCATCGTTTGAGCAGATAACTATGCTTCTTCTCTCAAAATATATCCTGTGCATCTTTTATTATAATTTCTTATATTTGCAGACAGGCCGTATTATACGGCAATCCTACAAAGATAACTCTTTAATTTGAAAAATAATATGGAAAGTGTGGAAAGGCTTTTCGCTCTTCAGCTTTTGGAAATAAAGGCAGTGCTTTTGAGACCGGATGACCCGTTTACCTGGGCTTCAGGTTGGCATTCGCCTATATATTGCGACAACAGGAAGATTCTCTCCTATCCCGAGATCCGTTCAAAAGCGGCAACGGAAATGGCGAAGAGAATTGCCGCAGAATATCCTGAGGCAGAAATCATTGCGGGAGTGGCTACCGGTGCCATTGCTATCGGGGCCTTGGTTGCCGACAGGCTCGGAAAACCATTCATATATGTCCGTCCAAAGCCGAAAGATCATGGTACCGGCTCTCAGATTGAGGGAATTTTGGAGAAAGGCCGTAAGGTCGTTGTGGTTGAAGACCTTATCTCCACAGGGATGAGCAGCCTCGCCGCTGTTGCGGCTTTAAGAAACGCCGGTGCTTGTGTGCTTGGGATGACGGCTATATTTACTTACGGCTTCAATATAGCGTCGGAGCGATTTAGAGAGGCCGGTGTGAAGCTGGACACCCTTTCCGATTACACTGCCCTTGTGGAGGCAGTCAAAGCGACCGGTTATATTAAAGACAGTGATTATCAAGTGCTTCAGGAATGGCGTCGCTCTCCTGAAACATGGGGACAAAAATAAAACGATATGGCAGAATATCAAAGTAAGCACGCTGTGGTTTCCCGTGCTCCATATATGCTTTATATGTCTTTTGTGGATATGCGGAATTTCATGCAGTTCGTCCCTGAAGACAAGAAAAAGGATGTAAAGGCCGACAGTGATTCCATTTCCGCTACCGTGCAAGGGTTTAATATCGGAGTGCGGATAGATGAGAGGGTGCCTTATTCCAAATTGTCTTTCAAAGATGACGGGGCTCCGTTTGAGTTTAACGTAACCCTGCATTTTGATCCTTGCGGGACCGATCCCGACAAGACTGATTTTCATATCAAAGTGTCAGCCAATCTCAATTTCATGATGAAGATGATGCTGGGGTCTAAAATCAAAGACGGTCTTGACCGGGTAGTGGACGGCCTGGCTGCCGTGTCGGAGGGCAGAATGCCGGAGGGCATAGACCCGTCAATGTTCCCGGAAGGGTTTGACCCTGATGTCTTTAAGGGGCCTAAATACGATGACGGTTCGTCTGTTGTGTAGATGAAAATATCCGAGAACAAGGAATTCATAGCTTATCTTGAAGAGGGGGTAGGGCAGAGAGAGGCGGCAATCGCATTGCAGGCGTTGGATGAGCCGGCTTCAATATCAGTCCGACTAAATCCTTATAAACTTGCGGATAGTGCCGTGTTCTCCTTGAAGATCGCATCTCCGGTGTTGTGGAATAGGCACGGTTTGTTTTTGAATGAAAGACCGGTGTTTACCCTTGATCCTGTTTTCCATTCAGGAGGCTACTATGTTCAGGATTCTTCGGCCATGTTTGTCGGTCATGTTTTCAGAAAGGCTCTTGGGCGTTTCTGCAATCTTGACCGTCCTATAAGGGTACTTGATCTTTGTGCTGCACCGGGAGGCAAGACAACGGACATTTCCGCCTCATTGAGGGAGACTTACGGCAATTCCTATATGCTTGTCGCCAATGAGGTCATGCGTCAGAGAGTCAATGTCTTGTCCGAGAATGTAGCCTTGTGGGGAGATGCTAATGTGGCGGTGACCTGTTCAGATCCCAAGGCATTTGCAAGTCTGAACGGTTTTTTCGATATCATCGTTGCCGATGTGCCATGTTCCGGAGAGGGAATGTTCCGGAAGGATGAAGAGGCTGTAAATTATTGGTCTGTTGCAAATGTGGAGCTTTGCCGTGCAAGGCAAAGGAGGATAATTGCTGATGTGTGGCCGGCTCTTGCAGAAGGCGGGGTCCTGATATATTCCACCTGCACTTTCAACAAATATGAAAATGACGATAATGTAAGCTGGATATCTGAGGAGCTTGGGGCGGATATTATCAGGATACCGACTGAATTTGACGGGCTTGTTGCGACGAAATCCGGCATTAGTCTTGTCCCTGGGCTTGTGAGAGGGGAGGGGCAGTATTGCGCGGCTCTTGTAAAGACAGCCGGCACTCCGACATTCCGTTTCGGGAAGCGTGTATTCCATGCATGCAGGACTGACTTTGACAGGCTTTTCAAAGTCGGGATGAGATTTAAGGAAAAAGGCGGTACCGTAATTGCAGTACCGGAGGATGTAGTCAGGGAAGTATCAGCCTTAGAGACTCTTCATCCTATAATGGAGGGGGTGGCTATCGGTGTTGTGAAAGGTAAGGATTTTGTGCCTGATGCGGATTTGGCGTTGAGCCTCGATCTGGACGAGGGCGCATTTCCGAGGATAGAGGTCAGCCGCGACAAGGCTTTGGCGTTTCTGCATAAGGACGCGATAGCGTTTCCGGAAGCGGAGAAAGGTATTATACTGCTGACTTATAGTGGCTTACCTATGGGCTTTGTTAAAAATATAGGAAACAGGTGCAATAACCTGCTGCCGCAGTCCAGAAAAATAAGAATGAATATATAACAAATAGATGATGAGAAGGTTAATATCGTTTTTGGCTCTGATTT
This sequence comes from uncultured Bacteroidales bacterium, assembly GCA_947253655.1. GTDB lineage: Bacteria > Bacteroidota > Bacteroidia > Bacteroidales > UBA932 > Cryptobacteroides. The sequence goes on from CAMYAE010000001.1 coordinate 163,698, forward strand.
CCGTTGTCGGTCTAAGGGCTTTTGCACAGGATGCTGCGTCTGGCAATTTCGAGGATAGGTACAATGCATTAGTGTCTGCTGTCGGGACTGCCGGTGTCGGAGTGGAGACGTTGTTGGACAAATGGGAGGCGGCAGAACCGGATAATTCCAAAATGTTCGAGGCACGTTTCCTGTTTTATCTGACAAAATGCCGGACGGAGCAGGTCAAGCCATTTGATAAGAACCGATACCTCGGTCAGGAACCGATATTGTCGCTTAAGGACAGCCTCGGCAATCCTGTAAATTATTTCAGGGACACCGATTATGATGATGAGATTTTCGGTAATGCCATTAAGGCAATAGACAAGGCTATCCAGAAAAATCCTATTAATTTAGATCTTCGTCTGGCAAAGATTTCGGCTTTTGTCGGCTATGAAAAAGAAAGTCCCGATATTGCGACATCCGAGCTTAAAGGCTTGATTGACTATTCTTTCACACAGTCTCCCAAATGGGTATATCCGGGAATCGACGTCAATGCCGAATCTTTTGCCGCCATGGTACAGCAATATTGTGCAACTTTCTTCAAATACGGCACCCCTGCTTCTTATAAAGCATTTAAAGAATTGTCCCAGAAGATGTTGGCATACGAGCCGGGCAATACAGTATTTATGGACAATATGGGCTCATATTACCTCGTTGTAGAAAAGGACAGCAAGACGGCTTTGAAATATTATAACAAGGTGCTCAAGAAAAAGCCGGACGACATCACGGCGATTACCAACTGCGTTCTTCTTGCCCGTAATGACAAAAACATTAAGCTTGAGAAGAAGTATCTTCCCAAGCTTATTGAATATTCCGAAGATGAAAATACCCGAAAGGCCGCTACTGTGCGGTTGGAGGCATTGAATAAGTGACAAAATAGGTTTTACCGAAATGGTCCGTGACCTTGACGGAAATGCTTTTTGTCCCCTCAGGTAGCGGGCATCTGAAGTAATGGTCTGACGGTGTCACTCCAACCCACTTGTAGTCCAGATTCTCGGCAGTGGAATAATAATGTTTGGCGTCGTGGTCAACTGTTTCGAAACGCTCGGCCTTCCCGGCTTTTTCCCCGTCTAAAATAAATTCTACGCTCCAACTGTCATCATAAGCCCAGACATTTGCCACAGCATATCCTTCGTATTGTGCGGCATCTTTCCCGGTATAAATTTTCAACTGAAAATCTTTTGACTTTCCTATTGTTTTGTAATAGAAATTGCTGACTTTGCCATTGTCTATTTCAAAGACCGTATAACCGATAGGGGTGCCGTCTGTGCATATAGGGCCTTGCCACCATGCTCCGCAGAGAGCCGGAATTGTGTGTACGTAGAGGTTGTCTCTTACAATTTGGTTGAAGGTCGTATGTGTATGTCCATTGATAATATGGGCATCAAAAGGCTCTAAAAGTTGAAACAGAGCGGCCTGGTTGGTGAGTACGCCTTCGACCCTGTCGTATGAGAAACTTTTTCTGTCCTCAGGAGCCCTGGTGGCAGGGATATGGAAAACCGCAAACACCGTAGTGCCCGGCTTTACATAGGACAGATCCTTTTCTAACCAGCTTAATTGCTTTTCGTCAAGATATGCAATGTAGTACCATTGGCGACCTATATAAAAATTGTTGTTAAGAAAGACATAGTGCACATCTCCTATATCGTAAGAGAAATATGTCGGTCCGTAGGTCTTTTCCCATTCACCTAATGAGGTCTCATGTGAACGTCCGAAATTAACAAAATCGTGGTTGCCCATTGCGTTGCGGAACACTATTCCGGTACTGTCCATAATCATGTTATATCTATCGAACCATTTAGAATACTTGTTTCCGGTCAGATCGCCTGCACATATCCCATGCACAAAACGTCCTGAAGCTTTATATGAATCCGCGATCTCTCGGATATCGGCAGCGTTTTCTCGCAACTTGGCAAATTCTTTTTCCATTGCGACTTGTGGATCGGCTGTCGCAATTATTGCCTGAAAGGTCTCGTCGGTGTTCCTTTTTTCAAGATTAAAATCTATGACACCGCTTTTGCCTTCCGGCATATTTTTGTAGAATTTCACTACTCCCTGCTCGGAGGGAGCATAATATCCTTTCGGTACGCATATATACACAAAAGGATTGCGAGTGTCCGCTTCAAGCTTATATTTGCCCTTATTGTCGGTTTTTGCAAACGATTCTCCGTCTGTGACCAGGACATTGGCAATTCCTTGCCCCTTGCTTGCAACCCGGCCTTTAATTAATATGTCCGCAGCCGATAATGGCAAGGCCGTTGCAAGAATAAGACATATTATAGTTAATTTCTTTATCATATTGTTTTTTTTACATTCCTGCTTTTACATATTGCCATTGGTCGGCTGAACGCAGGTGACACATATCGAATAGAAAATACCCGTCACAGGCATTCATACAGGCTTTTACTGATTTTGTTATCGCTTCATTCTCCTGGTCCTTAGTGAATTTGTTTTCATAGTCCCAGTTACCGACATCAGGACCTCCCGCCACTATTGGGCAGTCTCCTTTGATTTTCTCGTGTGCCAATTTGCAAAATCCTTGCATTGTCCATTCGAATAAGCCGTAAACCCTTCCCGGTGAAGCATAAGCTCCGATAAGCATTTGATCCATAAGGTCGGCATATCCGGTTGTGTTGTATGTATTGCTTGCCCAATAATAGTTCGGCTTGAACTTAGGGCTTGCCCAATTCACCCCCACATCGAAATAGGTGGAGTACCAGCCCCCAACATAGACACCGAATCTCAACTTTGGATTTACTTCCTTGACGGCTGCTCGTGCTTTCCGCATAAATTCTCTTATGGTTGCGGAGCGGAATTCGAGCCATTTTTTCTGTATCTCAGACGGAGACTTTGACAGGGTAGCACCGGGAGCGAAAATGTCATTCGGCCATGATGCCACCTTTTTGCCATAATATTTCTCGAATTTCTTACGGCTTATATCTGAAAAATCCGATGTTATGTCATTATAACGTCCCCTGTCCAAAATTATTCCGTCAAGGTCTTTGTAGGAAGCAAGATCTCTGAGGAGGCCTATGATATATTCTTGCACCTTGTCGTTGGCAGGATTGAAGAATTTTGTCGTATAGCCTTGGGATTCCGGAATGTCCATTACATTGGTGAGTCCGCTTTCAATGTTTACCACTGTGGCCCAGTCCTTTTTGGAGGCGTCTCTGAAAAGGACTCCATGAGAGCCGTAGCTGTAACCGTAGCTGTTGCCGCCTACAAAGGTGTTGAAGCCGGCATGAATCCTCAGACCGAGTTCATGACCGATGTCTATGAAAGCTTGCAAGTAGTCCCAGGTGGCCGTTCTTTCCACAATTCCGTATCTCCCGCCGGGGAACCAGAACCCGAATTTGGTTGCCTGGCTGCATTTGTCTGTCTTGAACATTACATCCCCGTTGGATGGACGCACATCTACAACGATATCCGTGAAACCCACATCCTTGGCTTTCCCCAGATCTCTTTTAATGTTTTCCTTGTTGTTTGAAAGATCAAAGGAATTGGCCGCAGCGTCCACCCAAAGATACTTGGGCTTAGAGACTACAGGAGGCTTAGGATTTTCAGGATTATCCGGTTTATCCGGTTTATCCGGATTGTCCGGGTCTTGCGGTGTGTCAGGCACTTCCGTTGTAGGACCTGCCGGATAGGTGTATTTTGTCTCTTGCGGTTGCTTGCAAGAAGTGCAGAGGATACTTAACAATGCCCAGAAGGCTGTATTTATGATGATATTTCGTTGCATCATTATATTGTTTTTAAGGCTGTGATGTTCATTACAGCCATTTTGTATTGCATTCTTTTATAATGTTGTCCTGAATGTATGGTAATGTACATTTTCAAAGCCTACATCCAGGACAACTAATCAATAATCCAATTTATTATTTCTTGATGCAATCAAATTCATAGCATCCTATTACGTCATAGTTGCCGTCAGTCCAGTACAGGCTCATCTTGTAGCCGTCAGATGAGACGGACAGGGCGATGTCGCTTGATGCTCCCACGCCTTTGAAGCCGCCGAGATTATCCGGTTTCCCCATTTCAAATACTTTCGCGTCTTCGATAGCATCCGGATTTGAGTAGTCGAACATTTTGATTGTCGGGCTATTACCGTAACCGAAGTGGGCTCCCATGAGGTAGGTTACGTATTTGGCCTTATTGAACATAGCGGTTGCAAGACAGTTAAGGTTTTCGTTGCCCTCATTTCCTGTCTCTATAACCTTTGTCCAAGGAGCATTTTTAATAATGGTCGGTGTATAGAACACTTTTCTTGTGCCGTCATATCCGGTATAGAACATGCCGTCTGCAAAGCTGTCACCGGCAGGCATTGCACAACCTCCTTGAGGATGCCAGAATGCGGATGAACCGGCCGTTTTGCCGAAGATGCCTTTGGCTATTCCGTCAACGACATTTGTAGGGGCCCCGTCCTTGATTTCCCATGCAATATACCAGCCTGGGGCAGGTGCACCTGCTACAACCGTTATTACCGCATTCTTGGTCACATCACCCCTCACTCTCAGGTTTCCTATCGTACAACCGGCAATGTTTGCATGGGAATTGGTCTTGAACAATTCTACAGGAGCGATGTTTGTTGCATTAAGAGCAGTAGCGTCAATCATATACACCTTCATTACAGTCTTGAAGCCTGTATTTGCGGCAAAGATTATGTGGCCTGCATCATCGTTTGCGAGCGAATGGACAACAGTGCCGGCAGGAAGCTCAATGTCTTTCACTTTTATTCCGGTAGCCTTGTTGACGGCGCATATTCCCTTTCCAGTTGAAACCAGAAGATAGTCTCCAAGCACTGCGAGCCTTGTAATAGGCTTTTCTAATGTAATGCCGTAGTCAGTTTTGTAGTATTTCGTCCATTTGTTTACCTCACTGCCGAGGCGGATTCCGTATTCGACTTTTTCAGGAATTGCAATGGTGAATGAGTACTCGGTCTTGGAAACTCCGTCGTGTGCCACAACAGTAAGTTTGTCCCCCGGCTTCCAGGTCTTTGGCTGATCCATTTTCGGTGAGGCGATTGCAGCGTGCGGAGAAGTTCTGTAAACAGCTTTGCAGTCTTTCAGCTCGGTTTTGGAGGTGGACATTGCAGTTATAGTCTTCTTTTCATTGTCTATTATGCATTCGAAGGCTTCTCCGTCTGCGTCCGTAAGAGACAGGGCTTCGAGAAAACAGTCCTTCAGTTTTTCAACCCTGCCTTTGATTATATATTTCAATATGGCACCGCTTGGCAGGGAAACTTCAACGTGGTTGTCCTGATTCAGGTCCAGCAGTCCCAAGGCCGGACGCATTGACACTCCGTTTTCCAATTTTGCCTGTACCCTCATCATTTTAAGATCTTCGGGCTTGATTTCATTGTCGGACTCTTTTGGATAGAATGCCGGAATAGGAATGATAATCTCAGTCACATTAGGGTCACTTACCGTTGCGGTGAAGATGGCGTTAGGGTCGGATGCAAGCGGCCCCGAATTGAATTTTGCCGCTACGCTGGTTATTCCTGTGGATCCGGTTGTATCGATTATTTCCGGATTTTCTACTTTGCAGGCAAAAAATGACATTGCCGTTAGGCCGAGTAGAAGCAAGTTAAATATTTTTTTCATAACCTGATATATTTATATTCTTATCTCCAAATTGTGTATTGTTGAATGGCTTTATTGTTTGACAGCTCGTCTTCCGGAATAGGTATCTGGTAGTACTTTTCGGAAAAATACCGCTTGCTTTCGTCTGCATTGATGTATGTGTATCTGCAAGCTGCACCTTCTTTTGTAATCCTTAATCCGTGTACCATTGCCTGGGTGCCGCTGTATTCTGTGTGGGCAAGCTTCCATCTCCTCATGTCCCAGAACAGCTGGCCTTCGAACGCAAGCTCCAACTTGCGTTCCTTGCGGATTTGATTCCACAAGGCTTCTCCTGACAATGTTACGGCCGGAAGACCCACCCTTTCCCTGATTGCACTCAGGTCTTTGCTGGCACCTGCCGGGTCATTAAGCCTGTAGAGGGCTTCTGCCCTGTTAAGATATAGTTCTGCGAGCCTGATGGCTATCCACGGCTGAGAGCTTTTCAGGGTGACAAGGTCTGTATGTGATTCATCTACAAGTTTCCGCAGATAATATCCGGTAGTTGTCTTTCCGTTCACCTTATCTGTCCCCGGCTTTGTCCAGCCGTCCTTTCCGCCCTCGAACGCTTCGATAGTACGTTTTTTCCATTTAGCTCCGTTGTACAATATGGAAGCTGCAAAACGTGGCTCCAACAAGTCGTATGGAGGGGTTTCGGTAGTGCCGCCGTCAACATGCCATGGAGACCAGTCCACTGTGCCGCCTCCTGCTTTTTCATAAAGTTCCACTATGTCCTGTGTCGGTGTGCCGAGTGCAAGTGCCTTGTTGGTCTCGTCGCCTCCGGGAGCAAAATAGTAATCGAAATTGTGATGTACCTTTCCAACAGCATAGCAGAATTCCAAAATGGCTTCTGTATTGCCTTTAGAGGAACTTTTTGAGAAGCATTTAGAATATGCCTGCGGAGTGTCTCCCGGCATAAGGCTGTATACGCCGAGCTTGAAAACTTCGTCGGCTGCCTTCTTGGCTTTCTCCCAGCGTTCTGCGTAGAGCATTGCTCTGGAGAGAAGTGCGTATGCCGCTCCTTTAGTTATCCTTCCAGAATTGGAAGCATCCCATTTGACAGGCAGCTTCTCTGCTGCAGTAAGCAGGTCTTGCTCTATGAAGTCCCAACCTTGGGCTTCGGTGCTGAGAGGAGTGTTCCTTGTATATTTGAGCATATCCTTGTCATAAATTATGACCTCCTTGTGTCTTAGTACAAGTTCGAAATAAAGAAATGCCCTGAAAAATCTTGCCTGTCCTTCAAGCTTAGCTATATCTTCTTTGTCAAAGGAAGCACCGTCAAGAGCGGAAAGAAATTCATTGATACGTCTTATCCTATTGTACATATCTCCCCATTTTGACAGGAAGAACGTGCAGGATGAAGCCTCCATGCCGGAGTAGCCGTAAACGAACTCATTTGCAAATCCATAGTGTACGCCTGTGACATTTCCTGCTCTTGAGCCGTATTTGAACGTGTCTGTAAGACCGTCTGTGAGACCCGGATAGCACTGCCATGTGCCGAACTGTCCGAAATCATTCAGATTTCTATAGAAGCCGTTGACATACAATGTGCCGTACTGATAGCTTGTCATGACGATTTTGTCCGTAACGGCATCCGTAGGATTGAGATCCAGCAGCGGAGAGCAGCCTGTCAATGTTATTAGACCTGCTGTCGCGATATATAATAGAATCTTTTTCATTTTTACTCCTTTTTTAGAATGTTATGGTGACACCGCCAAGTATTGTACGCTGTTGAGGATAATATCCCAGATTGACGCCCGGAGCTTCCGGGTCAACTCCTTCCGGAAGGCCGTCAATCGTAAACAGGTTTCCTCCTTCGGCATAAAGCCTCAGATTTTCAATACCTAAGACGTTGATCCATTTCTTAGGGAAGGAATAGCCGATTTGAGCTGTTTTAAGACGAAGATATTTACCGTCCCTGTACCAGAAAGTGGATGCGAGACCATTGTTGTCATTGGTTCGGCTTATGCTCAGCCGAGGGTACGTCCCGCCTGTATTGTCGGGTCTCCATGATTGCTCGGCAAGGAATTTAGGAGCATTAGCTCCGCCTTTGAATACTTTTGTGAAAGGAGTGCTGTCCATCGCCCAGTTGTAATAAATGCCTGTCAGAGCCACATCGAACATCGCCCCTCCGACAAACATCATGTTCAGGTCAAATCCTTTGAACGAGGCGAATAGGTTGAGGCTCCCGGTGATTTCAGGAGTGTTGCTGCGTCCTTTGTAAGTGCGGTCTTTCCATGCATCGATCACACCGTCGCCGTCAATGTCTTTATATTTTATGTCTCCAAGGCTTGGCCTTACGCCGTCATACCATGAAGAATTGTCTATCTCCTCCTCTGTCTGATACAAGCCCTCTGCCTCAAGCAGCAAAAGGGAATTGTAGGTCTTCCCGGTGACTCTCTGGAACGGCAGGGCTCCTTGTGAGTCGGGATATTTCAGCCAGCGGGAACGTGCCCAGCTGATACTGAACTTGCTGCCGTATGCGAAGTCGCCTATCTTGTTTTCCTGGCTAAGCGAAATTTCGAAACCTCTTGAGTCTATCTTGTTGCCGTTCACGAATGTAGGGTAATATCCTCCCATTGATGGCGGATAACCTGTCGATTCGGAAAGAATGTCGTAGGTGTAGGTGTAGAAAATATCAGCTTCAATGCCGAGCAGTTTGTTCCATAATGTGGCGTCTACTCCGAGGTTATAGGCAAGCTGCCTTTCCCATGTAAGCTGAGGGTTGGCAACTGCGGAGGTATAAATGCTTTTTACGGCATTGTTGCCGAATATGGCCGTATAACCGCTATTGAAAGCGAGCTTGCTCAGATATGAGAATGCCTTGACGTTGTCTGAGCCGACCTCTCCTACGGAAGCCCTGATTTTCATATCATTGACTACGCTTTTGGCTTCAGAGAAGAATTCTTCATTGGATATTCTCCAGCCTACCGACAATGAAGGGAAGAAACCCCAGCGTTTCCCTGGTATGTTCCCACTGAATTTGTAACTTCCATCGTATCTTCCGGCCAGCTCGACGAGGTATCTGTTGTCGTAGGCGTAGTTGATACGTCCGACATAACCGATTGAGCGTGAGTGTGCGCTGCCTCCCCAAATAGGACTTCCGGAGTCCATATCCGGGCCGAGCACATTACCGAGTTCGGGCAGTTCTACGAAGTCCAGCCCTTTCCCTTTTGCTCCGAAATTATTGGATGTGTAGTCCCTGATTTCTCCAAGCAGAAGCACTTTGATGTCGTGCTTGCCGAAAAGGCCGGCATAATTCAAGGAGGCCTGACCTGTCATGAAATTTGAAATGTAGGCACCTTCCGCCAGCTTGTTGGCCTTATTCGATCTCGGATCAACCAATTCTCCGGAGTAATACAGTGTGCCGTTCCCCAATTCGGACGGTAATATTTCAGTCATCAGATAATATGGGGTGCTAAGGTTTTTGGCCGTCGTAATCGATTTGTCATAAGCCCCGGTGACTGAGGCGCTTAGCCCTTTTACCCAAGGAATTTCCCAGGACAGCGAAGCGTTTGTCTGTATTTTGGTTGTATTGTTGCGGAACTTTCCGGACAGAGTTGATGCTGCTATAGGGTTGTATGCTCTGGAATAGAGGTTAAATGACCCGGTAGGCTTGCCGTCAATGGTCTCCGGCAGATACGGATGTGCAAATATCGCCTGTTCCGCTACACCGTACCATGCTAAGGCTCCGGCATCAGTTCCTGCCTGCCATGTGCCTCCGGCCTCAAATCCAGGTTCGTTCTTTTTGCCGATTTGGCCGGATAGCCCCATATTGAATTTCAAATGTTTAGCTATCCTTGCCTCTAAATTCAATCTTGCATTGTACCTTGTGTAATCGAAATTCTGCACGTTGCCCTTTTGGTTCATATATCCCAACGATGCAAAATATCTCACCTTGTCTGTGCCTCCCTGTACGGTTACGCTATGGTTGGTGTTTACTCCGGTGCCGAAAGTCTTTGCAATCCAGTTCGTATTGCCCCAGCCGTTATACCCGTGAATCATATTATACACATCAGCCTCCGTAAATATAGGCTCATCGCCGTCAAGTTCCCTGGCGCGATTGTAATAATAGGCGTAGCCGGGTCCGTCGAGAAACTCCGGAAAGTTTGCATTAAGGGAGACACCTGCCGAGCCATTGTATTTTATTTGTGTAGTTCCTACATCGCCTTTCTTAGTGGTGATTATGACCACTCCTCCGGCTCCTGAGAGACCGTATACTGCTGCTGCCGAAGCATCTTTCAGGACTGAAACTGTCTCGATGTCATTAGGGTCTATATCATCTATGGAACGTACCATTCCATCAACGATATAATTGACTCCGTAGATTGAACCCCTTACTTTCAATGCGGCCTGGTCCCGTCCGGGCTGTCCGCTTGATTGCACTGAAGACACGCCGGTAAGCTTTCCTGCAAGGACACTTGACACATTAGTGGCCGGGCCTCGCAATAGCTCATCTCCCTTAATCTGAGTGACCGAGCCTGTAAGGCTGGCTTTCTGCTGGGTGCCGTATCCGACCACCACAACTTCGTCCAGATAGGTCGTATCCTCTTTTAGGACGGCATTTATTACTGTTCTTCCGTTGACGGGACAAGAGTAATCAGCCATGCCCAGACAACGGAACTCGATTATAGCATCCTTGCCGACATTCTGGAGCGTGTAGGTGCCGTCATTTGCCGTGTTGGTACCGTTGGTCGTGCCTTGCACAATTACGGTCACCCCGGCGAGTCCGTTACCTTTCTCGTCGGATACTTTGCCGCTTATAGAGCTCTGGGCATATATAGGCAAAGCCGTTGCAAGCAATAGCATACATATGCTGGTCACCCGTATAAGAAGCCGGTTTGAAATTTTAGAAAGATTTTCTTTCATATTGTTAGATGTTAATTAATTATGGCTTATGATCATTTGGCGGAAATTACAATGGCAGTTGGCACTTTTCTTTGCACGATACTGTCTGAGTCCCTGCTGTCTGACGGCCTGTTTTTGACTTTGCCGTCAGCTCCTACAAAAGTAGAGGAACCGCCGCCATCAAGATTGATTGCAATATCGGCTCCGAGAGATATAAGCTTGTCAGCCAGTTCTTTGAGGGTGTATCCCTTGCTGCCGTTCATTCCTCGTCCGTCGCATACGAGCAGGATTATTCTGCCGTCTTTCGTAGCCCCGATTGCTGTCCTTGGCTGCCTCGACGTGCCGAGGGTACCTCCTGCTTCGAGAACTTCTTTCCAATAATACTCGAATGCCACGTTCTTTCCGTCCTTTACTAACATAGGACCGCCTCCGATGCCCTCTTTAGGAGACCAGATTTTCGCTCCCGGAGTCTTTGATGAAGGAGGGGCGCTCATATATTTTAGTGCTTTCTCATCATTGTCAAGAGGTGATGGATATGAGTAGGGCTTATTGTCTCCGTCGGTGGGGCAGTACACCCATGTAGCTTCAAATCCTCCGGACTTCTTCATTCCAAATGCCGCCCTGACAGGATATGCGGTGACCCCGCCGGTAGCATTTGCTGTTTGGGCAGCTATGGATTCCAGTACAGAATCGTGTATGCAGACGCTCAAGGATTTCCCGTCCCAGAAATAACCGGCATTAGTCACAATGTATGGTGTTTTCCCTGCCGCCTTATAATCTTTGAATATGTCTGCCGGGGTCTTGGCAGGGGACTGGTGGTGAACATTGAAGACGGGCTTGTCGGCTGCATTTACATCAATTAAAGCATACCAGCCCATACATTTGTCTGAAAAGCCAAGATCATCGGTAAAGTTTACGACCTTTATTGATTGTGGATAGCCGTCAGCATTGACTTCAATATTGCCTGTGGCGTCGTTTCCCCCTGTGGGGTAGGTATAGTCTATATGTCCTTTTCCCCCGCAACCGTAGAATGTCGCCAAGCTGAGTGCTACGGCTGTCACTATTATATTAACGGAGATTTTCATAAATATCGGATTATCTGTTTGCAATCGGTTTTCCGGTTATGTCTATTTCGAATTTTTCAAAAGGATGCAGCAGGCTGTCAATCATTACGGCATATTCCAGCCTTGATACCGGTTTCTGCGGATCGAACTTCGGTAGTCCGAGCTCTTCAGGAGATTTTCCGGGGAAATAGTCTTCAAGGAATATTTCTGACGGCTCTACAGGGTCGTTGGCCCTGAACCAGGTTTCATTGGACCAGCCTACGCTCTTGCCCTCTCCCTTCATTATTCCCGTGGCACCTATCCTCTGCAGCACCTTGAAATTAGGGTCGTCCGGTTTCAGGTCGAGATACGGCATTATATATCCTCCGTTTTCCAGCAGGATTTTCTGTACCTCCCTGACACCGGTTTTTCTTACATCTCCCTTATTCCCAGATATAGCCAGACTTGCCAGAACTCCGGCGGCCTGCCCGATCTGCATTACTATCGGCTGAAGCCTCGTAGTACCGTTGATAATGTTGGAAACCGAAATGGATTTCTCAATAACTAACAGATTGTCAATGTTTTTTGGGATAATAACTCCGAGCGGGAGACTGTATGAAGGGATACTGTAGAAATGGATTTCCTTGTCTGCCGTCCAATCCGGGTTGCGATAATGATGATGATCCACAGGGTAGTTGCCTACGGCTATACCTGTCCTGTAAAGCGGCTCAGGCCTGTCGAATGGTCTGGCGGCATCATCAACCTTGAACATGACTTCGCCGTCAATTCTCCTGGACTCGCGATGATATGGGTAGAAAGGCAACTTGTCCTCTGTAGGATATTCGTCATCAGCCAGACCGAGATTCTTGAATCCGTATTCCGTCTGCATATAATATATATACCCCAATGTTACCTTTTTAGCACTGTCCACAGCGGCCAGCCTCTCTTCGGGGGTCATCTCTATCATATTGGCATAGAAGTCATTGCCATCGCCCGGCCAGTTTATCATATACTTGGCTCCGGTATATTTGCCGTCAGCGGCGGGGAGGACCGGAAGCTTGCCGTATTTCAGCATCATGTCCGGTGTCCACAGAATCTGCCCGGTAGCGTTCTTGACTACCGCCTTTGTCTCCGGATTGACCGTTACGTCTATATTTTTGGGGCCTATGGCACTGTTGTAATACAGTTCAGGTCTGTACCCGTCAGGCTTTTGAATAGTCATGTCTGCGTCCGGACCATAGTCTTTAAGTATGGCGACCATGGTCAGATCCTGGACTATGCCATTGGCTTCTTCAGCAGCTATGTCCTCGCCGGTATCGGCTTTGGCATCCATGCCCACCCTGTACTTCACCCCGCACATTGCAGCTATATCTCCCAATTCGGTTCCGTCAATGAGAATTTTGGTCTTCAGTTTCTTTTCAACTCCGTCAGCATTGCGTAGGACAACTTTCCAGCCGTCGGCGATTTGCTCGCAAGCGATGCAGGAGGTGTTGTATTCCACTTCAAGCCCATCGGTTTTTGCTGCCATATTCTTGAAAATCCTGTCCCCTACATGAGGCTCGAACAGAATACTGCTTACCCAGCCGATGTTGAGATTGTTGTATCCTCCATAGTATGCAGCCAAGGAATCCGTAAATTCTCCGAATAGGCCGCTGCGCATGTTGTAATTCCCGTCGGTTGCACTCACTCCTGCAGAAGTCAGCATGCCGCCGAGCCACGTAGTCTCCTCTGCTATAAGCGTTTTCATGCCCATCCTGCCAGCCTGGATGCCTGCAGACACGCCGCTGGCTCCACCTCCGACAACAATTATATCGTATTCCTTTGTGCATGCCACCGAGGCCAGCAACATGCCTATTAGTACCGTAAATTTTGCGGCTGTTTTCATAATATTATCTGTTTGAAATTTCTTTTAACATTGTTCCGATTTGATACAGGCCTCTCGGTACATGGAAACAACCTTTCCATTTTCCGCCTTTTAGAGGAAGAAGAACTTCTCCCCTCCTGTTCAGGTAGCCGTACCATTCAGGGTGCTCATAGTCCTTGAAATGGCTCCATAAATATTCGTCAAGTTTGACGAACCAGTCAAGACATTTCATATTTCCGGTAAGCTGATAGCCTTTGAGCATGGCGATAGCGGCTTCAATGTGCACCCACCATAATTTCTGATCCCATTCAAGTTGCTGTTGAGGGTAGCCTTTTCTGTCCATAAAATAGAAAATGCCTCCGTACTTCTTATCCCAGCCGTAATCTATTACCGACAATGATATTTCAACCGCTTTCTCGATCAGTTGCCTGTCATTGAGCCTCAAGCCTAAATTCTCCATAAACCATAATGCTTCCAAATCGTGTCCCGGGTTGATTGTCCTCCCCTCAAAGCAATCAATCATTTTGCCGTCAATCGCCGACACATTTTCCACCATGGCTCCTATTTCCGGCTGGTAGAATACGTCCATAACTTCGTGTATACAATCTTTTATCGTCTTGTCAAGCAACTCCTTGTCTGAAATTATATGCTCGACTTCAAGGGCCATGTTACAGATAATCATGGGCAGGGCGAAGCCTTTCATCGGCCTTGTGCCGGGTACGGACTTTTCCCATATTCCTTTAGGATTATCTTTCCTTGCAAGGATTCTTGCGAAAGTCTTCTGTGCGATGTCCGCATATTCCTCGCTGCCCGTGGCTTTTGCAAGCTGTGCGAATGCCATGCAGGCGAAGGTGTTGGAAAATATATTATAAGGCTGTATTATCGGAGAGCCTTCTCTTGTAAGAGAGAAATAGAAGTCGAAATTGCCGTCGTGCCCGTATTTCTTGAGAAATTCTGCCCCCTGCACAGCACAGTCCAGCCATTCCTGCTTCTTTTCCAATGAATTGTACAGCATGGAGAACATCCATACCTCCCGGCCTTGAAGCCAGATGAACTTGTCCGTGTCATATACGCTACCGTCCCTGTTCAGGCAGGTGAAGTATCCTCCGTATTCTTTATCTTGGGATTTTTCCAGCCAGAAAGGAATGACCCGGCCAAGCAGCTCGTCTGAGTATTTGTCTGCAAGTTTCTTGAAATCAACCATATTCGTAATTTATATTTTAGCTTTAATCTTGAGTTATAATTATGAACAACTTTCACAAATATAATTAATTTTATAATTAAGCGAACATAAAATAAATATTTTTATTATTTTGGCAACAATTATTAAAAAATCATTGAAAATATAATGACAGCGAAGGATAATTATTAATATTATAACTATATTTGAACCATATAAAAACCATAATATTTAAATAGATATGTCAAGTAGACGAGATTTTATAAAAGGTGCTGCTCTGGGTACGGCAGGCCTAATGTTGTCCGGCAGCATCAATCCTGCCGAGGCTATGTCAATGTCAGGCAAGACTATGCCGGGAGAGGCCAATGGCGGAGGGCTGATTGTCCCTCGGAATAACGGTCTTAGGATTACCGGAACTTTTTTGGATGAGATTTCACATGACATCCCTCATCAGAATTGGGGCGAAAAGGAGTGGGACCGGGATTTTAGGTATATGAAAGAAATCGGGATAGATACCGTAATAGACATAAGGTGCGGTTATAGAAAATTCATCACCTATCCTTCTCCATATCTTTTGAAAAAAGGGTGTTATATGCCTTCTGTCGATTTGATAGATATGTTCTGTCGGCTGGCACAGAAATACGGCATGAAATTCTTCCTCGGATTGTACGACTCCGGCAAATATTGGGATACGGGCGACCTCAGCTATGAGATTGAGGCCAACAAATTTGTGATTGATGAGGTCTGGAAGATGTATGGAAGCCGATATAAGAGTTTTGCCGGCTGGTATGTGAGTGGGGAAATAAGCAGGAAGACCAAAGGTGCCATAGACTCATTCAGAGCTTTGGGCAAGCAATGCAAGGAGGTCTCAGGCGGATTGCCGACATTTATCTCCCCTTGGATTGACGGCAAGAAGGCTGTCATGGGAACCGGAAGCATGACAAGGGCTGAGGCTGTTTCGGTTGCACAGCACGAAAAGGAGTGGAATGAGATATTTGACGGAATACACGGATATATCGACTATTGTGCTTTCCAGGACGGCCACATTGATTATGACGAGCTGGATGCATTTTTCAGTGTGAACAAGAAGCTTGCGGACAAATACGGAATGAAATGCTGGACAAACGCCGAGACTTTCGACAGGGATATGCCTATAAGGTTTCTGCCTATTAAATTCGACAAGTTGAGATTGAAACTTGAAGCAGCCAAGAGGTGCGGCTATGACAAGGCGATTACTTTCGAGTTCTCTCATTTCATGAGCCCTCAGTCTATGTACGCCTCAGCCGGTAACCTTTATAACAGATATAAGGAATATTTTAATTTGTAATATGACGGCTAATAAATCAAACTCCGGTTATGTGGTGTTCCTCTCCGTTGTAGCGGCACTCGGAGGCATATTGTTCGGTTATGACACAGCCGTGATTTCGGGTACGACATCTGCCGTGGCCACGCAGTTCGGACTGGATACGATGCAGGAGGGCTGGTATGTCGGTTGCGCCCTTTTAGGCTCTATATTGGGCGTTATGGTGGCAGGAATGCTTAGCGACGGACTTGGAAGAAAACTAACCATGCTCATTTCCGCCGTGCTGTTCAGCATCTCCGCAATCGGTTGTGCCTTTTGTGCGGATTTTGTTCAGTTGGTTCTGTTCAGGATAATTGGAGGAGTGGGAATAGGCATAATATCCATAGTATCGCCTGTCTATATTGCCGAAGTCGCCTCTCCGGAAAAGAGGGGCAGTATGGTAGCCCTGTATCAGCTGGCAATTACAATAGGATTTTTGCTCGCTTATTTAGTCAATTATATGATTATAGGCAGGGTGGAATCGGGTGCCCCTTACGAAAATCCTGTATTGCGGAAGCTTATGTCCGATGAGTTCTGGAGGGGAATGCTCGGGAGCGAAACGCTGCCGGATCTATTGTTCCTTGTGATAATATTCTTTATCCCTGAAAGCCCGAGATGGCTGATAATAAAGGGACGTACCGATGAGGCTGTCAATGTCCTTGGCAGGATATATGACTCTCATGAAGAAGTTATGTCGCAGGTTGCACTTACCCAGTCCAGCATAACGAACACGGATAAATCGGAATGGAAAGAGCTGTTCAGGCCGGGAATTCTTTCCGCTGTGCTGATAGGGTGTGCGATAGCCATTTTAGGACAGTTCATGGGCGTCAATGCGGTTTTGTATTATGGGCCTAAAATATTCACCGATGCCGGTCTTTCAGGAGGAGATTCCATGTTCTCTCAGGTGCTGGTCGGTGTTGTGAACATGCTGACTACAATAGTTGCATTGCTGATAATAGACAAGGTCGGGAGAAAGCAGCTGGTCTATTGGGGCGTGTCCGGCATGATAATATCGCTGCTGATGATCGGTACGTATTTCTGCTTCGGCGGCGATTTGGGGCTGGGACAGAAGTTCCTGCTGTTCTTCTTCCTGTTCTATGTGTTCTGCACTGCGATAAGCATTTCAGCCGTTGTATTTGTGCTGTTGTCGGAGATGTACCCTAACAAGGTCAGAGGCCTTGCAATGAGTGTTGCCGGTCTGGCTTTGTGGGTAGGGACTTTCCTCATCGGGCAGCTTACTCCTTGGATGCTGGAGCATCTGACACCGGCAGGCACTTTCTTCCTGTTTGCCTTTATGTGTCTGCCGTACATGTACATAATGTGGAAGCATGTTCCTGAAACCACCGGGAAGACATTGGAGGAAATTGAAGCTTATTGGACGCGAAAGAACAAATGATATGAGTGCCGGGAATTTTTTACTGTCCGACAATGATAAGAATTTGCGTAGCAAGAAGAAGATGCTTCGTCTATGCATAAATCAGGACTATACTATAACTGAGTTGTCGAACGAACTGGACATCAGCATTCCTACAATCACCAAACTGATGACCGAAATGATTGATGACGGTTTGATGGAGGATAAGGGAAAGCAGGAGACTTCCGGTGGAAGAAAGCCGTCTTTCTACGGATTGAATTCATCCGCAGGCTACATTATCGGTGTGGAGGTGAGTAGAAGCGTGGTAAATATCTGCCTTACAAATTTCCTGGGACGGGTAATAAATTCTTCATTCGGAATTTCCTTCACCCTCCGCAATACCGAGGAGTCCTTCGAAGAGCTTGCCGGAATCATCAAGAAAGAAATAGAGGATTACGGCATATCTATGGATGATGTGCTTACTTGCGGCGTAACGCTGTCGGGGCGGATAAATCCATTCACCGGATACAGTTTCACCTATTTCATAAGTGAGGACAAGCCTATTACTGAGCTTCTTGAATTAAAGTTGGGAATTCCTGTCATCGTTGAGAACGACACAAGGGCTATGGCCTATGGGGAGTATCTCCATGGAGTGGCATCCGGAGAAAAGAATTTCTTGTTTTTCAATGTGAGCTGGGGGTTGGGAATGGGGATGATACTGAATTCCAAACTTTATTACGGCAAGTCCGGTTTCTCCGGAGAAATAGGGCATTTCCCGCTTCTGAACAACGATATAATGTGCCGTTGCGGGAAAGTGGGCTGCTTGGAAACCGGAGCATCCGGCTCGGCAGTGCACCGGGTAATTATGGAGAAATTGAGTGAGGGCAGAACATCCGTCCTTTCGGAAAAGTTCAAGAACAATGAGGAAATCACCACTTCAGATATTATCAATGCTGTCCGCGAAGAAGACTTTCTTGCAATTGAGGCTGTGGAGCAAATCGGTTCGGTGCTTGGTAGGGCCATAGCCGGACTGATAAATCTTTTTAATCCCGAATTGGTCGTTATCGGCGGCCGGTATGCCGCTGTCGGTGATTATATTATGCTTCCGGTGAAGAACGCGATAAACAAGTTCTCGTTAAGTATTGTGAGCCGGGACACCTCGATAAAATTGAGCAAGCTTGATGATATGGCCGGTCCCATGGGAGCCTGCCTTTTGGCAAGAGACAATATGCTCGAATTGATCTAATGTCTGATTTTGTAGAGTTCGTATGTATTGACAAGATTATGCCATATACTGTAAAAGCCTCCGGCTATGGAGGTTACAGGTGTCATATATGAATAACCGAGCCATATAAAGAAGCCGGTGTTCTTTTGTCCCATTGCTTGGCCGGCTGTTATAGCGTGTTCCTTGCCATACCTTTTTGCAGACATCCTGCCGACTTTGAACTGGAGTAGGCAGCATATCAGTGAAACCGCTCCTATAAGTAAGGTTATATAGAAAGGCAAGTTGCTGTATATTAGAACTTTGGCGGCGAGGAAGAGAGCGAAAGTCAGGCTTACTCCCCAAAAATAGAAGGCCAGGTTGACATACCGGGCTAACAGTTTCTGCAACTTAGGCAGGGTGTATCTTATTGTCCAGGCAGCTGCACATGGAAGCAGAAGAATCGAGAACACCCGCCTGACAATAGCCGTGAATGAGTCCATGAACGACAGGTCCTGTGTGTGGTGTACAAGTGGAATCATGAAAGGTATGAGCAAGGAGGCTACTGCGTTGATAATCACTGTGTAAGTTATTACCTCGGAGACATTTCCGCCCAATTTTGCAGTAATCACCCCGGCTGCGGCTGCAGTAGGGCATATAAAGCACAGCATGGCGCATTCAATCAATATCCTGAAGTTGCTCAGTTTGAGAAAAGTGGCTATGACGGCAAGCACTATGAACAGGACACTCTGTAGTGCGATTAGGGTAAAATACCATTTGTGCAGTTTCATGTCCGTCGGAGGGACGACATTGAATTGCAAGAAAAGCATAATGCTGACCAGAATGGGCTGTATATTGGCTGCAAACTTGCTGAATCCGGCTTCGTAGGGCTGTAGGAATGTTACGGAATGGATAAGAAGAAATGTCGAGACTCCTGTCAGAATTGCAAGCGGGAGCATCCAGTTTTTTAGGAATCTAACCGCTTTCGTCATAAAGCAGCATCCTCCTTTTTGTCGTATCTGTCAATGGCAGAGGAAAATATGAACTTGACAAGAGGGTCGGTCAGCCGCATGAGCAGGCCGGTGAATACGGCGAGAATCAATGTGCCTTCGCGAATTACAATGTCTCCGCCGTTTCCGAAAGGGCTTTTGAATACGAGCATGGCGAAAATTGCAGAGATCGCTACTAAGAAAATGTCAAATCCGACCTTTACGTTTGCGAAGCGGAGTTTTGTGACTTGAGCAATTGCAGCCGTAGTCTGCTCGCCGGCAAGCATCCATGCTCCTCCGAACACTTCTAAACTTACGCCAAGTGCGGTAAGTGCCACTGTCAGCAGGCAAAGTGTCAGCCTCATAAGATAGGAGGAGACTTCTATCCAATCAAAAGCCCAAATTGCAGCATCTGTCAGAATGCCGAAAACTATGGCGGCGGGTATTTGCATCAAATATGCCAACTTGAAATCCTTGCGAAGTAAAATTACCTGTAACAATATGAATATTAGGTGCATGGCGATAGTATATTCCCCAACTGTAAGACTGTGATTCCACAGGTTTACCACTACCGGCGGACAGGATACGGGTGCAGTTCCCAAATCTGATTTTATGGAAAGTGCCACACCGATTGCTATGAAGACCAGACCCAATGTTGCAACCGTATATCTTACTATGTATTCTCCGATTCTGTTTTTCAACATAATTACTCCTTAATAAGGACTGCAAATATCGGATAAAATTTTTTTATAACGAAATGCAGATGTCATGGATGTCTTAGGGGGAGGGTCAACAGGCAAGGGCAACGCAATTTTTGTCTCGGTCTTCGGTTAATCTTGAACTTCGCACTCATGATAAAAAGGTACTTGATGCTGCCAGAGCTTGGTCGGCTAAGAGTATAGTTATCATTAATAATAAGCATAAAAGATTGAACGGCTTTTAAGAATCATAAAAATTCCATTAAACATTCATCAATATTTGTAGTGGCCTTAGGTTTTCACAAATCTTAAACGAGGCGGTCTTTTATTGTGCTATATTGGCCTAAAACAAAAAAGATTAGATATGAAAAGACTGTTTACCAAAAGATTTATGCCTGGGCTGGCATTAAGCTCGATTGTATTGTTGTCTGCACTTGCCTGCAATTTCCTTGGTGAAGGGGAGGACGGACGCCTGTCAGTATGTTTCGACGGATATTATAGGACAAAATCCTTGGAGGAACTTCCTGACACAAATGAATTCATCCTGAACATTACAGGTCCGGACGGTGAGAAGGTGTATTCCGGCAGGTTTGCCGATTCTCCGGAAAGCTTTGTAGCGAGGCCGGGCTCATACGTCATCTCTGTGCGCTCGTCCGAAAACACCAAGCCGGGGTTTTCAAACCCTGTTTTCGGGGATGACCAATGTGTGATTGTCCCGTCGGGCGGGAAATGCAAGGCTGTAATGAAGTGTGTCCAGGTGAATTGCGGTGTCAGGCTGAGATTTGCCGCGGATTTCAGACGGAACTGTGACGGTATAGTGTATATTACATCTAAAGACGGCAGATTGCTTTACGGCTCGTCCGAGAGCAGGGTAGCATATTTCAATCCTGGCGAGATCTGCGTTATGCTTGACAATGACGGAAAAGAGACGTTGCTTTTCAAAAGGCAGATGCGTGCACGTGACATGCTGGATATGGGAATATCCGCTCCTGATGTCCATTCCTCAGACAAGGACAGGGACATTTCCATTTCAATAGATACGTCAAGGAATTGGACATCGGACGAGTTTGTTATTGGAGGGGGTTCAAATAGGGGCGATTCAAAAGAAGCGGCATTCTCCATAGCAGAGGCTAAGTCCAATATCGGAGCGTCCGGCAAATGGGTTTACGGTTTCATTGTCGGCTCCTTCAAGTCTTCAAGTAACCTCTTGTTTGACCCTCCTTTTACATCTGCGACCAATATTGCCATAGCCGGACGGCGCAGTGTATCAGACAAGAATTCATGTATGTCATTGGAGCTTAGGAAAGGGAAGTTACGCACGGAACTTAATCTGCTCGATAATCCTGCAAACCTAAAAAGGAAACTGTATGTAAAGGGGGACATAGTGGAAGCCTATTATGGCATTCCGGGCATAAAGAATATAACCGAATACGCACTAAATTAGTCTGAGCGGAATACGGGACTCGGACCCGCGACCTTCGGCTTGGGAAGCCAACGCTCTACCAGCTGAGCTAATTCCGCAAATTGAAAGAGGATGTGCCAAAACTTAAAGTCAAAACACAACCTCTTTGCAAAGATAGTAAAAATTAAGTTAGAATCCCCCTAAATGATAGAAAAAATCAAAAAAATAACGGCGGTGTATCATAAATTCGCGGCTTCAGGCACCGGCGTTTCTGTATAATATTTTATAAGCCTTATGATAAGCTCGTTGAGTTGTTCCACATTAAATTTGCCTACGTTCGGCTCTATGTGGTAGCCGCCAATTCCACTGTCATTCGTAATGAACACGTAGGTGCCTCCTGTGGAGATAGCGAAGAAGCGGAGCATGAATTCCGTGTTCTTGTCGGCCCCGCTCGCCGCTATGGGAATAAGGATTATACCGTTCTTGGCGTATGCCCTTATGGTTTGGTGCAGGC
Source organism: uncultured Bacteroidales bacterium (assembly GCA_947253655.1). Classification (GTDB taxonomy): domain Bacteria; phylum Bacteroidota; class Bacteroidia; order Bacteroidales; family UBA932; genus Cryptobacteroides. The sequence goes on from CAMYAE010000001.1 coordinate 185,769, forward strand.
TCTCGATCACTTCATTATTGTGGTGAGCAGGGGCATCCAGCAGCATAAATGCTATTTTGCTGCTTGCATTTTCATTCCACGACAATTTCTGCAAGGCCGTTTCCAAGGCAGTGTGCACGGCTTCTGGATAGTCACCGCCGCCACCGGCATCTTGTGCAGCCACAAACTTTAGAGTATTCTCCGGATTTTCAGTAAAATTTGAAAATCTGGTGACATATTCGTCTTCGGTGTCCCTATAGAAAAGAGCTGCGGTGCGTAACGGAACATCTGCCTGGCTTGAGGATTTCTTTATGATATCCATAAGATCCTCCTTAAGGAAGGCTATTTCATCTCCCATGGAGCCGGTGGCGTCCACGATAAATGCAATGTCAGCCTTTTTCTTGTCAGCGGCCAGTGATTTGATCTTATACACATTATAACATGAATCGGCCGTAGGATTTTCCTGCTCTTTAGCAGAAACCTCAATCGGCAGTGAAGTGACAACCGGACTTCCTTTTTGCAGAATGCCGTTCACCTTTAAGTAAAGTTCTTCCGGCTTTGAACCCAAATCCTTGGAATACAGACCCAACCAGCAGTCGGCAAAGCCGCGATTGTCGGTAAACGTCTCCCACTCCGGGCGTCCGGTTTTGTCTGTATAGAGTTCGACCTTTGCTCTTGACACCGGCTCTCCGTTTTCTCCTATGACTTTTACGGCAATGCGATAGTTTGTGTAGAAGCCCCAATAGTCAGGCATATTGCTGAAGCTGTTGTCGGATATAAGCCTTCCCCAAAAATTCCAATGATTAAGATCATTCCATTCACCGGCTGTAACAACGCCGGCAGACCCGTTGCCTTGGCCTGAGGCTCCGTCAGGAGCGGTAGATTTCTCGAAACCACCGTCGAGCATACTTTCTCCCAAATCGATAGAACAAGAAGATATGGCAGAAAGCCCCATAATCAGAAGCACAGGCACTGCAAGCCTGGCAATCAAACGTTTCATATTGCATAAAGTTTTAACATCATAATATAAGATGCCATGGAAATATGAAACGTTGCATCATAAGACGGCAGAAACCGATTATTTGCGAACCATAATATTCAATATCATCTTGTCTGTGGACTGCATTCCCTTTGAGCCGATAGCCCCAAGATTTTGAATGGTCTTTTCGATATCCTTTTCAATGATGCCGTCCGTTTCATGGATGCAGGTGTTGTTCAACGCCAGGACGGAGGACTGGACGGAACCGGATACCCCGGAAGCCACTTTCATTGCACAGCCGATCTTCGCCCCGTCGCACACCATACCCGTAATGTTGCCGATCATATTCTTTATGGCATAGCAGACCTGCTCGTAGGTGCCGCCTTTCAGATATACTATGCCGCATGACGAGCCGGTCGAGGCCACCACGCAGCCGCAGAGTGCTGACAACTTTCCAAGATAGCCCTTGATATGTATGGCAATCAGATTGCTGAGTACCAGAGCCCTTGCCAATTCTTCATCTGAAATGTCATGTCGCAGGGCGTATGCTATTATCGGCATGCTTACGGTTATGCCCTGGTTGCCGCTCCCGGAATTGCTCATCGCAGGCAAGGTGCAGCCGGCCATTCTGGCATCAGATGCCGCTGCCGTCAGAGCCATAGCATAGCTCATGAAATCATCGCCGAATACCCCGTCACAATTTTCTTTGATAGTCTTGCCCACTTTCAGTCCGTAGTCGCCTTTCAGACCCTCTTCCGCCAAAGCCAGATTGTATTTCCTGTCATCGAGAATAAACTTGATGTCTTCATACCGAACCGATTTTGTAAAATCGTATATTTCCTTGACAGTCAACCCATAGTCGAGGGTGCTCTTATCCTCTGCCGTCGCGGCTGATTCTGATGACATCAATATCCTGTCGGCAAAACTGACCTCCACAATCTTGTCATGATCATCCTCAATCACTGCACTAGCTTTTGGTGCCTCATGATTTTTCCCGGCTGCTGACTTAGGTCTTACAACAGTGCTTGCCTGCATATCTTCTCCGATGCTTACAGTTGCCTTGACATATAGAAGATGAGAGGTGTCTGCTACCCTTATTTTCACCTTTTTTTTGGCGACAATCTCTTTAGCCCTTGCCACGGCACTGTCTGATATGTCGTGAAGCACTTCCAGACCATAGGAAGAATTACCGCAGACGGCCCCGAGGGCGGCTGCAATATGAAGGCCTATCATCCCTGTGCCAGGAATGCCCACGCCCATGCCGTTTTTAAGTATATTGCCGCTGACGGCAACATCAATGTCAAAATCTGCTGTCTGTCTCCATATATGGCATTCCGCCTCTTTGCAGCAGGTGCAGTTCTCCATAATGATTTCCACTGCCTTGGCAACTGCAAGTGCTACGGCGATAGGCTCGGTACACCCTAAGGCGGGCTTCACTTCCTTGTGTATCAACTTGATAATGTCAGCTTCTCTTTCGGTCATATAGTTAGCGTTTTGATTGTGTTATTCTTTATCGTGATTCTTCGAAATAGGCAAGGGCTGTCATCAATATCCTTTCTATGTCAAAATCAGAAGTGACAGTCTCGATAGGGAATCCAAGACTTACAGCCTTGTGCTTGCCGCTGTCATAGCAGATTCCGGCAGATATATTCGTATCCGTATATCTTAGGAATGTAGAAGCCTTGTCTGTCGCCGGGACAAGACCGTCTGGAGTTTCGACGCAATACATATTTTCGTTCGGCATTGTCCGGAAACATAACTCCCCGGCAAGCATGGAGGTGTTTATGTGTCTATTCCTTATTATCCACACTTTTCCGCTCCTGCTCGCATAGTTCGTGAGCCTCTTGAAACCGAAAGTCTTGCGGATAAAATCTTTGGTCTCGGTAACATATAAGCTGTCCAGAGTTATAGGATATACCCTGTCCCATACGTCCGTCCCGATATTGGCTCCGGAAACAAGGATATTGCCGCCTCTTGCTGCAAAACCTGTCAGAACTTGCTGCAATTCGACCGGAAAGACCTGATACTTTATGCCTTTGGCTCCTCTGCCCGTGATTGTAGACACCTGCTTCCCACATATTATATCAGCCGCCCAAATATCTGAAGTCAAGGTCGTGTCCCTCTGGAAAGCCAATGTGCTCGTAGAACTGAGCGGATAGCCGGCTGCAAACAGGGCTTTGCCGTGCGTATACGGATAGTCAAAAGTGTTGCCGGCAATCCTTTTGCCTTCATAGTCCCCGAACGAAGCTCCAAATCCCGGATTTTCGTCAGTCTCCCACACAAGGTCCCGGCGGAACTGATACATGTTTCCGGCAAAGCTGATGTCATTCATATATGGCACACCTCCGTCCAACATGGAATCGAAGCCGGCGTATTCGGGAGTGTCAAACCATGCCGGAGCGGCGACCCTGTCAAAATTATTGACTATCAAGATCTTCTTCCCATTTACCTCTTCCGGAATTCCTGCACACAATGTTTCGGAAGGGAAACTTTTGCCGCCTTCATTGAAAGCTACAATTCTATAACTGTATATATGCCCTTTTTCTATTGGCAGGTCTATATGGTATTCTCCGTTTTCGAGCTTATAGTCATTTAATATCGTCCCCTTATCAAAGGCTCCGTCATCAATCCTTGTGTGCAGGATAAATCCTTTCGCGATGGCAGTTTGCTCAAGGCTGTCAACCGTTTCCTTCCAGCCAAGCCTGACAGCAGTCCCGTCTTGCTCAAGAATCGCAGAGAAAGAATTTACGGGCAGCGGCTGGACCTCATAGGCGCAGCCGTAACGGTTGCTAAGGAATTTCAGTATTCCCTTATATACGGCACGGCTTGCCGTGAATCTGAAATCAGGGTCCAAACCGTATTTCATATCAGCGAAATTCTGATGTGAAAGCAGTTCCAGTATCATTGCCGGTACCGAAGTTGTCCTGCTCTCGCTGTATGATCTGTCCCAAAGCTGACGTCTCGACCACTCCGGCTCTATTGTAGCCCTGATATCATTAACCAACTGCGTCTGGACGTAATCGCAGTACTCCCTACCGGCCATTCTGCTTTCTCCGTTCGGAAAAACGCCCTTTCCCTGACATTTTGAGGTATATATCGCCAAAGTGCCTATAGTAGAATCTCCCGGACTTATGCCTGCATCGCTGTGAAAAGCCAACGATAAATCGAAAGGTATATGCTTGCCCGGCTCTTTTGGATTTACCCTCGACCCTCCTGACATCATGGATGTCCAGGCTCCCCGACCGGCAAAATCCTTGGTGTATTCGTTATCGAACTTTTCAGTCAGGGTGCTGTCCGCTCCTGCCCACTGCATCCAATACAGTGCACCTTCAAGGTATGCCGGCATTCCGGATATAGCCAAAGCACTGTCACTGAAATCTTTCGGACCTCTGGCGATTTTCCCCATTCCACCTCCTATTTTGACGGCATCGGCAGTAACGACACTCCCAGGGACAAAATTCCTGCCTTCCGGGGTGAGATTGTCCACCGTAACCCGGCCCTCTTCTCCTTTCTCGAATTCAAATGTCCCTACATATATCCAAGTGCCGCCTCCTATCCTCTGATTTACAATAAATTCCGTTGTCCCTGCAAGATGCTTTACCGTATAATGTGCACATGTCGTGCTCTTAGGCAATGTTTTATATGAAATATAGACAGCATATAGCCCTCTTTCCGGTATGTCTGGAGTCCATGTTGCCCGGACTGTCTTTTTGGGGTTGTCAGTGCACCTTGCCTGCCTTGCCGTTCCCATGGTAAAGGGATTCTGATTGCTCCTGTAGCAGATAAGACTGTCTGCAAAGCCTGTCCCTGCATCTGTCCAGCCATGTGTTTCCTTATATTTTCCCGACTTTCTGACAAGACCTGTCCGTGGGTCTTTGAATGCCGGATCATTGTCGGTGATGACTTCGTTTATCTGCGTGTCCCTTTCCCGCGGCGTCATTGTGTAGGCACCGGCATTTTCCAACATGGGAATAAGGTAGGGCAGCACGAAGCTCTGAGTGAACATATCTTCCACGGTGCGGAAGAATCTTGCACGCTGCCATTGCCAGAGCTGCTTGTTTTCATCGTAATATCTGCCATGGCTTTGCCATAGGGCTATATATCTGCCGCTCAGTCCTTTATGGAACTTTTGACCTCCCACTTCCTCTACAAAGGAATGTAGGGGGCGATGGTCTGAAACCGTGAATGCCGATTTATGCGGTTTGCCGTTGTTGTGCAGTTCAGGTGTCACCAGGTCCTCAAAAGGGATTTTATTGGTATAGATTCCGCCGACGGTATAGTCGGCGTATGCCTTGGGGAGCCTGTTCTTCAGCTCATTCCGAAACGCTTCGCAGTCCTTTTTCTTCAGCGGCAGGTCGCCGAGGCTCTCCGTAAAATAGAAATCCAGCTTATTGGTGTCCAAAACAATGACTGTCTTTAGCTTGAGCTGTGATTTTACTGAAGTCCTTTTCTGCATGAATACGCTAAGGGAATCGCACATAGGCACGAAGTCCTTTAGAATATTGCCTCGTCGTCCGCCGGCAGGAAGCAGGCAGACAAGGCAGAGAACTATTGACAGTAGCAGTGTCTTCTTCATTTTCCGAACTGTTTCCTCAAATCGATTATCAACGCTATAACCGAACTTATTGCAAGGGCAATACCGTCTGCAAGGAAATCGTCAGGGTCGGCCGTCCTGTATGTAGTAAATCCTTGTCCTATTTCGGTAGCCATGGCGAGAATGCAGCCCACGAAGAACACAATTAGCACGAAAACAAGTGAATGCCAAGGTTTTTTGGTGAGCCTGCCGAAAGCGGCCAATGCGAGGAGAGGAAACGGGAAGAACATCAGAAAATGCACTGCCTTATCCGTAGGTATGCCGAAAATATCCGTACTGACCGATGGAATATTGTCAAGATGCATAAAACACAGAGCGGCTACGGCAACGATATATAGCACAAAAATCAGTTTCGCAAAAATTTTCTTCCCGGACATTTCATTCAAATATAATTTCTCCGAAGTATTCAGGCCTGTGGAAATCAGGTGTCGGACAGCCTACCGGGCTCCAACTCAGGAAATGCGGATGAGCCGTCTTGTCCCCACACTTGTAGAAGTTGGCTTTCAGGCTTTTAGGAAGCCTTTCAGGAGATACTCCTATCAAATCGAAAGGTATGAGCATAGCCACTCCCCAGGTGAATATCCTGTCTTTTTCATCGTATGCGATAGGCTCAAGAGTTGAGTGCCTGATTATGCGCTTCAAGTCCTCCGGGCTCCGTCGCGTCCGGTCATTCCTGCCTGTCCCTATACCGTTAAGCAGGCGTCCTATACAATTTATTTCAAAATTACAGTATTTGCTTTCTTTCGGGTTTTCCACAAAGAATTCGCAGCAACTGTCCTCCCAGATATTACCGTCGTCGGCAAGAGAAGCGGCTCTGAGGTCAAACCCTCTGACGTGGAAACTTACGGCAAGATGGCTCTCGCTCCTTGCAATAGTGAAGAAGCAGTCCGGCTGGTACGGGAAATCCAAAGGCCAGTTTACATTAGTCACCGTTCCTTTTGCCCCCCTCTTTTCCAAGGCGACTTCCAATGCCTCGTAGTCCATTTCGTGTAGCCTTTCTATATAAGGCACAAATATTTTAGAATCGTTCATAATATATTGTCAATAAATACTATAAAGCCTGCATATCATTGAGTTTCTTATAATAGCCACCAAGAGCCAGAAGTTCATCGTGCTTGCCCCTTTCAACAATTCCGCCCTCATGCATCACTATAATCTCATCGGAGTTCTTGATTGTGGACAGTCTGTGGGCGATTGCTATTGTCGTCCTTGTGGACATAAGCCTGTCTATAGCCTCTTGAACAAGCCTTTCGGATTCTGTGTCGAGCGAAGCTGTAGCCTCATCCAGAATCAGTATCGGAGGGTTTTTCAAAATAGCCCTTGCTATGGAAAGCCTTTGTCTCTGACCGCCTGAAAGCATCATACCCCTGTCGCCGATCTTGGTTTCGTACCCGTCCGGCTTTTCCATAATGAAGTCATGGGCATTTGCTATTTTCGCAGCCTCTATGACCTGCTGCATAGTAACATTCTTCGCTCCGAATGCGATATTGTTGAAAATGGTGTCATTGAACAATATAGGCTCCTGATTTACATAGCCGATAAGGCTTCGGAGGTCGTGCATCCTGGCATCCTTGATATTTATGCCGTCAATGCTGATTGAGCCTGAAGTGACATCATAGAAACGCGGAATCAGGTCTATAAGTGTAGATTTCCCGGCTCCGGATTCCCCGACTATGGCAACGGCCCGGCCCTTAGGTATATCTAAGTTGATGTTATTCAGGATAAGGCGGTCGCTGTCATAACTGAAGCATACGTCCTTAAAACTGATTTTGTCATTGAAAGCATCAAGTGCTTGAGGTACAAGCGGATCCTTGATGTTGTCCGGGGCATTCAGAATCTTGTCTATCCTTTCCATGGACGCCATACCTTTCGGAATGCTGTAACTTGCTCTGGAGAATTCCTTTATAGGATTGAGGATACTATAAAGTATCACCATATAGAACATAAAGGTAGGGGCATCGATAGGGGAATGGTCTTCTAAGATAAGCATGCCTCCAAACCACAACACTATCATTATCAATATAGTGCCGAGAAATTCACTCATCGGGTGGGCGAGGGCCTGTCTTGTAGAGACACTACCGGACTTCTTTCTCAAGGATGCGGTTATATTGCCAAATCTCTGCGACATCTTTTTTTCTGCAATAAAGGCCTTGATGACCCTTAAACCGTCCAAGGTCTCTTCAACCTGCGACATCGTATCGCTCCAAAGGGCCTGTGTCTCGATCGAAGCCCGTTTCAGCGTCTTACCGACGACTCCCATAAACCAGCCCAATGCCGGCACGACAAAAATCGTGAATAGCGTTAGCTTCCAGCTGACATAGAGCATTGTCCCGAAATAGAAGATTATCAGTATAGGGTTTTTGATCAGCATGTCCAAAGAGTTCATAATCGAATTCTCTACTTCGGACACATCTCCCGTCATTCTGGCTATAATGTCTCCTTTTCTCTCTTGCGAGAAAAAGCCTAACGGCAAATGCAACAGCTTATCATACATCTGCATACGAATATCGCGGACTACTCCTGTACGTATCGGTATCATGACGGCAGACGAGCCGAAATAGCAGGCTGTCTTAAGCAGGGTGGCGAAGCCGAGGAAGAGGCAGAGTATAAGCAGAGTCCAGGGAGCCCCGATTGTCTCGATCAGGTGCTCGACCCACCAATAGGTGTTGTTCATAATGGCCTTGCCGAGCCCTTTGATGCCGTCCAGCTCCGAAAGCGGCATGTAGGCATGGACCGTGTCGTTCATCTTGAACAAGATTCGGAGCATAGGTATCATCATGGTGAAAGAGAAGATGTTGAATATCGCCGACAGGATGTTCATCACAACCGACCACCCCAAATATTTTTTGTACGGCGCAACATATCTGCGAATCACCCTTAAGAATTCTTTCATTTAAAACAGGTTTGTAGATTACAAAAATAATAAAATCAAATCATTTTCTCAACCCAATGGAATATGAGCCAGATGCGTTTTTTAAGAACAGTCATATTCAGAGTTTCAGGCTTGTCGTATGTCTTGTTGTTGTTCATCGTTATGCCTGAGGTGAACATCACGGCAGGCATGCCGTTTTCAATGAAAACCCTCTGGTCGCTGATTTTGCGGTAGAATATGCCGGTGAAGTCGGAACTGCCGTAATAGTCGAATGAAAGGTCAAGCCCAATGTCGTAAAGGCTGTTGACTGACGTCAGAGCCGACCCCATATAGTCGTTGTTTCCGTTGAGCATAATCATATAGTCCTCCCGGCCACTTTTCAAAGGACTGAGGCTGCTGCCGATCTGCTCGATATTTACCATAAAGGAAATCATGTCTCCGGTAATGGTCTTGCCTGTGTCAGGATCTTTCAGCCGCCCTTCCTTTATCTGCTCCCAAAGTGATTTCGAGCCGTTCAGATTTGTCTCTTTTGCATCTATTGCCGCGAAAATGATATTTCTTCCATAGACCTTGCCGAAACGCGTCATCGCCTTGAGCATTTCTGCCACCCCAAGCATTGCAACGACCCCGGAGGCGTTGTTGTCTGCACCCGGATAGAGCCTGTCGCCCAAGATGCCTATACCGTCGTAATGTGCTGCTATCAGAATATAATTCGGCCTTGTCCCGTTTTTTGAGCCCGGAAGGCATCCTACAACGTTCCTGCCTACAACCCCTCTTTCAGTACGGAAATGCCGGATATATGTGTCCTCCGCCATTGGCTTGAGTCCGAGCTGTCGGAAACGGCGTGAAAGCCAGAAAACGGCCTCAGTGCTGCCTCTGGTCCCTGTCCTGCGGCCTTCGCAAATGGTGTCGCACAGAAAGTCGATCTGCCTTCTTAACGTCTGTTCGCTGATAAGGTTATGGGTAATCTCGGAACCGTGATATTTCCTGTCCTCCCCGTATGCCTCTTTCGTTAATATAAGTGAAAGAATGATGAAAGCTGCATATATGTATATGACTTTTTTTCTCGTTTTCAATATTTAAGGCACAATTATAGTTATATTTGTAAAATGTCATGCTTCAGCGCAGGCTGCAAAATAAGTTCCAAATTTATATAAAATCGGCTATTTAATGAAACATTGGGTCAAATACATGATATTATCGGCGTTTTGCCTGTTGTCAGTGCGGCAGGCATACGCCCAATACGACCTCGATGTTTTCTTCCTTAGGGGGAGGCAGGCCTTGGCTGACGGCAAATATGCAAGTTCCATAGAAAATTTCAATGTCCTTGCGAGACTGGACACAACTGATTATTGGACATTTTTTTATAGGGGCATAGCCAAATACAATCTCGGAGATATACGTGGGGCGCAGCGCGATTTCAATACATCGGTGCGGCTGAATCCGGTATTCACTTCCGGCTATCATTATAGGGCGATAACTGAAAGCCGTTTCGGCAATTACGAAAAAGCCCTTGATGACTTGCAGAGGGCTATCGGGCTGCGGCCGGGTTTTGAGGGGCTTTATTTCAGCAGGGGAGTTACCTATTTCCTGTCACAGCAGTTCGATAAAGCCGTCGCCGATTTTGACAAATATATCAGAAAACAGCCGAAAGACCCGTCGGCCTATCTTAACAGGGGGGCCGGCTATCTGTTCCTGAAAGACACTACGAAGGCTTTGGCAGATTATAACAAGGCCATATCTTTAGATAATTATGAGCCTGAGGGCTATATAAGAAGAGGACGTCTCTATGCTTCAAAAGGAGATTATGACAAGGCTTTGGCCGATATGGACAAGGCTATTGAATTAGACTCGACGGGCAGCTTCGCCTATTTCAACAGGGCGCTGATGTTCTATGAGAAGCGCAACTTCAATGCGGCTATGGATGACCTGAACAAGGTGTTGGAATTGGAGCCGGGAAATGCCCTTACCCTATATAATAGAAGCCTTATAAGTGCACAGGTCGGGAATTTTGAGGATGCGTTGTCCGATATGGACAGGGTTATAAACATAAATCCGAAAAACGTGCTTGCCTATTATAACCGTGCCTCGTATTTCGTGCAGATGAGCCGCTGGCAAGATGCTCTTGAGGATTATGATAAGGCTATAGAACTTTACCCTGATTTCGCAAAGGCTTATATGAACCGCTCATACGTTGAAAACAGGTTGGGAATGCAGTCCGCGTCCAAGCGGGATTATGAGACGGCGCAACGGAAAATCAGCGACTATCGGAAAACGAATGACGAGTCCGTCGGCTCTTTCGCTGACACTACTAAGAAATATAGTTCTCTCTTGGCTTTAGACGCCGATTTTGCCAAGAAAGACTTTGACGACGAGCTTTTGCAGCACAGAGATATAGACATAAGGCTCAAGCCTTTATATAAATTTGTGGCGGCTGATGAATATTCCAATGTGAATTATGCTCTGAAAGACAGGTATGAGGACAGACTACTTGACAAGTTCCTTGCCGAGTCTGCTGTCCCTCTGCGCCTTTCGTCTGCGGACACCGTGTCTTTGCCTGCGAGAGCAGAAATAGAGAAAACGCTGAATGGAGGTGTCGGCATCGGAAGAGTGCAAAAGTCTATTACAGAGCAGGAAAGGCATTTTCTGCGCGGACTTTATCAGACCTACGACAAGCAGTTCAATGCTGCTCTGAACGATTACGACAGAGCCATAGAAAGCCCTTCGGCAGACAAGTTTGAGAAGCTTTACAAGGCATATTATCTTATGAACAGGGGAGCCTTGCGTGCCGAGATGATAGATTTCATCAATTCCATTGAAAACAATGTCCAGACTTTGAAAATGGATGACAAGGGAGCAGTCCGGGCTAAGGTTCAGGATAGGGTGAGCAGGACTTATGATTATTCAGAGGCGATTGACGATATGCTCGCGGCAAAGGAGATTTTGGGGAATAATCCTTATGTATATTATAATCTCGGCAATCTTTATTGCCTGTCTTCAAAGTTGGTCGAGGCTATTGAATTCTATTCCAAGGCCATTGAGGCATATAAGGTTATGGGAGATGCCTACTATAACAGGGGCTTGGTGCTTATATATCTGAAAGATAAGGAGAAAGGCTGTATTGATTTGTCGCATGCGGGAGAACTTGGGGTAGGAGAGGCGTATAATGTCATCAGTCGTTATTGTGAGGAGAAAAATGACAGGTGATGATTGAATTCATGAGTTTTTCCAGCGGCAGTTGCGGCAATTGCTATCTGTTGCGCTATGAAGGCGAAGACGGCACAAATCACGGCATTGTGATAGATGCCGGCGTGAGCCTGAGGCGTTTCAAGCAGGCTTTGGAGAGGAACGGTCTTGGTCTTGATTCTTTTGATTGCGTGCTGATGACCCATGATCACATGGATCACATGAGGCATATCGGCTCTTTTTGCAAAAGGCTTCGGAAGCCTGTGTATGCGACCGATGTGCTGCATCATGCATTGGCTTATCATAGAGTTGCGGGACCCCATATTGCCGAATGCAGGAGGGTGCTTTCGGGCGAGACCTGGAATGATGTGGGCGGCTTTGGCGTGAGGTATTTTGTCGTGCCTCACGATGCTACGCAGACTGTCGGTTATGCTATTCTTGCCGGCTCTCATAAGTTTGTGATTATGACGGATTTGGGGCGTATGACAGATGAGGCGGTCAATTTTGCGTTGCAAGCCGATACTGTGGTGGTGGAGTCTAATTATGATAAGGATATGCTTATGTCAGGTGCATATACCCATGATTTGAAGATGAGGATTTGCCAGGGTAACGGTCATCTAAGCAACGATGAGTGTGCGTCTGCGATAAAGAGATTCTGGCATTCGGGGTTGAGGAATATATTCTTGTGTCACCTGAGTGAGAACAACAATACACCGGAGTTGGCATACAGGGCAGCCCGTGCGGCTTTGGATTCGATTGGCGTTCCTGCCGGCGAGGTAAATCTGCAGACGCTTCCGCGTGATTATCCGTCAAGTTTGTTCCGGCTGTAACCCGGCGTCACCTTTCTTGTCACCCCCGGCGGAACGGCTCAGCCTTGCATTCTTTTGAGGTCCTGTTTCCTATGATCAGCCTTGCATTCTTTTGAGGCCGGTGACGAGACGTTGCACTCCCTCGACAAAAAGCGGACGCGGACACGCAAGGTTGATACGTACAAAGCCCTCGGTGCCGTACATCGAGCCTGCATTCACCCAAACACACTCATTCTCAAGAAGGCTTTTTTCAATATCAAACGAAGACATCCCTTTCAATCTGCCGCAATCCAGCCAGGCAAGATAGGTGGCTTCCAGGTCGGTAAGGACAAAGCCCGGCAGCTCACGCCCGACCGTCTCCTTTAAATAGTCGTAATTGCCTGCTATATATTCGTTCAGCCGATCCAGCCATTCCTCACCCTCGGTGCGGTACTGACCTTTGAAGTCATCAGGTGCAGGCTCGCCGTAAGCCGCGATAAGGCCTGCCACCCCGAAAGGATTTACATCGCACACCTCGTTCACATTTATCGTCCTGTCGATTTTCTTCCTCCATAAATCGTTGGCTGTTATAATGTTGGCAATTTGCAGCCCCGCTGTGTTGAATGATTTGCTCGGAGAGTTCAGGGTGATGCAGCATCGTCCGTTCTCCTGTGAAGCTGTCGCAAACGGAATAAATTTATTTCCCGGCCTGACCAGCTCGCAATGTATCTCATCGCTGACGACAGTGACATCGTGTTTTCTGCATATTTCTCCGACTTTCTTCAACTCCTCTCTGCTCCATAATCTTCCGGCAGGGTTATGAGGATTGCACAGCAACAGGATTTTAGCTTTGCCGTCGCTGCACTTTGCCTCTAAATCTTCGAAATCCATTTCATATCTGCCGATTCCGTCAGCCACCCTGTATTTCAACGGGTTTTCCGAGATTTCGCAACCGTTGTTCTTTATAGATGAAAAGAAACAGTTATAGACAGGTGTCTGAATAATTACTTTATCTCCGGGGGCGGCAAGTGCTTTTATGACGGCAGAGATTGCCGGCACAACCCCTGTGGTATATATTATATGCTCCGGCAGGATTCCCCAATTATAACGTCTTGAAAACCAACTGCATACTGACTTATAATAGACCTCCGGCACAACCGTGTATCCGAACACTCCGTGCTCCACCCTTTTCCTTAAAGCCTCTTTTATGAAAGGTGCGGCCTCGAAATCCATATCCGCCACCCACATCGGGATAATATCGCCTTCCACCTTAACGGGCGGCTCTGCGTCCCATTTGACGCAATTGGTGTTCTTTCTGTATGTTATACTGTCAAAATCGTATTTCATATCATTTATTTTTCTATTATTATTTCACAGTCGCCGGGAGCCTTAATGTTCTTGTCTATAATGATTTCACCGACGCTGCCGACCTCTATGCGTCCGGTCCGCGGATTCTTTATGGATATTATATTTCCTATTATGTTGCCTCTGACGGAAGAATATTCCAAGGCAAGGTCAGCGTCGGGGCCGAAAGTGCAGTCCTCTAAAATAAGGTTCTCGGCATAGCACAGCGGTTGTGTGCCTGTTATATGACAGCGGACAAGTTTCAGATTTCGCGAATGCCAACCTAAGTATTCTCCGTTGATTTCTGAATCATACACCGTCACATTGTCCGTTTCCCAAAAAGCGTCTTTCGTGTTCAATACCGAATTTCGGATTTCAATGTCCGAACTCCATTGGAAAGAGTAGTTTCCGTTCAGCTTGAAGTTGTTGATTTTTATATTCTTACAGTGGGTGAAAATATAATCCGCATGGTCGGCCGAGACATTTTCCATTTCCACATTATTGCAATGCCACATCGTTTCAGCGGCTGATGGAATCTGCACGTTCCTGAGTTTCATCCCATCCATTTCCCGGAACATTTTAGGAGAATCCACAATCGTGTCTTCCATGACCATATTCTTGGAGTACCAGATTCCCGCTCTTGCGCCTCCTGTGAAAAGGCAGTCCTTTATTACAAAACCGTCGCATATCCAGAAAGGGTATTTCCCCTCAAACCTGCAATTTACAGCTGTGATGTTGCCTGTCTCTTTCAGTGCCGATTCCCCTGTGTGTATTTTTACATTTTCCAAATATAGGTCGTGTTCGCAGTATAACGGCCTTTCTCCACCGAATTCCTGATTTTTTATTTCTTTAACCATTATGTTATTGTTTTTAATTTCAACCATTTGTTGCCTCTAAGACGCAGCAGGAATATTATACCCCTTATGTTCAATTCCACGCACATGGCAATCCAATATCCTTCAAGCCCATATTTAGGTGTCAAAAGCAGTGCCAACCCTATTCTGACTATCCAGATGCTCCCGAAATTCATAATACTCGGCACGAGGGTGTCACCTGCCCCGACGAATGCTCCGTAAGCTACTATGGATACGGCATATAGCGTCTCTGCAAATGCCTCTATGCGAAGCACTTTTACTCCTAAGGCAGAAACTTCGGGGTCGGAGGTCAGCAGTCCCATTATCGTCGGAGCGAATAAATACATAAGCACTGCGAGGAATGTCATTATGGCAGACGCCATAGTCACCGTAATCCGTGCGAAGCGCCTTGCAATATCTTTTCTGCCGGCTCCGATGCTTTGGCCAACAAGTGTCGTGGCAGCCTCCGAAAGACCGTAGCCCGGCATATAGCAAAAGCTTTCTGCCGTAATGGCAAAGGCGTTGGCGGCTATTGATATAGGACCGAGAGGGGCGACTATTATCGTACTCATTACATAGGCCCCGCGCATTATTATATTTTGCAGCCACATCGGTCCGGTAATTCCCAAAGCGTTTTTCAGGACGATCCTGTCGGGAACGAATGTGCCTTTTTCTCCTTTGATTTTCAGCTCTTTGGATTTGCATGTGACATACCATACCGAATATACGGACACTGTCGTTTCGGCTGCTCCCGTCCCCAAAGCCGCTCCGGCGACCCCAATGTCCAATATATATATGAATATATAATTGAAAATGACATCGAACACGGCGAGGGCTATATATATCATGCTCGGCACTTTCATGTTGCCGCTCGCCTGCAGCATTGCACTTGCCGCGAAGCCGACCGCTCCGATAGGCATGAATGCCGTAAATATCATGAAATACAGGGAGGCGTCTCCGACAATTTCCGCTGAGCCGCCAAGCCATATCGGCAGGTTGCGGCTTATTGCAATGCCGCAAGAGGCTAACAGACAGGTGAATATGAAGACGGTTAATAGACCCTTCCTAAGCAGGCTTCTTGCGGCCTCGAAGTCCTTTGCACCGCATTTGTGGGCCACCTGCACCGAAAAGCCGGACATTACAGCCATGAAAAAGCCGTTCATTATCCAGGTGCTGGTGGACACAAGCCCGATTGAGGCTGCCGGGTTTGCTCCGAGGTGGCCGACCATGGATGCATCGATGTATTGCATCAGTACGGACGAAATCTGGGCAAGGATGGCCGGTATGGCGAGAAGCATGGCCAGCCTGAACTGCTGCCCTTCCGTCATCGGAAGCCTGTTCCTTATTAGTCCCAATAGTTCGTCCTTGCTTTCTTTCATTCGAGGAGTCTTGATGTGCAATAATAATAAAAAAAAGAACTACAAAGATACTCAAAATACCAATTTATTGTGTGTAATACGTTAAAAGCAAGTTAAAAATACTGATAAATATGTATTGTCCGCAATGTCTGATTGTCGGAAATTTGAAAATTAATAATTCGGTAGTGTGTAACTAATATTTATTGTTTAAGATGAAACGTATTTTGACATTGATTTTATTAATTGCCTGCATTACAGATGTTGCATTT
Source organism: uncultured Bacteroidales bacterium (assembly GCA_947253655.1). Taxonomy (GTDB): domain Bacteria; phylum Bacteroidota; class Bacteroidia; order Bacteroidales; family UBA932; genus Cryptobacteroides. The sequence goes on from CAMYAE010000001.1 coordinate 201,992, forward strand.
GCAGGCGTAGCGGATAATGAGGTGAGAAGAAGGGCGACAATTAAAGGGCGTGTAGAAGATATGGTTACAAAAAAGCCTGTGCCTTTTGCCGGAGTTGTGATTAAGGGGACAATGATCGGCACAACCACAAACGAGTCGGGATATTATATCCTCAGAGGAGTGCCTGTGGGCAGACTGACGCTTGAGATTACTTCTATTGGCTTTGCAACAGTGAGGAAAGTCGTTGAAATCTCTGAAAATGAGAGTTTTATACTCGATGTTCTCCTTGAAGAAGAAGAAAGTGAACTGGATGAGGTGGTGGTTTCAGCCAACAGATCCGAGACAACCAGAAAATTGGCTCCTACATTGGTGAATGTTGTCAGCCTCAAAACTTTGGAAGAGACAAATTCCGCTTGTCTTTCACAAGGTTTGAATTTCCAGCCGGGAGTAAGGGTGGAAACCAATTGTCAGAATTGCGGTTTCAGACAAGTGAGGATAAACGGACTTGACGGACATTATTCGCAGATTCTGATAGATTCCAGGCCTATTTTCAGTGCTTTGGCTGGGGTATATGGTCTGGATCAGATTCCTACCAACATGATCGACAGAGTTGAGGTGATTAGGGGCGGCGGCTCTGCACTCTTCGGCTCTTCTGCAATTGCCGGTACGGTAAATGTTATAACCAAGGAGCCTTCAAGAAATTCATTTGCCGTTGCCCATAACCTATCTAATATAGGACTGAAAAACTCTTTTATAAACAATACTACCGTAAACTCCTCCTTTGTAAGTCAGGATAATAATTTCGGAATCTCCACTTATGGTCAAATCAGTGACAGAGACAGTTATGACAGCGATCGGGACGGCTTTACAGAAATGCCGGAACTTAAAAACCGGATGGTGGGTATCCGTTCTTTCTTCAAGACCGGAGATTATTCTAAGATCACGGCAGAATACCACTATCTGCACGAGCATAGAAGAGGAGGAAACAATCTTTCTCGTCCGCCACATGAGGCCGACATCGCGGAGGCACTAAAACACGATGTAGGAAGCGGCAATGTGAAATTCGATTATTTTTCTCCTAACCAGAAACATAAACTAAGTGTGTTCGGTGCAGCCCAGCAGGTTCACAGAGATAGTTATTATGGGGTGAAAAAGGATCTCAATGCCTATGGAGAGACTACCGATTTTACCTTTGTTACAGGTGTCCAGTATAATTATAAATTCGACAAATGCCTCTTTATGCCGGCAGAACTTGTCGGAGGAGCAGAATATAATCAAGATGATATTAAAGACAATATGTGGGGATATAATCGCTATGTAAATCAGAACGTAAAAATCGGAAGTGTCTTTTTCCAGAACGAGTGGAAGAATGACAAGCTCGGAATATTGCTCGGAGGACGTCTTGACAAGCACAATCATGTCAAAAGACCTATTTTCAGCCCACGTGTCAATTTTCGCTACAATCCAATTCAGGACGTGAATTTGAGACTGAGCTATTCTTTCGGGTTCCGTGCACCCCAGGCATTTGACGAAGATTTGCATATTGAGAACGTGGGCGGTACAGTGTCGATGATCCGTCTTGCAAAGGACCTGAAAGAGGAACGCTCCCAGAGTTTGAGCCTTTCTGCCGATTTGTATCATAATTGGAACTCATGGCAGGCAAATCTTTTGTTGGAGGGCTTCTATACAAGGCTTACAGATGCCTTTGCTCTCAAAGACATAGGGCTTGAAAACGGAATTATGATTAAAGAAAGGATTAATGAATCCGGAGCGAATGTCTATGGAGGTGTTGTTGAAGGGAAATTGTCTTATAAGAAATATATGCAGTTGCAGGCCGGGCTTACCTTGCAAAGGGCAGAATATTTCGATGCCAGAAATTGGAGTGAAGACGAAGAACTGCCACTTGAAAAAAGGATTTTCAGAACTCCTGATGTCTATGGCTATTTCACATTGTCATCCAATCCTATTGCAGATTGGGAACTGACTTTTAGCGGTAATTACACCGGAAGCATGCTTGTGGAGCACCACAAGGGCTTCATTGATAAAGACCGCACAGAAAAGACAAAAGGTTTTATGGAGTTGAATTTCAAGACAGGATATGATTTCAGAATATACAAGAATATGATTTTGGAAATAAATGCGGGCGTGCAGAATATTTTCAATGCATATCAGAACGACTTTGACAAGGGGATTGACAGGGACGCCAATTATATCTATGGTCCCGGCAATCCGAGAATCTTATTTGCAGGCATTAAAATAAGCTATTGATTAATGATTTTATTGATGGGGGAGTGTCGCTTGGTGACGCTCCTCTTTTTTGTTTCAGACTGGGCCGGAAACCGTAATCCGTCCGGAGCGGGCATAAAAAAAGAGTCCGGTAATACCGAACTCTCTTTTTAATATTATACTGCTTATTAAAGCTGCGGACCTGCTTTTACAAGAGCCTTGCCGGCCTTGTTGGACTCGTATTTGTGGAAGTTCTTGATAAACCTTCCGGCGAGATCCTTGGCCTTTACTTCCCACTCCTCAGCTTTTGCGTAGGTGTCGCGAGGGTCGAGGATGTTGGTGTCAACGCCTTCGAGCTTTGTAGGCACCTCAAAGTTGAAGTAAGGGATTGTCTTGGTAGGAGCACTGTCGATGCTGTGGTTGAGGATAGCGTCGATTATACCGCGAGTGTCGCGGATAGAAATACGCTTGCCTGTACCGTTCCAGCCGGTGTTCACCAAATAAGCTTTTGCTCCGCTCTTGTTCATCTTTTTCACAAGCTCTTCTGCATATTTTGTAGGATGCAGTTCGAGGAATGCCTGGCCGAAGCATGCAGAGAATGTAGGAGTCGGTTCTGTAATACCGCGCTCTGTTCCTGCGAGTTTGGCCGTGAAGCCTGAGAGGAAGTAGTACTTTGTCTGCTCAGGAGTCAGGATTGATACCGGAGGAAGTACACCGAATGCATCGGCAGAAAGGAAGATAACCTGTTTTGCTGCCGGGCCCTGTGAATCCGGACGAACGATGTTCTTGATGTGATAAATAGGGTAAGATACGCGGGTGTTCTCGGTAACGCTCTTGTCGTTGAAATCGATAACTCCATTCTTGTCCACTGTAACATTTTCAAGGAGGGCATCACGACGGATTGCGTTGTAGATATCCGGCTCTGATTCTTTGTCAAGCTTGATAACCTTTGCGTAGCAGCCGCCTTCAAAGTTGAACACACCCTTGTTGTCCCAGCCGTGTTCGTCGTCGCCGATGAGCAGACGCTTAGGGTCTGTGGAAAGAGTGGTCTTGCCTGTTCCTGAAAGACCGAAGAAGATAGCGGTATTCTCACCGTTCATATCGGTATTTGCAGAGCAGTGCATGGAAGCAATGCCGCGAAGTGGAAGATAGTAGTTCATCATTGAGAACATACCTTTCTTCATCTCGCCACCGTACCATGTGTTGAGGATAACCTGCTCTTTTGAGGTAACGTTGAAGAGAACGGCAGTCTCTGAATTGAGACCGAGCTCCTTGTAGTTTTCAACTTTTGCCTTTGAAGCGTTGTAGACGATGAAGTCAGGCTCCTGATCGAACTCTGCCTGATTCTTCGGACGGATGAACATATTTGTAACGAAATGTGCCTGCCATGCAACTTCCATAATGAAACGTACTTTCATTCTGGTGTCCTTGTGTGTTCCGCAGAATCCGTCTACTACGAAAAGTCTTTTGCCTGAAAGCTGTTTGACAGCAAGTTTTTTGCAAGCGTTCCATGCTTTCTTTGTGGCAGGGTGGTTATCGTTAGGGTATTCCGGAGTTGTCCACCATACAGTGTCTTTGGAATTTTCATCAACGACAATGAATTTGTCTTTAGGAGAACGTCCGGTATATACTCCGGTCATTACGTTTACAGCGCCGAGTTCGGTAACCTGGCCTTTGTCAAAACCTGTAAGCTCAGGCCTTGTCTCCTCGTTGAAGAGAACTTCGTATGTAGGGTTGTAGATAATTTCTTTCACACCCTTGATACCATACTTGCTTAAATCAATGTTTGGCATAATGATTTGATATTTTGAATTAAACTTGATTATACATAATAATAACCATGCAAAGTTACATTAATTTTTACCATTACTCAAACGAATAATTTGTTAATTTTGCATTAGCCGGTCAAAAAGGTTACAGATGCAAATTTTTTGCCATGAAATGACAAGGTTTTGAATTAAAATGATTTAATAAGGACTTATTTTGGAAGCATCAGATATATTGAGGCAGTATTGGGGCTATGAGCATTTCAGACCCATGCAGGAGGAAATAATAAATGCCGCCGTTGCTGGTAAGGATGTGCTGGTCATGTTGCCGACCGGCGGCGGCAAATCAATATGTTTCCAGGTCCCTGCCATGATGAAAGACGGGCTTGCCCTTGTCATAACGCCTTTGATCGCTCTTATGAAAGACCAGGTGCAGAATCTCAACGATAGGGGTATCAGGGCTCTGGCCGTCCATGCCGGTATGGATCGCCGTGAGGTGGATCTGGCTCTGAATAATGCCGCATACGGGGATTTCAAGTTCCTTTATATATCGCCGGAGAGGCTTGGCACCTTCCTTTTCCGTTCATATCTGCCGGTCCTCGACATTAGCTATATAGTTGTAGATGAGGCTCATTGCATATCCCAATGGGGCTATGATTTCAGACCGGACTATTTGAAAATAGGGAAGTTGAGAGATAGCATAGATGCTCCTGTAATAGCTCTGACGGCAACAGCGACTCCGGAAGTGGCGGACGATATTATGGAAAAATTGGTCTTTAAGGAGAAGTTTGTGCTCAAAAGCGGCTTTGAAAGGCCTAATCTGTCATATATAGTAAGGAAATGTAATGACAAGACAGGCCAGCTTCTGAATATATGCAAAGGGGTGGCCGGTACGGGAATAGTATATGCGAGAAACCGAAAGAAGACAGAAGAGGTGGCGGCCGCTCTGACAGCAGCGGGGATTTCAGCCTCATTCTACCACGCCGGGTTGGGGTATCATACGAGGACAGAGCGTCAGACCGCTTGGAAAGAGGGGAGTATCCGGGTAATGGTCTGCACAAACGCTTTCGGCATGGGCATAGACAAGGCGGATGTGCGTTTTGTCGTGCATATAGATTTGCCGGAGTCGATAGAAGAGTATTTCCAGGAAGCCGGGCGTGCGGGACGGGACGGCAAGAATTCATTTGCGGTTTTGCTTTGGAACGGCAATGACGTGAAGCGTCTGAAACAGATAGAAAGGCTGGCTTTCCCGTCATTGGAATACATAGAGAGCATATATCATAAGGTGCATGCGGCTTTCAATATACCTTACGATACGGGGGAGGGGCGGCAGTTGAGATTTGCCTTGGACGATTTCAGCAGACAGTACGGCTTGGACAGGTCGCAGGTATATTATGCGATAAAATACCTCGAACGGGAAGACCATTGGTCCTATACCGAAGAAATGGATGTGCCGACAAAGGTGAAAATAAGGGTGGACAGAAATGACCTTTATGAGATAGAACTGCCTGAAGCCAAAATGGTTACGCTTTTAGATGCTATTATGCGTCAATGTGAGGGGGTTTTCGCTTATCCGGTGCCGATAGATGAAGAATATTTCGCCGGAGCTTGCAAAGTCTCCGTCCCGTCATTGAGGCAGCTGCTCTACTCGCTGTCTTTGGAACATATCATTTCGTATATACCTCAGGAGCATTCTGACGTTATTTTCATTCATCATCCGAGGCTGCATCCCGGAAATGTCGCCCTGTCTCCGGACCGATATGAAATGCTGAAAAATACATATTCAAAACGAGTTGCCGCGATGCTGGAATATGTCTCCGGAACAGATATTTGCCGTTCGGTGTATATGCTGAAATATTTCGGTCAGGAGAAGACTTCCGATTGCGGTAAATGCGATGTGTGCAGGGCAAAAAAGGCTTCTGGAGATTCTACATCAGACAGCACCGCCGATGAGCCGGCCGATGCACAGAGTCTGCTCATGGATTTTATCAATAACGAGAAACAAGGAAAATATGCCCTTACGGATATTCAGAGACGATTTTTGTTGCCCGGCAGTCCTTTTGTTCCCGAACAGCTTTTGTCACTCCTGCGAAATTTGATTGATGAAGGTCAGGTGCCGATGTATTCTAATTAAGACATATTTTGCCTGCGATTTTATTATATTTGTAGATGTGCCGAAATATGGAACAGGGATAAGTTTTTATGAGCAATGGGCGGAAGAGAACTTGAATCGGATATACAGTATTTGCCGGGGGTCGGTCCGAAAAGAGCGGAACTGCTTCGGAAAGAGTTGGGTGTCAGCACAATAGGCGACCTGCTTAGGGTGTATCCTTTCCGCTATATAGACAGGAGCTCGATAACAAGAATTGCAGACATTACGCCTGATGCCGCCTATATACAGGTGCAGGCGAGGGTGTTACGGTCTACGTTGCTCGGCAAAGGCAGCAAGATATTGTTAATGAAAGACTTGAGTGGCAGAATAATCGGCAACGGTGCCTCGCCAGAGGAGACGGACGAGAAAAAGATAAATTTTCATCTTGCCAAACGCCTGAGTGTCATTGTTGAAGACGGCTCCGGCCAAATGGAACTCGTTTTTTTCAGGGGAATCAAATATACATTCGGGAGGCTTGAGCCAGGCAGCAGTTTCTTGTTTTTCGGGAAGCCGTCATATTTCAATGGGCAAATAAATATAGTACATCCCGAAGTAGACAATTCTATATCGGATGCCGGCAGTGCCGGAAAGGCTCTTTCCGCCCCTTCGATGACAGGGGTGTATTCTTCTACGGAGAAACTGAAAAATTCCGGGATAACGGGGAAAGTAATGAACAAGCTGATGTCCAACGCTTTGCACCTTGCTTTGGAAGAGGTGGACGAATCCCTGCCTGACTATGTGCTAAGAGACAAGAATTTAGTCCCGATACATTTCGCTTTGCATAATATTCATTTTCCGTCAGACGGGTATGCCTTGCAAAAGGCTGTACTTCGGCTTAAATTTGAAGAATTGTTCTTGCTCCAGCTGTCGTTGTTGAAGCAGAAATATATACGTAGCCGTGCGGAAAACGGCCTTCTCATGCCAAAGGTAGGGGAGGCTTTCAACCAATGCTATAATGCTCTGCCTTACGAGCTTACAAATGCTCAGAAAAGGGTAATAAAGGAAATACGTTCCGATATGACGAGCGGCAGGCAGATGAACAGGCTGTTGCAGGGGGATGTAGGCTCCGGCAAGACTATGGTGGCTGTGCTTTCAGCCCTGATTGCTATCGGGAACGGCTATCAGGCGTGCATTATGGCCCCAACGGAAGTGCTTGCTAAACAGCATTTTGCAAATATATTAAAATATCTTAAACCGACTTCCGTCAAATGTGCCCTGCTGACCGGAAGCACCAGGCAGTCTGAAAGAAATGTCATTCACGAAGGACTGCAAGACGGATCCGTCAATTTGATTATAGGCACCCATGCCTTGATTGAAGATGAGGTGCTGTTCAGAAATCTCGGTCTTGCTATTATAGACGAACAACACAGGTTCGGAGTGGAGCAGAGGGCGAAATTATGGGCAAAAACCAACGGAGGTGTATTGCCCCATGTGCTTGTAATGACAGCCACGCCTATTCCGAGGACACTTGCAATGACAATGTATGGGGATTTGGACGTGTCTGTAATAGATGAAATGCCGCCGGGGAGGATGCCGGTGCAGACAATGCTGATTACAGAAAGGCGGCGTTATGCCTTGAATAAATTCATCAGGGACCAGATCGCCTTGGGACGTCAGATTTTTGTAGTATATCCATTGATTTTTGAGAGCGAAAAACTTGATTATCAAAATCTTGAGAATGGATATGAGAAAATGGCAGAGGCTTTCCCGTTTCCTCCTTACAAATTAGCTATTGTCCATGGCCGCCAGAATAATGACGATAAGAATTTCAATATGGAGGCCTTTGTGGCAGGGCGGGCTAATATATTGGTTTCAACCACAGTTATAGAAGTCGGTGTGGATGTTCCGAACGCTTCCGTTATGGTGATTGAGAGTGCCGAACGTTTCGGATTGAGTCAGCTGCACCAGTTAAGGGGACGTGTCGGTAGGGGCAGCGACAATTCCTACTGTATATTGGTGAAAGGAGACAAGGTCAGCAAAGAGTCACAGAAGCGTCTGGAGCTATTATGTTCGACGGAAGACGGCTTTGTGCTCGCTGAGGAGGATATGAAGATGAGGGGGCCGGGAGACCTGGAGGGGACGCAGCAGAGCGGATTGCCGATAGAATTGAACATAGCGTCTTTGGCGAAAGACGGCAGACTTCTGGCTGAGGCAAGGGACTATGCCGAGTATGTCCTATCAAAAGACCCTACCTTGTCTTTGCCCGAAAATATGAGACTCGCAATCGAGCTAAGAAAGGATAGATATAAGGTAAAGGATTACAGCAAAATAAGTTAGTCTATGGTATCGGAACTCCTGCAGAAATATATATGGCTTGTAAGGACATTTGTCAGGGAGGGGGACAGAGGCCTTTCTCTTGAAGAAATCTGTGGCAAATGGGAAAGCCGGTGGGGCAGCCCTTATTCCCGTAGGACTTTCAATAACCATAGGGAGGCGGTTGAGGACGTCTTCGGAATTCGTATTGAATGCAACCGCAGCACTATGCGATATTTTGTGCGTTACAGTGAAGATGTCAAGGATGAGAACGCAGATGCAGCCTGGCTTATCAATACATTTACTGTCAATAACTTGCTATCCTTGGGAAAAGAACGTCTGTCCGGCAGGGTCTCTGTTGAAGACATACCCTCAGGGCAAAAATATCTTACCGTACTGATTGAGGCGATGTTGGATAACAAAGAAATTGAAATCGGCTATAAGAAATATACGGTACGGGACGTAGAGACGGTGAAGTTGAGGCCTTATGCGTTGAAAGAGTTTGCCAAGAGGTGGTATATTATAGGCTATTCCGTTGACAGAAAATCGCTTAGGGTTTATGGGCTTGACAGGATATTGTCTATTGACGTCTTGGAGACCGGCTTCAGCCTTCCTGAGGGCTTTGATGTCGATGAGCTCCTTGCCCCTGCTTTCGGGATTTATCTGCCTGCCGGCAAGGAACCCGTGGATATAGTTTTCAGTGCTACCGACAAGGAAGCCAAGTATTTGCGCGATCTTCCTATACATCATAGCCAGAAAGAGACAACCGGTCCCGCAGCCGGAGACAGGTCTGTATTCAATATACGCGTAGTGCCTGATACTGATTTGATTATGGAGTTGTGTCGTAGAGGGGACCGGATTGAAGTCATTGCTCCGGAAGAGATACGCAGGCAAGTGGCTTTGGAATTTAGAAAGGCGGCTGCAATTTACGGCGATGTGGCCGATAATTGCTGAATTTTCAGTTGCAATTCTTAAATTTAAGATATATAAATGTTTAATATATGAATAAAATCTTTAAAATTATGGCTTTGGCCGTTTGTTTTACTGCTGCTATGGGCTGCAGAGTTGAGAAAGAAGATACCGTCGGGTATATAGGACCGTCGGATATAAAAATTGAAGACGGAAAAATGACTCCGGAGGCTCTTTTGGCCTTTGGACGTCTGTCTGATCCGCAGATTTCTCCGGACGGGGAGAAAATACTCTACGGTGTCAGCTACAATTCATTGGAAGAGAACCGTAGCTGCAGAAATATCTTCGTAATAAATGTGGACGGAAGCGGAAAGAAGCAACTTACCTTTTCGGGCAAGAGCATCAGCAATGCACGTTGGATCGAGGGCGGGAAAGGCATAGCCTATATTATGGGAGGCCGGATATATACGGCTAAAGTGACCGGGCTTAAGGGAGACAATGCTTCCGCCCGTCTTGGCAAGGCTGTGAAAGTCAGCGAGGTGGCAAGAGGCATAAGCGAATTCAAGCTGTCGCCGGATGAGTCCAAGGTGATGTTCGTCAGCACTGTTCCCGGACCGGTCAAAAGTCCGGCCGACAGTGATCCGGCTCTTGACAAGGCTAAGGCCTATGTGGCGGAAGATCTTATGTACAGGCATTGGGACCATTGGGTGACCGAACTGCCGCACACATTTGTCAGTCCATTCAGCAATTCCGGTATATCCGTCAAAGATGAGAATGCCGTCGATATTCTTGGCGGTGAGCCATACGAACTCCCGATTGAGCCGTTCAGCGGCATTGAGCAGCTGGATTGGAGCCCGGACGGCAAATATATCGCATATAGCTGCAAGAGGCTTGCCGGAAAGCAATATGCTTTTTCCACTGACACCGAGATATATATCTATGAAGTGGCTTCGGGTAACTCCGTTCGCGTTCCCATGGGCGGGGGGTATGATACGGACCCTGTGTGGAGCCCTGACGGGAAGAAACTTGCATGGATAAGCATGGCCAGAAACGGATATGAGGCTGACAAGACCAGACTTATGGTGGCTGATGTGGAATTTTCGAATGAGACCGGTCCGAAGGTGTCAGATATTACGGAATTAACTGCCGGCTTCAAATACAATGCTGCCGGACCTTATTGGGATGCCGATTCCGAGCACCTGTATTTCAATGCTTTGGCGGAAGGGTTGCAAGGAATATTCAAAGCCGGGAAAGAGGGTATTGTACGGCTTACTCCGGAGGATGCCTGGTTCGATTTCAATTCCCCGTTTGCTGTACTCAATGACGGGACTTTGCTTGCAAGTTATTGCAGTATGGATTTTCCTAATGAACTTGTAGCCGTGAACTGTGGGGCGGAAAAAGCCGGCGGTGCGTCGGGAGATGAGGCAATACGCCGGATTACCAAGGAAAATGAACATATACTGTCGCAATTGGACGAGCATCTTACCGAGGCACATTATGTCAAGACGATTGACGGGAAAGATATGCTGACATGGGTACTTTACCCTCCGAAATTCGATTCTACAAAGGTTTACCCTGCGATAGAAATCTTGTTAGGAGGACCGCAGGGCACATTGAGTCAGGGCTGGTCATACAGGTGGAACTATCGTCTTATGGCTGCCCAAGGTTATGTGGTCGTACTTCCGAATAGGCGTGGCACTACGGCATTCGGTCAGGAATGGACGGAGCAGATTTCCGGAGATTATGTCGGCTTGAATATTCAGGATTACTTATCAGCCGCACGTTGGGCCAAGTCTTTGCCGTTTGTCGGTAAACTTGCCGGTTGCGGTGCTTCCTATGGAGGCTTTTCCGCATATTACCTTGCAGGTGTACACGAGAACACCTACGATTGCTTAATTGCTCATGCGGGCATTTTCGATGAGAAATATATGTATTATGAGACGGAGGAAATGTGGTTCCCTAATTGGGATAACGGAGGGCTTTCCGAATATGCTTATTCCGAAGGGCAGCAAGGTCCTGCAGGTGACGGCGTTACTTTCGGAGGCATGAAGCAGGGCGGCTCGCCGTGGAGTTCGAACGCCAAGGCTGTACGGCATTATTCCAATTCGCCGGATTTGAATGTCACTAAGTGGAATACACCTATCCTGTGCATACATGGAGGAATGGATTTCCGTATACCTTACGACCAGGGTATGGCAGCCTTCAATGCCGCTCAGATGATGGGAGTGCCGTCAAAGCTGATTGTCTTCCCGGATGAAAACCATTGGATACTCCAGCCTCAGAACGCACTGTTCTGGCATCGTTCGTATTTTGAGTGGCTTGACCGTTGGTGCAAATAGGCAGCCTTGATTGCTAATATAGAAAGGGCTGTGTCATAGATTTTTATGATACAGCCCTTTTGCAATCCGATGCACATTTGCGGCAAGGCAAACCTTTCCCCTCAAACCGACAACGACAGACTTGCCGCATGCGCATCTTCCCCTCTTGCTTCAACATGAATCCGTTATTGAAATGGATCCGAATCTGAAGACTTTCAACCCCTCAATCTCTGATGCGAATATAAGGCAACAAGACCACTCCTCAAAAGAAAAGTGGCCTTTCAGATTGTTATTTTGATGATTCTTAATTGAATTACTTGTTTCTTAAAGAAATTTACAAATCTTTAACGGCAAATTAAAGATTTTCAGCTTTGACTTTTGCAAGAAATTTGCGTACGCGGTCAGTGTAATCGGCAGGATGATCTTTGTAGGCCATTGCGTGGGCAGAGCCGGGAGCTATCCAAAGCTCTTTGTAGCCATTAGTTTTAGCTTCATAGTTCTTGTAGACATGGGAAGTAGGCACAAAATCATCGTTCTGGCCATGGATGAAAAGCATTGGCCGTTCGCATTTTGCAAGCTGTGTCAAAGATGAAGCTTCTTTGAAATCCCAGCCGTAACGTTTGCGGCACACGATGTTCGCACTCGTAAGGACAGGGAAAGGCGGCAGATGAAAATCTTTTTTGAGGATGTAGGCGAACTGGTCCCATACAGTCGAATATCCGCAGTCGTCTACAAAGGCTCTGACGTATGACGGAAGCTGCTCTCCACTGACCATCATTGTGGTTGCGCCTCCCATTGACACACCGTGAATTACCATGAAATCGTTGTCCCATATATTATGTGTAACGTCAATCCACCGGATTATGTCGAGACGGTCAAGCCAGCCCATTTGCACAGCACGGCCCTCCGATAGTCCGTGATAATGGAGATCCGGCACCATGACGTTGTAGTTCAACGAGTCCCGATACATTCTCACAAGGTTGAGAAAGCATATATGGTTGTCAGTATATCCGTGGATGACGATTGCAGATCCCTGTGCCTCGGACGGCTCGCAGGCCGGGGCATATACTGCATGCAGCTTGTAGCCGCCTTCTCCGATAATTGAGGTGTCACGGAATACTCCCGCTTCGTGCAGCGAGTCATACCATTTTATTATACCCGGGTATCTGGATTCGGTTTTCCTGCGGTCGCCATCAATATCGTTGCCGTGTTCCTCCGGGAGCAGGGCGAAATTACACATATATTTCCCGACAACACAGCTTGAGACAGCAAGGACGGCCAGGATAGATACAATGCTGATTGATATGACTCTGATACGTTTCATGATACAATTCATTAATTGATATGGCGAATTTATCAAATTGGACGGTATTTTCAAATAGGCTATATTTTATATTTTTAGGCAAAAATATTATATTCGCATAATATACTGATTGTTGTAGGGGTGAAATATCGGAGCGGCAAGGCTCGAAACGTTGATAGGGTGCATAAGCTAATTATAAATAATGATGATCTCTTTGACAAGGTCGTTGAAATCCTTAGGACGGGACGTAAGGTGACGATCCCGGTCAAGGGATACAGCATGCTGCCGTTTATAAGAGGGGAGAAGGACCTTGTGGTACTGGAGGGAATCTGCGGAGGTGCAAAGGCTACTGATGCTCCCGGTGCTGATAGCGGCGGATACGTTGTGGACGGAGCCGCTTCCGAATGTGTCGCGGCAAAGGCTGCCGGAGAGGGGGAGCGGAGGCGTGAACTTCGCAGAGGAGATATAGTGCTGTTTCATTTTGAAGGGAGATACATTCTGCATAGGGTGCTGAAGATTAAGGACGGGGTGGCGGAGATACAAGGCGACGGAGTGTACATGAGTAAGGAGCATTGCCGCTTGGAGCATGTTTACGGAAGGGTTGTGAAGATATTGAGGGACGGAGAGAAAGAGCTTGACCCGAATTCGGTAGTCCAGAGACTTTTAGTATGGTGTTGGGGGGCGTTGTTCCCTGTCAGGAGATATTTGTTGGCGGTTTACAGGCGATTGCCCCAAAACAGGGACTTGTAGAGGTTTTGCCTGTGCAGCCGAAAATGGCATAACGCTGTATCCTGAGCGAGTGCAACGAGCGTGAGGATCTGCTTGAAAGTATGTGCAACTATGCCGGGTGCCAGGAATGGCAATATCAAATTTAGTATTTGCAGAAATAAATAGAAATTTGTAAATAAAATTATTATGAAACAGAAGAAAGGATTTGTGCTGCGTGATATCTGCGGGCAGAAGGTGCTTTCCGGAGAGGGGTTGGAACAGGTGAATTTCAGCAAACTGATTAGTCTCAATGAGACCGCAGCCTTTCTATGGGAGAAAATGGAAGGACGGGATTTTACTGCCCGGACTATGGCCGATGCTCTTTGCGAAGAGTACGAGGTGGAGCCTGAGGTGGCTTTGAAAGACGCAGAGGCTTTATGTACAAAATGGCAGGAAATCGGGCTGATTGAAGGGTAGCGTCTGTGCGTGGAGGACGTAAAGTCGTGACAGTCTGCGGCGTTCGGAAGGCAGGGTGGCGTCCGTTTGGGCAGATTCCTCACTTCGTTCGGAATGACAGTGAACACTCGTTCAGGCAGATTCCTCACTTCGTTCGGAATGACGGTGAAGCGTCCGTGAATGACAGTGAAGCGTCCGTGAATGACAGTGAAGCGTCCGTGAATGACAGTGAAGCGTCCGTGAATGACGGTGAAGCGTCCGGAATGACAAAGGGCGAAAACAGAATTGCTATGTTGAAGTCTATGGGAAAATATTTCAAATGGATGTGGATGCGCTCGAAAGGCATACACGGGGCTGTTCTAATCAATATCCTGCTCGGCTTCCTGCTGGTCGCGATTAACCTTTTCTTCATTTGGGTCAGCAAACGCCTGATAGACATTTCAACGGGAGACATCGTCCCTGCCGGAAAGCCTGTATATGACACCCTTGTGCAATATTGTATTATATTGATATCGGTAATCATACTACGGGTGGTTGTAAACGCTTTGGCCACGAGGTTAGAGAATACAACCTATTCAAAAATGAATTTCATCATCAGGAGCCACCTGTTTTCAAACCTGTTGCAGTCACAATGGACAGGTAAAGATAAAATCCACTCCGGAGACACCATGAACAGAATATTCACGGACGTGGACAGGGTGACAAGAATGATAGCAGAGGAGTTCCCGACATTCTTCACGACCCTGTTTCAGCTGATAGCAGCCTTTATTTTCCTTGCCTTAATGGACCTGCGCCTCGCATTGATATTGTTGCTGATCACCCCTCTGTTCCTGGCATTCGGCAGAATTTTCTTTAGAAAAATGCGTCGGTTGACCTTGGACATCAGGGAGTCTGAGAGCCGCGTGCAAGGCTATATACAGGAAACTCTCCAGAACAAGACGGTCATACAATCTTTGGAGAGGGGCGATACGGTTGAAGAGCAGTTAGACAATTTGCAGCAGAGCGAATATGACCAGGTACTTAAGCGTACGAGGTTCAATGTCTTCTCAAGATCGGCTGTCGGTCTTGTCTTCGGGGCAGGCTATGCTGCGGCAATGCTTTGGGGCGTGTTCGGAATATACAAAGGCACTATCACTTTCGGTATGCTGACAGCCTTCCTCCAGCTGGTAGGGCAGATTCAGGGCCCGTCAATCCGGCTTACAAGGCAAATTCCTAATTTTGTATATGCCACGGCTTCAATTGACAGGGTGGCCGCACTTGAAGACACTGAAAAAGAGGAGATTGGAGAGCCTGTAAAGCTGCTTCCTCCTGCCGGAATCCGAATAGACAACCTCTCATATATATACCCTGACGGAGATGAATATGTACTGAAAGACTTTAGCCATGACTTCGGACCTGGCACAAGGACGGCAATAGTAGGGGAGACAGGGGCCGGAAAGAGTACTTTGATAAGGCTGATATTGTCATTGCTGAAGCCTGTCTCCGGTAGGATAACGATATATTCGCAAAGCCCGGAGGGTACCGGTGGTGAGGAAGTAGCCGCTTCTCCGATGACGCGTATAAATATGGTCTATGTGCCTCAGGGCAACACCTTGTTCAGTGGAACGATAAGGGAAAATCTGCTTATGGGAGATCCCGCTGCGACCGAAGAAAGGATGTGGGAGGCTTTGGAACTCTCTGCTGCTGAATTTGTCAGAGAGCTTCCCGATGCTTTGGACACGGTCTGCGGAGAGAAAGGGACGGGACTCAGCGAGGGGCAGGCTCAAAGGATAGCCATAGCCAGAGGCTTGTTAAGGCCGGGCAGCATAATGCTCTTGGACGAGTTCAGTTCCTCGCTTGATCCGGAGACCGAAGAGCGTCTCCTTCAAGGCCTTACCTCCGTGCATAAAGACAAGACCATAATTTTTATAACTCATCGTGAAGCGACGCTGAAGTATTGCGAAGAAATTGTGAAATTAGGATAAACTGCAACTGCCAAGCATGGCGTATAGACAGTTGCCGGGCCGAAGCCAATCGCTTGTATAGCCAGCCTTTAAAATATCTTATCGTCCGGATTTATCTTCGTCCGTGCTGATTTTCATCTTGCCGGCCTGGAGTGCATCGTAGTCTTTTCTTCTATTATAAATATCTATAGCACAATATATTGCCGACATCATAGACCTCGGATTAGCTTCATCGCGACCGGCCATTTCGTATGCGGTGCCGTGATCCGGAGAAGTCCTGACCACAGGCAGACCGGCAGTGAAATTAACTCCGGTCTCAAAGGCCAAGGCCTTGAACGGTGACAGGCCCTGGTCGTGGTACATGGCCAAAGTAGCATCAAAGTTGCTGAAATGCCCTAAACCGAAATATCCGTCAGGAGAATATGGGCCGAAAGCTAAAATTCCTTCATTATTTGCAGCTTCTACAGCCGGCAGGATTATACGCTGCTCTTCATCTCCAAGGAGACCGTCATCACCGCAATGCGGGTTAAGTCCGAGAACTCCAATTTTAGGCCGGTCTATGCCGAAATCCCTCCGGAGCGAAAAGTCCAGAAGCCGCAACTTGCTGAGAATCTTCTCTTTTGAAATCGAAGACGGTACCTCCTTCAGTGGAATATGGCCTGTGACAACACCGATTTTCAGAGTGTCACTTACCATGAACATCGCCACTTCGTCAACGCCGAACGCCTTTTCAAGATATTCCGTATGTCCGGTAAACCCGAAGCCGGCATCTGCCATAGCTCTTTTGTTGATAGGAGCGGTCACTAAGACATCTATCTTACCGTTCTTGAGGTCTTCGACAGCACATTCCAACGATGTGCCGGCATCCTGCGCGGATTCTTTAGTGGCCTGTCCCGGCTCTACGAAAACATTGTCGGCCAAGCAATTGACTATATTTATCTTTCTCGGACGAGCATCGGAGGCGGAATTTATAACGTAGGTGTCCATTGCTCCGATTTCGTGAATCGACTTCTTGTAAAATCCGAAAATCTTTGACGAGCCGTAGATTACAGGCGTGAATGAGTCAAGAATTCTGGCATCGGCAATTGCCTTTATAATCACTTCATATCCTATCCCGTTGCCGTCCCCCTGGGAGATTCCCACAACTAATTTATTATCTATCACTATGTTATTCTTTTAATAATTGTTTTTCATAACCTTCATCTTCGGGCAGTCCTGCACCTTTTGATGCCGCAACAGCCAAGGCATCGCACCTCTCGTTCTCCGGATGCCCGGCATGCCCCTTTATCCAATGGAAACGGACCCTATGCTTGTTGTACAAAGGCAGAAACCTCATCCAAAGGTCGACATTCTTTACCTTGGCGAAGCCCTTGCGGGACCATTTGGACAACCAGCCTTCGGTAACGGCCTTGACGACGTAGGAGGAATCGCTCCATACTTCAATAACGGCATTGTCCCATTTCACCGCCTCCAAGCCTTTAATGACAGCCAGCAGCTCCATACGATTATTGGTAGTCAGTCTGAATCCGCCGCTGAGCTCTTTGACACGACCTGCACATTTCATCACAACCCCATAGCCACCGGGACCCGGATTGCCTGCTGAGGCCCCGTCAGTAAATATATTTATTGCCGGACGGCCATCGCATCCGCTCTTGATCTGTTCCATTTCAAATTATCACAATACAAATATAATTAATATAAACCGATTTTAGGGTATTTTATATTGCCAAAGTTAAATAAAGGGACTATTTTTGTAATTTGATATTTATTGGCATAAGGGTTGATTAGAAATAATTTCATTTAATTAATTATGAAGAAAATCATATTGTATATTGTTCTGCTTTCCGGTGCTGTGTCCATTATAGCATCTTGCAGCACAAAGACATATCAGAAAATCAATTATCTGCAGGATATCCAGAACGACACCATAATGAAAATGAACAGTAATGAAGGTATCTTGGTGCAGCCTCAGGATATGATTTCCATAGTCGTTACGAGCAGGACACCTGAACTTTCCGCTCCATTCAATCTTGCAAATGTCAGTTACCAGGCCGGCTCCGAGACCGGAATGGCAGGTGCAGGTTCATATAGGATTATGGGATATTCCGTTGATTCTGATGGTAATATAGATTTCCCGATACTCGGCAAAATCAAAGTGGCCGGACTCAACCGTTGGGGGGTGGCTGACAAGGTGAAAGAAAAGCTGCAGTCAAGCGGCCAGCTCAAGGACCCTGTGGTGACAGTAGAATTTATGAATTTCAAGATATCCGTAGTCGGTGAAGTAACCCGTCCGGGATCATATACGGTCTCTGGAGATAAGATCAATATCCTACAGGCACTTAGCCTTGCAGGTGACTTGACAATCTACGGAAGGCGTGACAATGTGAGGGTGGTCAGGGAGCAAAACGGACACAGGGTCATATATGTTATCGATTTGCGCAGTTCGGACCTGTTCAATTCCCCGGCCTATTATCTGCAACAGAGTGACGAAGTGTATGTGGAGCCTAACCGGGTCCGTGCCGGGCAGTCAACGATAAACGAGAACAGCTTCAGGTCTGTCAGCTTCTGGACATCAATCAGCGCCTCCTTGCTGACAATCGCCAATCTTATTATTACATTATCCAAATAATTTAAGAGATGACTCAGGAAAATACAAACGGTCAGAATAATTTTAATAAGATAAGCAACGATGCCGACAGTCTGCAACTCGCCGACCTTTGGTCGATGATATGGAACAATAGGTTCTGGTATATATTTTCAATATTATTCTGCCTTTTTATAGCAGCATTTTATATTTACAAAACTCCGAAAACTTACAGCCGTTCTGCAAAGGTCATTGTGGATGAGGCAGCCGGAAATTCCACTATGAGGGATCTTGCCGCATTTTCCAATAATCTCGCCCGTTACAGGGGCCAGGGCGGAACAAACGTCTATAATGAAATAGAGGCTTTTTCTTCTCCGGATCTTATGGCCAGGGTGGTAAAGCGTCTCGGCTATGAAACCACCTACACCGAATATCAGTTTTTGAGGAAGAGGGAATTGTTCACGTCGGCACCTTTTACGCTTTCTCTTATAGACGGCAACCCGGTAACCTCTTTCGGATTCGATGTATGCAAAGAGGACGACAGCAGTTTCGTATTGAAGAATTTTTATGCCGGACATGACAAAATCAAGGCCTCAAAGGTGAAAGGCTCTCTTAATGACACCATTATGACCCCGGTGGGAATAGTTATGCTCGTCCCGACGGCCAATATAAAGAATTGGGACAATGACATTCGCGTAAGCTGGGTCAATCCTATGTCGCGTGCCAAATCCTATATCTCGCGATTTACCGCATCCTTGTCAGGGAAAGAGTCCTCTGTGGTTGTCCTGTCCCTCACAGACAGGTTCCCGGCCAGGGCGGCAAATATAGTACAAGCCGTTGTGGATGTATATAATGAAGAATGGGTGGAGAACAAGAACAGGTCTGCCGTGAACACTACCAAGTTCATAAATGACAGGCTCGGCATAATCGAAAAGGAGCTGGGCAATGTCGAGGGCAACTTGAAAGATTATAAGGAGAAGAATAAGATTACTGATATACAGGCCGTTTCAGAGGCCTACCTCCAGCAGTCTTCGGAATACGGGACAAAGGCTTTTGATATCAATAACCAGCTTTCCATTGCAAAATTCATCAGGGATTATGTAAACGACAGTTCGCATCGGGACGACCTGATTCCGGCAAATTCCGGACTTACAAGCACTTCCGTAAATGAGCAGATTAAATATTATAATGAGTGTCTTCTGAAGAGGAACAGGTTGCTTGCCGAGAGTAGTGCCGAGAATCCCGCAGTTGCGGAATTGACCGAGGCCTTAATCCAATTGAAGATGGCTGTGAATCGTTCTATTGAGAGCCTTATAGCCACATTGCAGCTCCAGGCCGACAAGATAAGCAATCAGGAGAACGAAGTCATGCGTAGAATTGCCTCTACGTCAGGTCAGCAGTTGCAACTGCTTTCGATAGAGAGGCAGCAAAAAGTCAAGGAACAGCTTTATATCTACCTCCTACAGAAGCGTGAGGAAAATGAAATCACGGCTTTAGTCAATGTGGAGAATACACGTATGATTATGGAGCCGAACGGCTCTCCGTTCCCGTATGCCCCTAATATAAGCATGATTCTGCTAATCGCATTGATTTTGGGTGCCGGGATACCTTTTGCAGTCTTCTTCCTTATAAACCAATTGGATATGAGGGTCAAAAACCGCTCCGACATCGCCAATCTCCAGGCTCCTTTCCTTGCCGAAATTCCTCAAATGGGGTTGTCCGGTAACTGGCTCAAGAGACTAAGGACAGACAGGCTCAATGATGACAATTGCAGGATTGTTGTAGAATCCGGCAAGAGAGATACTATGAATGAGGCGTTCAGGGTTCTGAGGACTAATCTTGACCTTATGACGGCAGGCAATAAGAATAAGTGTAACAAGATTATGGTTACTTCGTTCAACCCTAATGCCGGAAAAACCTTTATGATAATGAATATGGCCGCCTCTATGGCTCTTAAAGGGAGCAAGACGTTGCTGCTCGACCTTGATCTGAGAAAGGCTACATTATCCAAGGCTTTGAGAATCAATAAGACAGGCGTATCTGCCTATTTGAACGGCAGGAGCCTTAACCTGTCGGATAATATATATAGCCTCGGTGAAAATCTTTCAATATTGCCGGTAGGCTCCCTGCCTCCGAATCCTGCAGAGCTTTTGGTATCGGAGAGGTTTGACGAGATGATAGAGCGTTTGGCAAAAGAATTTGATTATATATTTATTGACTGTCCGCCTGTAGGAATTGTCGCCGACACCGGAATAATTGCAAAGCATGCAGATATAACCGTGTTGATCATGCGTGCCGGCAGGTTTGACAAGAGGGCGTTGCCGGATGTTGAGGCACTTTACGAGTCTGGCGTTTATAAACGTATGGCCTTGATACTGAATGGTGTAGAAGCCGCGAGCCGGAGTTATGGACATTACGGCTATGGCTATGGCTACGGTTACGGCTACGGTTATGGGGGCAGTCATGGCAATAATTCCAATTCATAATGTTCGGATTCTTCAATAGCAGGAGCTCTTTATTGGAAAGCGGGCTTATCAAAGGTGCCGTCGACAACCACAGTCACATCTTGTACGGTCTGGACGACGGTGTAAAGAAAGTCGAAGAAAGCCTGCAAATCCTTGATTTCTTAGAGACTGCCGGTTTAGGCACCTTGTGGCTGACACCCCATACTATGGAAGACGTCCCCAATACGACAGAGGGACTCCAGGCACGGTTTCAGGAGTTGAAGGCGGCGTATAAAGGCAAGATACATCTGAAGTTGTCTTCGGAATATATGATAGATGCCCTCTTTGTCGAAAGGCTGAGCAAAAAGGATTTGCTGTTGCACGGAGGGGACTTGGTCTTGGTAGAAACCAGCACATGGTCTCCGCCTATAGACTTGTGGGATATTTTAGATACAATGTTCAGAGCCGGTTACCGTCCTTTGCTTGCCCACCCTGAGCGGTATCGCTATATGAATGAAAATGATTATGTTAGGCTTCATGATATGGGGGTTGTCTTCCAGATGAATCTTCCTTCGATACTTGGGGTCTACGGCGAACAGACATATCAGAAAGCCAAATATCTTTTGGGAAAAGGCTGGTACTCAATGGTAGGCTCTGATTGTCACAGATTCAGGGCAATAGACGGACAATATCATAGTAAGATATTGAAGCGTGAGACGATAAAGCAGCTGGAGCCAATAATGGCCGGCTTGGAGGACGGATTATGAATATTCTTGTTACAGGAGCCAACGGCCAGTTGGGAATGGAGATCAGGAAAATATCCAGGCTTTCCGGTGACCGCTATATCTTCAGTGACATAAATATCAGGCCGGGACTTGAGACCTTGAGCCTTGACATAACCAATCCTGGGGCTATTGACATTATTTGCAAGTCAGAGAAAATCGATGTTATAATAAACTGTGCCGCATATACTTCAGTAGACAAGGCGGAAAGCGATATTGCGATGGCTGATATGCTGAATAACAAGGCCGTAGGCTATCTGGCCGCCTGTGCTAAGAAATTCGATATATTTCTTATACATATATCTACGGATTATATATTCAGCGGAGAGAACTATAAGCCCTATACCGAATCGGATATGGCATCCCCTTTGGGGGTCTATGGCGTTACCAAGCTGGCAGGGGAGATGGCGATTGCAGATTCGGGTTGCAGACATATTATATTCCGGACGGCGTGGTTGTATTCGGAGTTCAGGAATAATTTTGTCAAGACTATACTCCGGCTGATTTCAGAAAAAGATACGA
This sequence comes from uncultured Bacteroidales bacterium, assembly GCA_947253655.1. Lineage (GTDB taxonomy): Bacteria > Bacteroidota > Bacteroidia > Bacteroidales > UBA932 > Cryptobacteroides. Next base: position 224,337 of record CAMYAE010000001.1, read on the forward strand.
TAAATGTAGTTTCGGATCAGATTGGCACGCCTACAAGTGCGGCCGACTTGGCAAAAGTGATTTGTGGAATTATTTCCGACAGAAAAATGGGGAATAACGGTGTATATAATTATACCGATGAGGGGGTGGCATCATGGTATGATTTTGCAGTGGCTGTCAATGATATGTCAGGAGGTGGCTGCACGGTGCTGCCGTGTTTGAGCTGTGAATATCCTGTAGTTGCTAAGAGACCTCATTATTCCGTATTGGACAAGACATTGGTAAAGAGGACTTTCGGGGTGGATATACCGTATTGGAGAGACTCGCTCGCAAGATGTGTGGCTGCTATTTTGAGGCGAGGGGAGGACGAAAAATAGAAATATAAGGCTATTTGTTTTATTAGTCTTATATTTATATGAATATTTATTTTAATGACAGGTCAATCCTTGTTGCTGGATAGTGCAGGACAAACTTGTGGCAATGCTTCCAATAGCAAGATTCACGCTGAGCACAGGTCTCAGGGTGACCTTGATTGCATCCGTACGGTAATGCGGAATAAAGGGAATGATAGCATCAGCTGGTTTGCATTGAGGGTGACTTATCGCAGGGAGCTGAGAGTGCAGGAGCGACTTAATGAGTTGAAAATCAAGAGTTTTGTGCCGATGATGACGGTTAGGGAAGAGGAGGGGGGTAAGATTTTCAGACGTCAAGTACCGGCAGTCGGAAATCTGATATTCGTACAGGCCTCAAGAAAGGATATTGAGGAATATATGCTGTCGGAGGGAGACCGCAGGATGACGCATTTTATATGGGACAAGGTGACGAGACAGCCTATCGTAATTCCCGAAAAGCAGATTGAGGATTTTATCAGGATTTCTACCGAGTCGTCGGATGATGCAATTTATCTGTCCAAGGTTTCGGAGAAATTGAGAGGAGGGATGAAAGTGAAGGTAAGGAGAGGTCCGTTTGTTGGGGTGACCGGGACTGTGGTGCGGCTTCGGAAGTCGAGGCGTGTTTTGGTGGAACTTCCGGGCGTGCTTGCCGTCGCTTCCGCCTACGTTCCGATAGAGGACCTTGAAGTTTTGGATTGAGCCTTACTGCATGCCTTGGTGTGGTCTTTCTTAACACCACGGGGCATTCATATTGTTTTCCGGCTGGTATTCCGGAGGAGCGATGTCGGCTGAGGAATATGCAGATCCTCACGCTCGTTCCACTCGCTCAGGATGACAGGAAGGGGCATTCGTTTAGAGAGGCACCGCGTCAGTGACAGGAAGGGCATTCATTTTGGATGTTGCCGCGTCAGGAGGACAGGAAGGACGCTCGCACAGAACGTCAAATAGGCAGGGAGGCAGGATGACAAGGAAGGACGTTAACGCGTCAGGATGTCAAAAAGGGGCTCTCTGATTTTTAGGATAGAAATTTAAAAAACGGCATAATATGAAAATCGCAGTTGCAGGAACAGGGTACGTGGGTCTTTCAATAGGCACACTGTTGTCGCAGCACAACGAAGTCGTTGCTGTGGACATTATACCCGAAAAAGTAGAAATGCTCAATAGGAGGCAATCTCCGATACATGATGAATATGTCGAAAAATATTTTGCGGAGAAAGAATTGAACCTCAAAGCCACACTCGATGCAGAAGAAGCCTACTCAGACGCTGACTTCGTGGTCATAGCCGCTCCTACGAACTACGACAGCCAGAAAAACTTTTTCGACACATCAGCAGTGGAGACGGTCATAGATCTTGTTATGAAATATAATCCGGAAGCCATAATGGTCATAAAGTCCACTATCCCGGTCGGATATACCGAAAGCATAAGAAAGAAAACAGGCTCGCAGAACATCATATTCTCCCCTGAATTCCTGCGCGAGAGCAAGGCTCTATACGACAATCTGTATCCGAGCAGAATAATTGTCGGCCGTCCTGAGGACGATGTGCGGCTTGACAAAGCGGCTCGGACTTTTGCTGGACTTCTCCAGGAGGGAGCAATCAAGGAGAATGTCGAGACCTTGTTCATGGGGCTCACCGAAGCCGAAGCGGTGAAACTTTTCTCCAACACCTACCTTGCGCTCCGTGTAAGCTATTTCAACGAGCTTGACACATATGCTGAAATGAAAGGTCTTGACACACAGTCTATTATAAACGGTGTTTGCCTCGACCCCCGTATCGGGACGCATTATAACAACCCTTCATTCGGATACGGCGGCTATTGTCTGCCGAAAGACACAAAGCAGCTGCTTGCGAATTATGCCGATGTGCCGGAGAATATCATTGAGGCAATAGTGGAAAGCAACAGGACGCGAAAGGATTTCATAGCGGACAGGGTGCTTGCAAAGGCCGGATATTACACAGCATCAAGCAATTGGGATGAAAGCCGTGAGCAAGAAGTGGTCATAGGTGTATATCGTCTTACCATGAAATCGAATTCAGACAATTTCCGCCAGAGCTCAATCCAAGGTGTCATGAAGCGCATCAAGGCAAAAGGAGCCAAGGTGATTATATATGAGCCTACTCTTGAAGACGGTACGCATTTCTTCGGAAGCGAGGTAGTCAATGATTTGGAGCATTTCAAGGCATTGTCCGATGCAATTATTGCCAACCGCTACGACAACTGTCTGAATGACGTTGAGGAGAAAGTATATACGCGAGATATTTACAGACGCGACTGATTATGTTGGAATATAACGTCAGCCTTATAGGGAAGACCGTGTTTATCACGGGGGCCGCAGGCTTCATAGGCTCAAATCTCGTAAAGCGTCTTTTTCATGATTTTGAAGACATAAAGGTAATCGGAATCGACAATATGACCGATTACTATGATGTCAGAATAAAAAGGGGACGCCTTGCTGAAATTGAAGGTCTTGGCAGGGATTGGCTCTTCGTTGAGGGGTCCATTGCCGACAAGGGGGCAATAGAAGGCATATTCGGCAAATACAAGCCTGCCGTAGTTGTAAATCTTGCTGCTCAGGCAGGGGTGAGATATTCGATTTCTAACCCTGACGCATATATTGAGAGCAATCTGATTGGGTTCTACAACATACTTGAGGCTTGCCGTTACCATGAAGTCGAACACCTTGTATATGCATCATCATCATCGGTCTACGGTAGCAACAAGAAGGTGCCTTATTCCACAGACGACAAGGTGGACAATCCGGTCAGTCTTTATGCGGCCACAAAGAAGAGCAACGAGCTGATGGCTCACGCCTATAGCAAACTCTACAATATTCCCTCTACGGGGTTGCGCTTTTTCACTGTCTATGGGCCTGCGGGACGTCCGGACATGGCATATTTCGGATTTACTGACAAGCTCGTGAAAAGGGGGAAAATAAAGATTTTCAATTACGGAAACTGCAAAAGGGATTTTACATACATAGATGACATTGTGGAAGGAGTTGTGCGGGTGATGCAGCATGCTCCGGAAAAGCGAAATGGCGAGGACGGACTGCCTGTCCCTCCGTACAAGGTGTATAATATCGGCAATAACAGGCCGGAAAATCTCCTTGATTTCGTTAATATCCTGCAAGAAGAGCTTGTACGTGCAGGAGTACTGCCGCCCGATTATGATTTCGAGTCCCATAAGGAACTTGTGCCTATGCAGCCCGGCGATGTACCTGTAACCTACGCCGATACGACCCCTCTTGAGCAAGACTTCGGCTTCAAGCCCTCCACCCCCCTCCGCAACGGCTTAAGGCAGTTTGTTGAGTGGTATAAGGAATATACAGATGACTAAAAAATTATTTTTGATATGTTTATAAATCAATACGCCGGTAAATATTTACCGAAGTATTTTAAAACTATTTAAAATCTTAAACTATGAGTATTTTTGCAGGTAAAACACTTATGATTACCGGTGGAACAGGTTCCTTTGGTAATGCAGTGTTAAATCGTTTCCTTCGTACAGACATAGATGAGATTCGTATTTTTTCACGTGATGAGAAGAAACAGGATGATATGCGTCATGAGTATCAGACAAAATATTCAGATGTAGCACACAAAATAAAGTTTTTTATCGGTGATGTACGAAGCTTGCAATCTTGCAAGAATGCCATGCCAGGTGTAGATTACATCTTTCATGCAGCAGCATTGAAGCAGGTGCCAAGTTGTGAGTTCTTTCCTATGGAGGCCGTAAAAACCAACGTTATCGGTACTGACAATGTACTTACTGCTGCTATTGAGGCTGGTGTTGGTGCTGTTATCTGCCTCTCTACCGATAAAGCAGCTTATCCTATTAACGCAATGGGTATAACAAAAGCTATTGAGGAGAAGATTGCTGTGGCAAAGAGCCGTTACTCTGGTAAAACTAAGATTTGCTGTACGCGCTATGGTAATGTAATGTGTTCTCGTGGCTCTGTAATTCCTTTGTGGATTGAACAGATTCGCAGCGGTAACCCTATTACACTGACAGAACCTAAAATGACACGTTTCATCATGTCATTGGAAGAAGCTATAGACCTCGTCCTTTTTGCATTCGAGCATGGTCAGAATGGGGATATACTCGTACAGAAGGCTCCGGCTTGCACAATCCAGACACAGGCTGAAGCAGTATGCGAGCTGTTTGGTGGTAAGAAGGAAGATATTAAGGTTATCGGCATACGTCATGGTGAAAAGATGTACGAGACATTGCTCACAAAGGAAGAGTGTGCCAAGGCAGAGGATATGGGCAACTTCTATCGTGTTCCTGCTGACAACCGTGGCTTGAATTACGACAAGTTCTTCAAGGAGGGTGATACCAAGCGTGCTGAAATAGAGGAATTTAACTCAGACAATACATATCGTCTGAACTTGGAGGAGACAAAGGCGAAGATTGGTGCTTTGGAGTACATTAAGAAAGAATTGAGTGGCGAGGGTAACTTCGTGCAGTAATTTAGGCGTATGAAGATTTTAGTTACCGGAGCAAAAGGCTTCGTAGGAAAAAATTTGTGCACTCAACTGCGAAATGTAGCTGAGGGAAAGGCAAAATGGTACAAAGTCGGCAAACTGCTCGAAGAAAAAGGCGATAAGCTTGAAGTCTTTGAATATGATGTAGACTCCATACTTGAGGAATTGGACGAGTATTGCAGGAAGGCGGATTTTGTATTCAATCTTGCAGGGGTAAATCGTCCGAAAGACGCAGGGGAGTTTATGCAAGGAAATTTCGGCTTTGCCTCGACTTTGCTCGATACTCTGAAAAAGCACAGGAACAATTGTCCTGTAATGCTTTCAAGTTCCATTCAGGCTACCCTGATGGGGCGTTTTGGGGACAGCGAGTACGGAAGAAGCAAGAAAGCCGGCGAAGAACTTTTTTTCGATTATTCCAAAGAGACAGGGGCAAAGGTCTTAGTTTACAGATTCCCGAATCTTTTCGGAAAATGGTGCAGGCCGTACTACAATAGTGCCATAGCGACATTCTGCAACAATTATGCGAATGATTTGCCGATTCATGTGAATGACCCTAAGGTCGAGCTCGAACTCCTTTACATAGACGACCTTGTTGATGAGATGCTTGCAGCTCTTGTAGGAGAGGAACATCATTGCGAGTTTGACAGAATGAATGTGGTTTTCAGGGATGATGGTCGTTATTGTGCCGTTCCCACTACGCACAGGGCCACTTTAGGTGAAATTGTAAGACTTCTGGAATCTTTCAAGGCTCAGCCTGAAACTCTGGTTGTTCCTGAAATTCCTGAAAATTCATTTCCAAAGAAATTATATACTACTTACCTTAGCTATCTGCCGAAAGAAAAAACAGCTTTCCCGTTGAAAATGAATACTGATGCAAGGGGAAGCTTTACAGAATTACTTCGCTCGGAGAAATGCGGGCAGGTAAGTATCAACATCTCCAAACCCGGAATTACGAAGGGACAGCATTGGCACAACACAAAATGGGAATTTTTCATCGTTGTGGCAGGTCACGGACTGATTCAGGAACGTAAAATCGGTACCGATGAAATAATGGAATTTGAGGTTTCAGGAGAGAATATCCAGGCAGTGCATATGCTACCGGGATATACTCACAATATCATCAATCTTTCAGATACCGAAAATCTGGTGACAGTGATGTGGGCAAACGAAAAATTTGACCCGAACAGACCGGACACATATTTCGAACCAGTTGAAAACAAGTAAATTATGGATATTAAAACAGATTACAATAATGTCAGTTTCGCCAATAATGGTAAGCTCAAACTACTGATTATTGTCGGTACCAGACCCGAAATCATTCGACTTGCGGCCGTAATAAATAAGAGTAGGGAATATTTTGATGTAATTCTGGCACATACAGGTCAGAATTACGACTATAATCTCAACGGGGTGTTCTTCAAAGACCTCAAAATAGCTGAACCAGAGGTGTATATGGACGCAGTGGGAGAAGATTTGGGAGCGACGATGGGTAACATTATTGACCGTTCATACAAACTGATGGTGGCAGTCAAGCCGGATGCAGTACTTGTATTGGGTGATACGAACAGTTGTCTTTCTGTAATCGGTGCAAAGAGACTGCATATCCCAATTTTCCATATGGAGGCCGGTAACCGATGCAAGGACGAGTGTTTGCCGGAGGAGACCAACAGAAGGATTGTGGATATCATTTCTGATGTGAATCTGGCATATTCCGAACACGCAAGACGGTATCTTGCGGAGTGCGGTCTCCCAAAGGAAAGGACTTATGTGACCGGTTCCCCTATGGCGGAGGTGCTGCATCATAATTTGTCTGAAATTGAGGCTTCTGACGTGCATAATAGGCTTGGGCTTGAAAAGGGAAAATACATCCTTCTTTCAGCACACAGGGAGGAAAATATTGATACGGACAAGAATTTCAAGAGTCTTTTTAATGCCATTAACAAGATGGCGGAAAAGTACAATATGCCGATTCTTTACAGTTGTCATCCTCGTTCACGCAAGAGACTTGAGGCTTCCGGATTTAAGCTTGATAATAGAGTGATACAGCACGAACCATTAGGATTCCACGATTACAATTGCCTGCAGATGAACGCATTTGCCGTAGTTTCTGATTCGGGTACACTTCCGGAGGAAAGTTCGTTCTTCACATCAGTCGGGCATCCTTTCCCAGCCGTATGTATCAGAACTTCTACTGAGCGTCCTGAGTCATTGGACAAGGCGGGATTCATTCTCGCAGGCATTGACGAAATATCATTGCTTCAAGCCGTAGATACTGCCGTAGAACTCAACAAAAACGGCGATTTCGGTACACCAGTACCGAACTACACAGACGAAAACGTCTCGACAAAAGTTATAAAAATCATCCAAAGCTACACCGCTGTCGTAAACAAGATGGTGTGGAGGAAATACTAGAAATTTATTCCTGTTTATGAGGAGAATTATATTCACATTAATTTCTATTTTAATTTGTGTTAATGTTTTCGGTTCTGTGGTACTTAAAAATAGTCTTAATATTCAAAAACAATTCTCATATAACGAATTGGATTACATAATCAATTCAACAATAGATCTTAAGGGCAAGACAATTTATTTACCGGCAAATTCATCGTTAACCTTTAATTCCGGTGGCATTGTCAATGGCAAGCTTTACGGAAACAATATCAGGATTTCAGCAGATCCCAATCGACGTATTTTTAAGAATATTCAATTTTTTGGTATATTTCATAGTGAAGAAGCTTCACCAAAATGGTTTGGTGCACTAGGAGATGGAAGACATGATGACACTGGAGCAATTATTTCTGCATACAGAATTTCTAATAATTTATTTTTTCCTTCTGGAAAGTACATAATATCCTCACCTATTAATGTTAGAAGTAACAGCATTATTTCAGGAGTAGATTCTACGAGTGTAATAATGACGATAAAAGATGATTTTACAATGAATAATGTTCATTGGACTAGTGATGAAATAGATTCTAATATAGTAGTAAAAAATATAAGAATAGATGCAAAGTTGTCAAAAGCAACGTCTGAATATTCAGCTGGGATGTATTTTTGTGGAGTGAAGAATATTAATATTAAACGAGTTTGGTTTGAAAATATAGGAGGGGATGGGATTTATATCGGTAAAGGTAAAGATAATAAAAATAATAATAATGTAAATATATCCAATTGCTCATTTGTGAATTATGGAAGAAATTCAAGCACTCCAAGGCAAGGGGTTGCTTTGATTAATGGTTATGATATTACAATTCAAAAATGTAAATTCTATAATAAGATTGATAAAGCATATGGCATTGATTTTGAGCCAAATAAATACAATGAAGGAGGTACTTTGTTAGTTAAAGACTGTTTCTTTTCGTCTTGCGGAATTAGTGCAGGCGGTCATCCTCTGGCAACTAAAAAAATTACAATCCAAAATTGCCGAATAGAAAATAGTCATATAAAAAAATCGTTCGGAATAGCTATTAGTAATGCTACGGGAAGTATTATCAACTCGAAGATAAGCTCTGATGAAAATGGAATAATTATTAATGGTGTCAATAATTTCGATGTATCATACTCTGAGATTTCATCGAACGAACTTGGGGTTTATATGGTAAAATCGAGCAATATTAAATTAACCAATTGTAATATTAAAGGGCAAAACGGTGTCATTATTGATTCATCAGTTAAAAACGTGATAGAGGATAATGTAATTTCAGCATCACGAACTGGAGTTAAGCTATCTACCACATCATCTGTTAATAAAATCATTAATAACAAAATTGAAAGCGGTAATAATGATGGTGTTATTTTTGAAAATAGGATGCAAATTGCAAATACCATAAAGAATAATATTAATAAAAAGAGAATGATATCTAAATAGTTTTAGAGATGTCGTATAATAAACTTGTATTCCCGAATAATAGTCTATTTCTTGTCACAGGTGCTGCAGGATTTATCGGTTCAAATCTATGTGAGGCCGTTTTGAACATGGGGTATCGAGTAAGATGCCTGGACGACCTTTCTACTGGCAAAATATCAAATGTAGAAATGTTTTTAGATAATCCTAATTATGAATTCATAAAAGGTGATATCAAGGATTTGGATACTTGTATGATGGCTTGTGAAGGCGTGGATTATGTTATGAACGAAGCCGCTTGGGGATCAGTACCGCGTTCTATCGAAATGCCATTATTCTATTGTGCGAATAACATTCAAGGCACACTCAATATGATGGAGGCGGCAAGGAAGTGTAATGTGAAAACATTTGTCTATGCATCTTCTAGTTCAGTATATGGGGACGAACCGAATCTTCCCAAGAAGGAAGGTATTGAAGGAAATTTGCTGAGTCCTTATGCATTGACTAAGATGGCAGATGAAGAATGGGCAAAGCAATATTCCAGGCATTATGGATTGAAAACAATCGGACTTCGCTATTTTAACGTGTTCGGTCGCAGACAAGATCCTAATGGGGCTTATGCTGCTGTTATTCCTAAATTTATTAAGATGCTTTTGAATGATGAGAGGCCTACCATCAATGGAGATGGTAAGCAAAGTAGGGACTTTACATATATCGAGAATGTCATAGAAGCAAACCTTAAAGCCTGTCTGGCAGGAGATGAGGCTGCAGGAGAAGTATTTAATGTTGCTTATGGTGGACGAGAGTATCTGATAGATATATACCATGCCCTGACAAATGCATTAGGAAAAGACATTGAGCCTATATTCGGTCCAGATAGAAGAGGTGATATAAAACACTCTAATGCTGATATTAGCAAAGCCAGAAAGATGTTGGGATATGAACCAGAATATGACTTTGCAAGAGGTCTGAATGAGGCCATTGAATGGTATAAAAATAACTCGTAAATATAAAAAACAAATATTATGAAAGAGACTAAAATTTGCGTTATAGGGCTTGGCTATGTTGGTCTGCCGTTAGCGAGCCTATTTTCAACCAAATATAAAACAGTAGGTTTTGATATGAATTCCAATAGGGTAAAAGCTCTTATGGAAGGACACGATTCTACTTTGGAGGTATCTGATGATTTGTTACAAGAAGCCATTAATAAGCATGGCTTTGTATGTACTTCGAATATAGACGATATTAAAGAATGCAATTTCTATGTAGTTGCTGTTCCAACACCTGTAGATGATGACCATAATCCAGACTTGACCCCTTTGTATGGTGCCTCTGAAACAGTGGGGAAGGTTATCAATGACGGAGATGTTGTAGTGTTTGAATCTACTGTTTATCCTGGAGTTACTGAAGATGAATGCATTCCGGTGATTGAGAGAGTCTCCGGCAAGAAAATGAATAAGGATTTTTATGGAGGGTACTCTCCTGAAAGAATTAATCCAGGAGATAAACTACATACTGTAGAGCATATTAAGAAGGTTACCTCAGGATCAACTTCAGAAGTTGGAAAATATGTGAACGAGGTATATGCTTCTGTGATCTCTGCCGGTACACACCTTGCCCCTTCAATCAAAGTAGCAGAGGCTGCAAAAGTCATCGAGAACTCTCAGAGAGATATCAACATAGCATTCGTTAATGAACTGTCAAAGATATTTAACAAGATGGGGATTGATACCAATGATGTTTTGGAAGCTGCGGGTACCAAATGGAACTTCCTCCCGTTCAGACCAGGCCTAGTTGGAGGACATTGTATTGGAGTAGATCCATACTATCTTGCTCAATGTGCAAAACGTCATGGCTATCATCCGGAAATTATACTGGCAGGGCGCCGAATGAATGACGGTATGGGGGAATATGTTGCTTCTGAAACTGTTAAGCTTATGCTGAAGAAAGGCATTCAGATTCTAAATTCAGATATAATCATCTTAGGCTTTACTTTTAAAGAGAATTGTCCGGATGTTCGTAATACCAAAGTGATTGATATCTATAATGCATTAAAGGAATACAACCTCAATATCACTATTTACGATCCTTGGGCAAATCCTCAGATTGTAGAAAAGGAATATGGGATAGAAGTTGTAAATGAACTGCCCGAAAAGAAATTTGATGCCGCAATTGCCGCAGTTGCTCATAAAAAGTTTGAAGGACTTGATTTGCCAGGCCTATTGAACGAAAACCACGTCATTTTTGATGTAAAATGGACACTTGACAGAAATATTATTGATGGCAGACTATAGTTATTAAAGATTTATTTAGGAAATATTTATTCAAAACAGAATAATAATGTTTGATTTAAATAAGTTTATTTCAGATAGTGTAACCTTCCGTTCTAAGAGTTTATTTGATACAGATATAAAAAGAAATGCAGATAGGCTAACTCAAGAAATCAAAGGCAAGTCGGTATGTGTAATCGGAGGAGCAGGCTCAATAGGTTCTTCATTTATCAAGGCTATTCTGAGATTTGAGCCAAGTTCTGTTGTTGTTATTGACTTGAACGAAAATGGTCTTGCAGAACTTGTTCGCGATATCAGGTCAACAAAAGGGCTGTACTGTCCAGAAGAATTCAGGTGCTATACTTTGAATTTTGCTGATCCCATTTTTGAGAGAATTTTCAGAGAAGAGAAGGGATTCGATATTGTGGCAAATTTCTCAGCCCACAAACACGTGCGTTCAGAAAAGGACAAATATAGCGTTCAGGCCCTGATTGAAAACAACGACATCAAGGCAAAGAAATTGATGGATTTGCTGACTGTATATCCTCCTAAACATTTCTTCTGCGTTTCCACAGATAAGGCAGCTAATCCTGTGAATATTATGGGAGCAAGCAAACGAATTATGGAGGATTTGGTAATGTCTTATAATCAGTATTTTAAGGTTACTACCGCTCGCTTTGCAAATGTGGCATTTTCTAATGGCTCGCTTCCAGACGGGTGGCTTAATCGTTTGCGGAAGAAACAACCTTTGGCTGCTCCTTCAGATGTAAGAAGATATTTTGTTTCCCCAGAAGAATCCGGACAAATTTGTATGCTCGCCTGCATTCTTGGTAAAGGAGGGGAGATATTCTTCCCGAAATTGGGAGAGGATCAAATGCTTACTTTCTCATCAATTTGTGATGAGTTTGTAAAGTCTGAAGGTTTTGAGAAAAAAGAATGCCGCAATGACGAAGAAGCTAAAGAATATGCGTCAGAAATGAGCTATAATTCGACTGTATATCCGGTTGTCTATTTTAAGAGTGATACTACTGGAGAAAAGGCTTTCGAGGAATTCTATGTCCCAGGTGAAAAACTGGATATGAGCAGATTTGATTCTTTAGGGGTGGTGGAAAGCCGGGGACATCGGCCTATTGCAGAAGTATGCCACTTCTTCGATAAGCTGGAGCAGATTTTTTCCTCAGACGATTTTACAAAGGAAGATGTGGTTAAGGAAATAAAAGGCTTTATTCCTAATTTTGAGCACGAGGAAAAAGGAAAAAACCTTGATCAGAAAATGTGAAAAACAAATATTATGAGTTATAAAATACCATTGTTTAATTTAAATTTTGACGAAAAAGAGGCACAGGCTGCATATGATACTATTAAATCCGGTTGGATTTCCACTGGGCCTAAGAATGCAGAACTAGAGAAGATGTTCTCGGATATGCTAAGTGTTAAATATGCAGTTAGTATGTCGAATTGCACTGACGCATTGCACGTATGCTGCATGGTATGTGGCTTTGGCCCTGGTGATGAAGTGATTTGTCCTTCTTTGACTTTTGCAGCTTCCTGTAACTGTATACGATATGTTGGTGCAGAGCCAGTATTTGCTGATATTGTTGGTCCTGATCATATTAACATTGACCCTAAGGATATTGAGGCAAAAATTACACCTAAGACAAAGGGAATAATCGTAGTACACCTTGCAGGATATCCTGCAAAAATGGATGAGATTATGGCAATTGCTAGAAAACATAATCTAAAAGTTATTGAAGATGCTTGTCACGGTCCATTATCAGAATATAAAGGCAAGAAACTTGGATCAATTGGAGATTGTTCTGCTTTCAGTTTCTTCTCGAATAAAAATATTTCCACAGGAGAAGGGGGAATGTTTGTTACAAATAATGAAGAAATGGCACAAAAGGCCAGATTAATAAGGTCCCACGGAATGAGCACGATGTCATATCAAAGAGCATCCGGCCACGCTACTGATTATGATATTACTTGTTTGGGGTACAATTTCCGTATGGACGATATCAGGGCTTCGATTGCTATTGAACAGCTTAAGAAGTTAAAAGGTGACTTGGATAAAAGAATAGAAGTACGCAAAAGATATGTTGAGAGACTAAGCAAAGTTTCACGTGTAATTATTCCTTTTGTAGATAACAAAGAATTTGTAAGCAATTATATTTTCCCAGTAGTTATTGCGAACTCAACAAAAGAGAAGAGAAACGCTTTACGTGAATTTATTCACGAGGCAGGTGTGCAGACCTCTGTTCATTACCCAGCTGCACACTTATTCTCCACATATAAATCACTAAATGCTTACCTGCCAAACACAGAATATGTGACAGATAATGAGGTAACTCTTCCAATGTATGCCGCACTAACTTTTGAACAGGTAGACTATATTTGTGAAGTGGTTGAAAAGGGAATTAAAGAAATTTATGAAAAATAAATCTGTCCTTTTATTTGGTGTAGGTGACCTCCAAAAGTCAATTATACATAGGGCCAAAGGGTTAGGGTTATTTGTCGTGGGAATTGATCCTTATGACCAAGCCAGGTGCCGAAATGATGTAGATGCATTTGAGATTGTCCCAGGAGATGACTTCAACAAAACATTAGAGGTGGCTAAAAAGTATGATATCAGTGCAATAGTTACTGCAGCGACTGATAAGCCCCTATTAATGATGGCTAAAATAGCACGAGAACTGCATCTCCCTTTTTTCTCGGAAGATACAGCAATCTGGTCAACAGACAAATATAAAATGAAGGAACGTTTTGTAGCAGGAGGTGTTCCTTGTGCAAAAGGAATGCTTATTTCTTCGGTAGAAGAAGCTAAAAACATTAATTTTCCAGTTATTTGTAAACCAAGAGATAATTCAGGGAGTAGAGGAGTAAAAATCTGTTATAGTAAAGCAGATTTACAAGTTTGTATTGATGAGGCGAGGGCTAATTCAAAACACGATTCAGTGTTAATTGAAGAATACATTGAGGGAAAAGAATATAGTATAGAGTCTTTTCATTTGAATGGAAAATCAAGAATTATTCAGTTTACTGAAAAAAAGACTACAGAATTTCCATATAATGTAGAGTTAGGTCATAAGCAGCCTGCTAACTTATCAGAGTCTGAAAAAGAGGCAATTAAGACAATCATTGACAATATTGCATTGTGTATGAAGTTCGAATATTGCCCTTCACATACAGAACTGAAGATAAATGACAGAGGTATATTTGTGATTGAAACTAGCCCTAGATTAGGAGGTGATTTCATTACATCATTATTGACACCTTTGTCCACAGGAGTCAATATTGAAGATTTATTATTAAAAATTTCTCTTGGTGAACAGGTTAATATTTCCGAGGTGCAGGAAAACAGATCATCTGGTATAAGTTTCTTTTCGTTCAATGAAGGAATAGTTAATAATATTCATCCAGAAATGTATTCTATTGCAAAAATGCCTAACGTTGTGGATTTTAGCCTAAAATTGCATAAAGGTGATAGAGTAAATAAAATCACGAGCAGTTTGAATCGATATGGATATTTTGTAGTGGCTGCCGATAGTAGAATGCAGGTCGATAAATTAATTGATGAATATTCTGAAAAAGCAATAAGTTCAATCGATATCAATAGTTAACATAATTTTTTGAGTTATTATGGCCATTTTAAGTAAAATTTTCCCCCGTTCGATTCAGAGCGATATTTCTATTATCGATGCTTTGAAAAAGATGGATAGTGAAGGGGTTAAAATGCTTTTTGTGTTTGAAAATGATAACTTTATTAGCATTTTGACAATCGGTAATATCCAGAGAGCAATAATCAAGGGATATAGCTTGGATACCAAGGTTAAAGAAATGGTTGAGCGTGATAAATTTTATGCAAATATCCATGATTCAAAAGAAATGATTCGGGAAAAAATGAAGGAATCTAGGGCTGAATGTATGCCAATTTTGAATTATGATGGTTCATTATTTGATGTCATTTTTTGGGAAGAGATTTTTGGAGAAGGGGAACAAATTCAGAAAAAGAAAATAAATCTGCCTGTTGTTGTTATGGCTGGGGGAAAAGGCACTAGGCTTAAGCCATTAACAAATATTTTTCCAAAGCCTTTGATCCCTGTTGGTGAAAAGACGATAATTGAAGAAATAATGGATAAGTTCGAAACTATCGGATGCGAACATTTTTATATTTCAGTGAATTATAAGGTAGATATAATGAAATTGTACTTTTCTCAACTCGAACACAAGTATAATATGACCTATTTTCAAGAAGATATCCCACTTGGTACTATAGGAAGTATATCGTTGTTGGAAGGAAAGATTAACACACCATTTATTGTGACAAATTGTGATATTATTATTGACCAAGATTTCAGGGATGTGTACGAATATCATATTAGCAATAAAAATGATATTACTGTTGTTACAGCTATTAAGAGTAATCAGATTCCTTACGGTGTGATAGAAACTGGTGAGAATGGTCTTCTGATAGATTTGAAAGAAAAACCTGAGACGACGTTTATGTTTAATTCCGGTGCGTATATTCTAAATCCAGAATTGATAGGTGAAATACCAAAAGGTAAAATGTTCCATATGACCCAACTGATAGAAAAAATCAGAGAAAGAGGTGGCAGAATTGGTTGTTTTCCTGTTAGTGACCACGCTTGGAAAGATATGGGAGAATGGTCTGAATATCTGAAAATGATTAATGTGATTTAATAGATGAAATTTAACAAGGTTGTATGGTTATGCCAATTTGCTAATGAGGCTTTGGATGAATATTTTGGTCTTCATATCGATCAATGTGCATATTGGATAACTCAGTTTATACAAATAATGGAAAAAAGTGGCCTTGATATTCATATTGTGGGGCCGAATCTTTACACAAATAATGATGTGGATTTTAAAATAAAGGGAATAAATTATCATCTGTATAAATATCACTCCGGTATCGGAGGGTACAGAACTGCAACTTTGGAGATTGCTTTACGAAAAGAAAGGAATATTAGAAAAAAGATAGTAAGAATTGTTGATAATATTAAACCGGATATTGTACATCTCTTTGGAGCAGAGAATATTACATATTCCGGGGGTGCTATTCCTATTATGAATAGATATCCTCTACTTGTTACCTTTCAAGGTTATGTCCAGTTAACAAAAGAACGAGGGAATTGTTTAAAGACACTAACCATACGACAAAGAGAAAGGACAGAGGATACGATTCTATCGAATGCAAAATATGTTACATTTGAAGTGACAGATAGGGCATCACGTAACTATTTCATCAATAAATACGGAAATAAAAAAGAGATGTCTATCAATTTCCCTTTAAAAAAACCAGGAATTGATGCCTCGAATGTGAAAAAAGACTACGATGTTGTATATTGGGGGAGAGTTACAAAGAATAAAGGAGTTGAGGATCTTATTAGGGCTGTTTCGATCTTAAAAAATACAGGGAAAGACTTAAGATGCCTAATATTAGGTGGGGGGGCAGGTCAATACTTACAATATTTACATTCACTAGTTGAAAAATTAAGTCTTTCTAATAATATTGTATTCGGAGGATTTCAGAGAACAGACGAAGAATTATTCTCTAATGCATCAAAAGCAAAAGTATATGTGCTCCCGACATATTTTGATGCCTTACCTTGTAGTATTAGAGAGAGTATGCTTATGAGGTTGCCTGTTATTTCATACCCTGTAGGGGATATTACAGAATTAAATAAGAACAGTGAATGTGTCGTAATGGCAGAATATCGCAATATTGAGGATTTGGCAGAAAAAATCAAGGGCATATTATCTGATGATGCCGAAAGAAAAAATATTGCCGATAGGGCATATAATATGATAAATGAAATGTACGATTTTCAGGCTATTGAGTCCCAGTTTATGACGTGTTATGATGAATGTCTTATCGAAAACAAGAAAGGTTAAATGGACGTAAAATCAATTTTGCTAAATAATTCTGAACGTATTATTTCTATAGCGAGATATTTTGCCGCTGCCCTGGTCCCATTGGTTCTAAATTTGATTACTAATCCGATTGTAGCTAGTAATATGTCTCCAGAAGACTATGCTATTGTCGGTTACTATCGTTCTTATAGTTCATTTGTAATCCCATTAGTACTTTTTTCAGTATTAAATTATTATATAAAAAGGTTTTACGAGGTTCAAGATTCTGAACACGATAAATTAAAAGCACATATATTCAAGTTCCTTATTTTCGCTTCTATATTATTAGGTTTTTTGGCGGTTATCGGAATTTATGTATATACGTTGATATTTAACAGCGACTCTCAAATACCCTTATTTCCTTATGTATGGATTGCTATTATGGCATTACCATTGAACGGTGTCTATGCTTTGTTGCTAGTCGACTATAAAATGGAAAGGAGAAGTAGGATCTATGTTATTGTTTCAATAATTTTTGCTGTCATTAAAGTTTGGCTTCTTATCCTTTTTGTGGTTGTGCTTAAATGGGGAGCATTTGGTAATCTCCTGAGTATTCTTATTGCAAATGGTGTATTCTTTCTGATTTGTTGTTATCTCTATAGGGCACTTTTCAAAATAAAAGTGACGCTTGATGGTTATCGACCAATAATTCGATTTTGCCTACCATTAGCTGCATCCGCGATGCTGGTTTTTTTTACTAATGGTTATGATAGAGTGTGTCTAGAAAAACTTGGCGAAATAAACGAGTTGGGGTTCTATGTAGTTGCCTTTTCAATATGTAGTTACCTCCATATGTTTTCTGATGCAGTTGGGAATACTTTCCAGCCAGATATATATAAATCATTGGCGAATAGAAATCTGAAGCAGTATTTCAAATTCTGCGCAATAGTCTTTTTTTCGGAATTTATGGTCGTTGCTATGTTTGTCCCATTAGCTCGACCAATAGCCAATATTATTACTGCTGGAAAATATACTGAATCATATCATTATATGCAGATTCTAGCCTGGTCCACATTAGCAAGTTCATTATATTATGCGGCATCTGAGTTTACGGCGGCTATGGGATTAACTAAAATAACCTTATATAATAAAATCTTTACAAGTCTAGCAAGTGTGGTAATGTATAAGCTCCTAATTGACAATTATCGTTTCATTGGTGCCGCATTGGGCGTCTCAGCTTCATATTTGATTTCAGTGATAGGGAATTTATCATTTCTCTTTTTTTCAAGAAAAAAACTTAAGTGCATATGGCTTAACCCACCTCAAACACAATCATAAATATGTATATATATATATTCCTATTCTTAGTTCTAATAACATCATATATTTTATTTAAGTACACGCAGATAAGCTCCTATAATAGAGACAATAAGGCTACGAATTTTATTGTTTTTGCCGGTGTATGTTTCATCCTATTAATAGGCATGCGAGCTGAAACAGTGGGGAGCGATACGATTGCTTATGCTGAAAGGTATGCTAACACCGATATTAGAGTTTCAATGGGATTTGAAAATCCTGAGTTGGGTTTTGATATACTGCAATATATATGTTTGCACTTCTTCAAACTAAATTTTCAACTCTTCCTCTTCGTAATAGCTACGATATGCATAGTGTCATTATTCTATTTCATCTACAGATACTCTGTAGATGAATTAATTTCGGTATTCGTTTTCATTATTTTTTTATTAGCAATGTATATGAGTGGAATTAGACAAAGCACTGCAATCAGCTTTGCACTAGTCTCGCTAATAATGTCAGACAAACGAAAACCATTGTTGTTTATACTCTTTTTACTATTAGCATATACTATTCATAATTCTGCTATTATTATCGCACCTTTCTATTTCATTTGGAATATTAATATTACTCGGGTGCAAGCATTATTTATATTCCTTATAGTTGTTGGTGCATTTTTTTATGGCCCCTATCTTTCTTCAATAATTTCTCATTTGGCACCTGCGAGGTATGAGGAAATTCCCCTGGATTCCCAGTACTCAATTAGTGGTATCGTGCTAATTGTTTCGATTCTTATTATTGTGTTATTAATAATATTTTTACCAGTTAGAAACAATGGTGCAGGAAAGTATGTACTGGTTGGCAAAAGTTCTGTCTTTTTTATTATGGCTTGTGCTTATCTTTTTTTTCAGATAATTTCTTCTCTTAATGCACAGTTATGGAGATTGGGCTTCTATTTTATTCCTGCTCTAATAATTCTAATTCCGTATGCCGTAATGAGTAATGATTTCTTTGACCGGAGAAGTAAAATGGCAATAAAGATAGTCGTATGTGTGCTATGCATTTTGTATTTTTTTATTAGTATCCCGGGTGATGTGTTGCAAATTGACAATTTTCACTTCTTTTGGGAATAATTATTAATGGATTTATATATGGCCAGAATCTTTTATATTGGTGGATTTGAACTGCCGGATAAAAATGCGGCGGCTCAAAGAGTTTTGGCAAATGCCAAACTATTGCGTTTGATTGGCTATGAAGTTTCTTTTATTGGGATTACTAAATCTATCGAAGGAATTCAATCTAAGACTGTTTCCGGATTTGATCATTACGCAGTACCATATCCCAAATCAGTTACTCAATGGATTCGACATATATGTAGGTTCGTAGATTTGAGTGACTATGACCTGTCAGATGTCAAATATGTTTTTTTATATAATTTCCCGTCAGTCGCATCTTTAAGAATTATTAACATATGCCATAAGCACGGTATTAAAGTCATTGAGGATATCACAGAATGGGAGAGTGCTCACGGGTTGAATCCGAGAGAGATAATAAGGAGGTTAGATATTGCACTCCGTATGCATTACTGCTTGAAAAAAATGGATGGAATTATTGCGATAAGCCGATATTTGAAAGAGCGGTATAAGAGGTTTTGCAAGACTATTATCCTACCTCCATTGGTGGATCTTGATGATGAAAAGTGGCCCCGTATTTGTGTCAACACGATAGGGGAAAAGATAAATTTGGTCTATGCAGGTATTGCAGGTACAAAAGTTAAGGATAGATTGGATATGATTATTAATGCAATACCTGAACATAGTAATATCAAACTTAATGTGGTCGGCATTTCTAAAGATGAGTATATTGCCTCTTACGGCATTGCATCAAACGAGTTGGAAAGCGTCTGTTTTATAGGCAGAGTCCCCCACACTCAGGCAATCAGATATGTTTCCGAGGCTGATTTTCAAGTTATAATACGTGACTGTACTCGTAAGAATATGGCGGGTTTTCCAACAAAATTTGTAGAATCTATCAGTGCTTGTACACCTGTAATTGCTAATTTGACAAGCAATATAGGCGATTATCTGACTGACGGGTACAATGGATTTATCGTTGATGATCAGCATCCATTATCTTCTGTACTGGCAAGGGCGTCAGTTCTGAAAAGGGATGAAATTATCCGCATGAAAGAACATTGTAAGGAGGATAGAAGTTTTGACTATCGCAACTATACGGAAGAAATTAAATTTTTACTGTCATAATTATTGAGGTTTTGCGAAAAATACTAATTCTTACAAATAATATTGGAGGCCTTTTTAGTTTTAGAAAAGAGGTTATTCAGGCACTTGTAGCCAAAGGGTACGATGTTCATATCTCATATCCTGATAATGACGCCCGAGCGGAATATTTTGTAAAAATAGGCTGTCATCTGTTGCTTACTCCTTTCAACCTGAAAGGGACAAATCCATTCAGTGATATTAAACTTGTTTATAAATATGTCCATACTATTAAGAGAATACGACCACTCGCTGTATTGACATATACAATTAAACCAAATATTTACGGAGGAATAGCATCATCCCTTTGTGGAGTCCCTCATATATCAAATATCACAGGTCTAGGGACATCAATTGACAATAATGGGCTTCTGAGTAAAATAGCCATCTTTCTATATAGAATTGGACTTAGAAAAAGTAATAGGGTGTTTTTTCAGAATGAGGCAAACAAGCAATTTAGTATTAAAAACAAGATTTGTACATTTGAACAATCATATCTAATTCCTGGTTCTGGTGTAAATTTGGAATATCATTCGCTCAAGGATTATCCGGAAAATAATGGCCAAATAAAATTTTTGTTTATTGCCAGATTAAACAAAGACAAAGGAACTGATGAATTTTTGGAAATGGCTAGTGCTATTAAGCAGAAGCATTCAAATGTTGAATTCCAGATTCTTGGACCTTGTGAAGATAACTACATTGACCGGTTACGAGAAATGGGGGATGCGGGAATAATAAATTATTTAGGTACCACAACCGATGTGCGACCTTTTATTGAAAAGGTGCATTGTACAGTTCTTCCTTCATACCACGAGGGACTTTCAAACGTGAATCTGGAAAGTGCAGCTGCTGGGCGTCCTGTGATTACAACAGATGTTCCGGGGTGTCGTGAAACAGTTGATGATAGCGTTACAGGGTTCATAGTAAAGCCTCGAAATGTTCCAGACCTGATTGAGAAAATAGAGAAATTTATCAATATGCCTTATGATGAAAAACTGAAAATGGGATTGAAAGGAAGGGATAAAGTCTTGCGTGAATACGATAGAAATATCGTTATTAATGCATACTTGGGCGTGATAGAAAGTTTGGAAAATACTCTCTGACTTGATTCATAATAATTATAAAGGATGTTGTATAAAATTGCCCATATATTGAGAGATAAGTTTCCTTTTATTTGGGACATAATAGACAAGATTAATTCTACCCTGTTTTACATAAGATTTAGGAAAAAGCTGTTGAAGATAAACGATATCATTAAGATCTCTCGATATCAACTCGTCCCAATTTCAGGATGTCCTACAACTGAATTGATTAACTTTTTTCAAAATCAACCTGCGGATTCGTACGACTTTTTCAGACCTCATAATTTTGATTTTGATACATTGAAAAAATTACAGTCCAGTAAAGCATTCTTGGCCTTTGTTGTAAAAGATAATGAGTCTATTGTCGGATATTTTTTCTTGAGATCTTTTTTTTATGGAGACACTTATCTTGGTAGAATAGTTGATTCGAAACATAGAGGTCAAGGCATAGCAAAGTTGATGAATAATATTTCAACAGAAATTTTTGTTAAGTTAGACTTAAGAGCTTACCAGACTATCTCGCCAGACAATATCGCATCGCTAAAATCTGCGGAAGCTTCAAATGTGTTAGTCCCGGTAAAGACGATGCACAATGGAGATATTTTATATGAGACATTACCAAAATAGAGAATCTTCTAATCCCAAAGTCTATGTCCTTAAAATATATCTTTGACCGTCTTGCAGCTTTTTTCGGGCTTCTGCTTATTTGGCCTGTGTTTATTGTTGTGGCCGTGCTAATTAGGAAGGAAATGCCGGGCGGTCCGGTTATTTTTAGGCAGAAGAGAGTTGGAAGAGGTGGAAAGTTGTTCACTATGTACAAGTTCCGTTCGATGACTGTCGGTGGCAATTGGTCTTCTGTGTCTGTTGCCGGGGAAAGCAGGATAACCCCTCTCGGCGCTAAATTGCGCAAGTACAAATTGGACGAACTTCCGGAACTTTGGAATGTTCTGAAAGGGGATATGAGCTTCGTAGGACCTCGGCCCGATGTGCCGGGATATGCTGATAAACTGGTTGGAGATGACCGTGAGGTGCTGAAATTGAGACCTGGAATTACAGGCCCAGCTTCTTTGAAATATCGTAATGAGGAGGAAGTTATTGCGGATTTTGTGAAGTCTCGCTGTTCTTCGGGAGATTCTCGTTCAGAAGGAGAGATTGCAGAATGGTATAACGACAATGTTATATATCCCGATAAGGTCAGAATTAATCGCTATTATTTGAATAATTATTCGTTTTGGATGGATATTAAGATGATTTTTGCCACCGTACTCGGTAAGCGGATAAAATATGCAGGTGAAGAAATATAATATTAAATAATATGTCACGAAACAGAATTTATTTGTGCCTGGCTCACATGAGCGGCAATGAACAAAAATATATCAAGGAGGCGTTCGACACCAATTGGGTGGTGCCTCTCGGACCGAATGTTAATGCTTTTGAGGAGGATTTGAAGAGGTTTGTCGGTCAGGATAGGGAAGTGGTGGCTCTTTCTGCCGGGACTGCTGCTGTTCATCTTGCGATGATTGCCTGCGGAGTCAAGGCCGGTGATGAGGTGATAGTACAGAGTTTCACTTTCTGTGCTTCTTCTCATCCTATTACATATTTAGGGGCAACTCCGGTGTTTGTGGATTCGGAAAAGGACAGCTGGAATATGGATCCGGATTTGCTTGAAGAGGCTATTAAGGATAGAATTGCAAAGACAGGAAGGAAGCCAAAGGCGATTGTTCCGGTTGCTCTTTACGGTATGCCATATCAGATTGATAGGATTATGTCTATTGCTGATAAATACGAAATTCCGGTCATTGAAGACGCTGCAGAGGGCTTTGGCTCCAAGTTTGACGGTCAGGTGCTTGGCACTTTCGGAGAATATGGGGTGCTGAGCTTCAATGGGAATAAGATGATTACAACTTCTGGTGGTGGTGCACTTATTTGTCCTGATGTTGCTAAGAAGAACACAATAATGTGGTATGCAACACAGGCTCGTGAGGCGTACCCATACTATCAGCACGAGGCGATAGGGTACAATTATCGTCTTTCAAATATATGTGCGGGTATCGGTAGAGGGCAGATGACTGTTGCTGACGAGCATATTAGGCATCATCAGCATATTGCTTCACTCTATGCGGAGTTGCTGAAAGATGTAGAAGGAATTGATATTCATCTGAATCCTTCTCCGAGATATGATTCGAATTACTGGCTGAATACGGTTACGATTGACCCTTCTTTGAATATCGTCGGTCAGGAGAAGGCTTATGCTGAGGTGGTGCAGGGTGCTGTTGGTGGTGCCGCGGGTGTTGTGCACGCTTCTTCTTCTGCCCATACTGACTGTGAGCCTAATGCTAATGTGGAGGCGTTGAGGGTGTATTTGGACGCTGCCGGCATTGAGGCTCGCCCTCTGTGGAAGCCAATGCACAAACAGCCTGTCTATAAAGACGCTCCTTCATATGTGAACGGCGTTTCCGAGTCACTTTTCAAAGTCGGCCTCTGTATCCCATCAGGACCTTGCGTTTCCGATGACGATGTGAGATATATAGTGGACTGCATCAAGAAAGCGATTAAGTAAGTGCTTCTTTTGGAAAGGAAAGCTGGATAGTTGAGGTTTTGTCAACCCCACGTTAATTTCATTTCCACAAAAGAAGATTTCAAATAATACAAATTCATAGACGGACTTGAACAGGCTTTTCCTATATGAACAATTAAACACGGCTTTGTCGTATAAATAATAAGGGACCGGCTTTATACCAAGCCGGTCCCTATAATTATGAAATCATCAGATATTTAGATTTTCTTACGAGTTATGTCATACTGCATGATGAAAGGCTTTGCATTCTTTTCCGTTCCGATAGAAAATAATACAATTATCCTTCCCGTATCTGTTGTAGGGTCATATACATAGCCGACACTTGGCATGGCAGCAGCCATAGCTTTCGCCTGCGTACGCAGAAGATATTCCGTTTTATCTTTTGTGGAATTTGTTATATCTGAGAGAGTGAAATATGCACCTGCCCAACCTACGTGTGCTATAGCGGCATAATCAACGCCATTGAAAGTGAATCCCTTAACAGATGCACATATTTCAATGTTTCCATACCCCCAAATACCTGCGTGTTTTTCTTTTTCTACTAAATGATCAGTCCAAAGTGTACCTTTCAAAGGTTTATCTTCGCCGTCAAGGCCTACTCTGGCAGCCACATAAGAGCCGGCACATCTGTCATGCCAGCCGTCAGCCGCTGAAACTACCGGCAATGCGTGTGCAAACAGGAATTTGCCTTCTTTTGTACCATCGATAGGACATACGTTTTCACCTGCTCCTACACCCTGTAATGTATTAGACACAGGGTTAGCCTCTGTTGTGTAGCCTGTCTTGAAAAACGCCCATTTTTTCCCGTTAAGTGTACCGTTTTCAAATACCCAGGTGTGATGGCTGCCATTTCTCGGACCGGGTGCCATAATAATCATACTGTTGTCGAAATCGCCTCCGACATTCATAAAAAGAGCCAATTTGGCCGGATTCTGATATATTTGCAAAGGAGCCTTGTCCCAACCGTCTTTCCATATAAAGACACGCATGGCATTGATGTTTGTAGCGTCTGTTGCCGGCACTGTGTAATCTTCTTTATTCTGATATCCCACCGTGGCAACGAGACGACCCTTAACATCATTACCTAAATTGACAATCGTAGGGTTGTCACCAAGCCCTGTCACATTCAACTGTCCAGCCTTTGTGCCATCCATATTGTATACACCAAGGTTGGCACAGGCAAATTTGTCAGTTGCACAGAAGGCAATAACATTACCTGCAAACTTAGCAAAGTTGTCTATACCTAACTCGGATAGTTCCTTATCCAATTTTTTCTCAATAGAGACAACCATTTTTGCCTCGACCGCCTTTACCGTCCATTCTGCCTTTGTGATCCCGTCTTCTGCGGTGATAGTGAACACCTTGTCAGTTGTAAAGTCCTTAACTGTCGCAGGGTCAGGAGTTACAGTCGCCTTATCGGAAACCTTCATTTTAACTGTAAGGTCATTGAACTCGGCGAATTGTTCCTTAAGGTACACAAGCTCAACCACCTTATCACGGTCGTAGATTTCTCCCGTAATATCACATGTCTTTCCCTTGACGGAAAATTCAAGGAGCTTACATTCCTTGCTTTTCTCCGGCTCTTTCTTGTTCTTGTCCTCCTCCTTATTTTCCTTAGTGCAAGAGGAAAAGGACAGTAGCATCAAAGCAGATGCAATCAATAAAAAATACTTTTTCATAATGAATCAATTGTTATTTGTAATGTTATTAATCTCTTGAATAATATGCAATAAGCGTATATTCCTTGTCCTTTCTGCCTGTGGGGCTTAGGAAGCATATTTATTGAGAAGGACTTCTGCATATATAAGGAGAATATGGTCTGATCTCCAAGCTTCCTTTAATGACCTTGTCAACCTGATTGTTTTGCTCTGCAAATACAGGCAACGCCATGCAAAGTATTAGGATTAGACAAGCAGCTCGTAAGATAGATTTTACGGCTTCCATATATTGTTATTAGTTTTATAATGTTCCAGCACAAATATACAATAAAAAAATCAGTTTACCATAGTTTGACAATTTAGTGACTATACTATCACATCCCATTGCAATAAGGCAAATATTTAAAGCGGATTTTTATTATATTTGTATTTATTGAGAATATAAATATAGGATTATATGAAAAAAGCATTGTTGATTATGTTTTCAGCCCTTACACTTGCGTCCTGCGGACAGAAGCGGGAGAAGGTTCCGGCAATTGACCTTTCAAATCTTGACACTGCAATTGCGCCGGGTACGGATTTCTACGGCTACGCCACGGGAGGCTGGCAGAAGAACAACCCGCTGAAGCCGGAGTATGCCCGGTATGGCTCTTTCGATGCCCTCAGGGATTCCAGCGAGGCCCGTCTTAATCGCCTCTTCAAGGACATGTCCAAGATGAAGACAACTCCTGGCTCTTCGGAGCAGAAGATAGTGGATCTTTATATGCAAGGTCTTGATTCGGTGAGACTTAACGCTGACGGTGCAGGACCGCTGAAGAAATATGTGTATGAAATATATGCCGTTAAGGACAAGTCCGGACTTGCAAAGGCCGTCGCATCGCTGCACAAGGCAGGGGAAGGCTCTTTCTTCGGGACCTATGTAGGGTCTGACCTTATGGACAGCAATATGCAGATTCTGTATCTCGGGCAGAGCGGTCTCGGCATAGGAGACAGGGATTATTATGTGGACCCTGCAAATGCCAAAATCAAGGCCGGATATGAGAAATTCCTTGAAAAAGTATTTGCTTTAGTCGGGGTTAACGTACCGGAAAAGGCGGCCGCCAATGCTTTGAAAGTTGAAGATGCCTTGGCGAAAGATTCTTGGACCAGTGTTCAGGAAAGGGATATACAGGCCCAATATAATCCTATGACAACAGCGGAATTGCTGGAGAATTATCCGGGATTTGATTTCAGATCATATTTCGAGGAGAGGGGGATTGCCGACCAGGAAAAAATAGTTGTTTCCGAGCCGTCATTCTTCAAGGCATTCAGCGATTATGTCGCCAAGGAGGACCTTGAAGTCCTAAAGGACTATATGGCAGGACAGCTCATTCAAGGTGCCTGCGGTGCTTTGGACGATAAGTTCTATGAGGCCTCATTTGATTTTTTCAGCAGACAGATGAGCGGAATCAAACAGCAGAAGCCACGTTGGAAAAGGGCAATGAGAGTGCCTAACAGCATTTTGGGAGAAGCTGTCGGCAAGATGTATGTCGAGCGGTATTTCCCTGAATCTTCAAAAAAGAAGATGCTCGAATTAGTTAGAAATCTTCAAACAGCTTTGGGAGAGCATATTGCATCCTTGGATTGGATGAGCGATTCTACAAAAGCCAAGGCTCAGGAGAAGCTTGACAATTTCACTATCAAAGTCGGCTATCCGGACAAGTGGAAAGATTATTCCTCAATGGAAATAAGTTTCGAGAAGAGCTATTATGAAAATCTCAGGTCCGCAGGCGAGTGGTATATTGCAGATAATCTTGCAAAGCTTGGTCAGCCTAAAGACAAGAGCGAGTGGGAGATGACGCCGCAAACGGTGAATGCATACTATAATCCTACCACCAACGAAATATGCTTCCCGGCTGCAATACTACAGCCGCCTTTCTTCAATCCTGATGCGGACGATGCCGTGAATTATGGCGGAATAGGTGTCGTTATAGGTCATGAGATGTCGCACGGTTTTGATGATCAAGGTCGACTTTTCGATAAAGACGGCAATATGGTGAATTGGTGGACCGATGAGGATTCCGAAAAATTCAAAGCCAAGGCTGATTTGCTTGCAGCCCAATTCGATTCAGTTGAAATCCTGCCTGGTATCATGGCGAACGGAAAGCTCTCTTTAGGCGAGAATATCGGTGATCACGGAGGACTCAGTATCGCCTATACGGCAATGCAAAATGCGATAAAAGGCAAGAATGTCGGTCTTATAGACGGCTTTACTCCGGAACAGAGATTTTATATTTCTTATGGTATTATATGGGCACAGAATATTACCGATGAGGAGAAAGCAAGGCTTACAAAGCTCGATGTACATTCTCTGGCGGTAAACAGGGTGAATGTCTCTTTGAGAAATTTCCAGAGCTTCTTCGACGCTTTCGGCATCAAGGAGGGGGACCCTATGTTCCGTCCGGAGGACGAGAGAGTTCATATCTGGTAGTGAAAACTTCCGGATTTATAGCGAAAAGACTTCGTTTTGGAGGTAATATGGCTATGGTATCCATAGCCATATCCTTTCTGATAATCATAATCGCCGTTTCAGTCTCTTCCGGCTTCAGGAACGAATTGCGAAACGGCATTTCGCATATTTCAGGGGATATTAGGATTACAAGGCCGGATATGAATTATGCCGGAACGGCAGAGCCTTTGGACGCGACCTCATACAGACTTTCGGGTCTCGATTCGGTTTCCGGCGTTGAGGCTGTCGTACCTGCAGTCTATCGTGCCGGCATTGTGAAGAACGGGGACAAGATAGGCGGTGTGCTGTTCAAGGGGACAGAAGAAGGAGGGGACAGTCTTAGAGTGTCAGTGCCTTCAAGACTTGCCGACATGCTTGACCTCAAGGTCGGTGACGATATGCTCGCATATTTTGTCGGAGATAAGGTGAAAGCGAGAAAATTCAAGGTCGCGTCTATATATCAGAGCATCTTGTCCGGAGATGACAACCTGCTTGTTTTTTGCGGACTATCTGATTTGCAGCGACTTAACTCGTGGCAACCGAATCAGGTTTCTGCAATTGAAATAATACTTGACAAGGACAACAAGAGCACTGCCTTGATGAGAGAAAAGACTGAGGAGATAGGTACAAGGATTCTTCTGAGAACACCCGAAGACGATACTGCACCTGTGGCTTCGTCTGCTCTGAATCGGTTTCCGCAACTGTTTTCATGGCTGGACCTGATAGACACCAACGTGATTTTCATATTGATATTGATGACTGTGGTTGCCGGATTTAACATGATTTCCGGTCTGCTGATACTGCTTTTTCGGAATATATCCACGATAGGGATACTGAAGTCCATGGGAATGACGGACAGGCATATATCCGGAGTTTTCCTGAGGGTCGCCTCCAATATCGTATTGAAAGGTATGCTTATAGGCAACGGCCTTGCTCTGTTGTTCTGTGCCGTGCAAGGATTTACTCATATTATCAGGCTTGACCCTGACAACTATTTCCTCTCATACGTCCCCGTGCACGTCAATCCCGGTCTGATTTTGGCCGCGGACCTGGCTTCTTATCTTGTGATAATGCTGCTTTTGCTCCTACCCTCGCTTTTTGTGTCGAATGTGGACCCGGCGAAGACGGTCCGGGCGCAATAGTGCAGAATGCATTGTATAAAGACATCACCCTGTTCACGTATGCCAAGGTTTCATAACCTTTGAATATCCCCAATCTGGAAATAGAGTCGGTCTGCATGTACACTGAATCTCGCATGGTCGGGATTATCGCTTCTATGTCCGCCCATGATGAATATTGGACATTTTGAGCTTTGGCAACATTTATGCAATCCAAAATTCGGCCTTCTCCGGCATTGTATGCAGCCAAAGTCATTTTCGTCAAGTCCGTTCCGGACGAATATCTTGAGAACAGCCTTTTGAGTCTCGATATATACCTTACTCCCGCTTCTATGTTTTCATCAGGGTCGAGAATATCGCTCACCCCGAAAGTCGAAGCTGTGGCTGGCATCATCTGCATGAGGCCGGCCGCTCCTCTGTGTGATTTTACCTCAATATGGAATCTGGACTCCTGCCAGACAATGGCCGCTATCATTCTCCAGTCCAAGCCCTTGGCAGCAGCGTGTTTTTTGAAAAGGTGGTCGTAGGGACTTGCGTTGTGATATCTTTTGCCTGTCCTGGCCCT
Source organism: uncultured Bacteroidales bacterium (assembly GCA_947253655.1). GTDB lineage: Bacteria > Bacteroidota > Bacteroidia > Bacteroidales > UBA932 > Cryptobacteroides. The sequence continues at coordinate 254,241 of CAMYAE010000001.1, forward strand.
CGAATAAGGCTCGTAAGATGGGGAAAACCTCTCTTTTACAAAGTTGTATTCCAACGAAGATTTAAAATCGGAATGCCACCTCGTGATTGCCCTTATCAGGTTTTTGTCTCCTGCCGGCACAATCCATACCGTACTGTCGCTCAGAGGGTCGGATATATGGAAGCCAACCTTGTTATAGATTGAAGAATCTTTGTATGGCATGACTACAATTCGCAAACCGTCAGATCCCAAGGAGTCCAGAGGGGTCTCGTTTTTGCCGACAAGCCTTATATTGTACGGGCACCGCTCATACTTGGCAAATCTTCCTAATAGTTCGTAATTATAGCCGACACTGAATTCCATTTCAGTGGATTTATAGCCGTTTAGAGCAATTACGCAGTCGATTTTGTCGTTAAGGAATTTCTTTTTATGAATTTCAATATTCTGGATTATCGGCACAAATATCAATATCGCCAATACCATAAAAAGGTAGCGGGAATATTTTTTTATATGGGGATGCGAACCCATTACATTCCTCCCCTCATTAAATTACCCATTCCGCCTCCGAAGCCTCCCATTCCGCCTCCGAAGCCTCCAAGACCACCGCTTCCACCATCTCCGCCACTGCTTGGAGAACTGCCTTTGGAAACTCCGGATACAGCTGAATTTTTGTGAGGCTGTAAATAGAAAGGCCAGAAAATGCCGAATTTGACTGCTCTCTGAGGCCTGATGAAACCTGCCGCACTGAAATAGTCTGCTTTTTTCAGAGGCCATCCCATGTTCGCGTTTATGAGCTTGACAAAGATGCAGGCACGTTTCCATTGTATGTTCAGGAAGACATCGGCGTAAGGACAGTTGCCGTATTTCTCTTTGGTCTGGTTGAAGAATTGTCCGATAGCCGGATTATATGCAGGAGCATACCATGACGTCGTGTAGGTGACATTGCTGCCTATCTGCATCTGCATCACGTCTTTTACGACATCAAACTGCAAATACCATTTTAAGTTCAGAGCGGCAAGCGGAAGAGGCATAACTTCCTCATTTGAAGATATTTGAATAAGTCCGGCATTGTCGAAGTGTATTTTCCACAACTTGAAGTTCTTCATCAAATAGATTTTTGCAACGCTCATAGGACTTGCATTCTGTCTGATTACGGACAAGGTGTCGTAATACAGATTGTTCTTCATAAGCGAATATCCCGCCCCGACTTTCAGGTCCCAGTTAGGTATATATAGAGAGCCCTCGATTTTGGTATCTGATATTTTCTCAAAATTATTATCCCATTTGAGATGATTGGAGAAATAATGCTGCTCATAGAACTCCGGCTCCTCAAGAGAGGTCTCAAAATGTGCATTGAATGATAGCGGGCTGTCTTTGTGGCGTCTGAAAGGGAATAGACTGAAAGAGGCATCCGCATTTATCCCTACATCATTAATCTCTTGTCCGAGGAAGGTGTAATAGCCGTTTGCGTTCCATTTGACGAATTTCTTGAATTGCCCTCCTGCTCCTCCGTAGAGATAGACGGAGTTCCATGTGGTCGAGCTTGTTCCGGAGAGATAGCTCTTTGGGTTGAAAGAATAGTACTTAAGCAACCTGTCACCTATTCCCACATTCACAGAAGACACTATCGCATCGCTTGCCCATGGCTGTAATTTTATAAAGACTTTATTCTCCAACTTCATGACCCTAAGAGAATCCCTGGACACAAAAGGGTTGATATAGAAGTTGTTGTGATAAAAGTCCCGTCCGAGCTTGTCGGTAGGGGCGATTTTGTCTGTATAGAGTTTGCCGTATGTGGAGTATTCGCTGTTGTGGCCTATGAAAGCTGTGGTTACATCAGTGTCCAGGGTGTCGGCCTTTGCCATTTCATTTTCTGTCATAGATTCGCTTCCTGTCGCAAATTGGGAATCCTTTGCAGCAGAAAGACTTTCGAAGTCGGTATCAGAATCGGAAATGCCGGCAGGGACGGCCGCTGAATTTAAGCTGTCTGCTTCTACTGAAAGGGCTTCTTCCGGATCCGTTTTTGCCTTTTTATGCTTTTCAACCAATTTTTTCAGGAAGGTGAACGGTATCCGGTAGGTCTGGTCAAGGAAGAAGACCTTTTTCCTGATAAGGTTGTCGGCGTCGGACAGATGCGTCTGGATTTCCCTTGCCCCTACAAGGGTGTCCCTTATCCAGAAATTGTCCACAATTCCGCCGTTTTCGCTTTTCGTAATCTTGTTTGAAATATATCCGGCGTGTGCAAGATATCGCTTGCCCATATAGTTTGCGGTGGCTGCAAAAGTCCTGTTGTCCGTGTCTTCACGCACCAGCATACCGTTAGCTCCGACCCTGTTGTACTCCAACCTGAGATTTAGCTCCGGAAATATGTTTTGGGTCGTCATTATATGTATATCCGCCTCCTCATTCTCCTTATGTGCGAAGAGGGTCCCCCAATATGCCAGCTCGGTGTATGGTGTCTTGGTGTTGTACATCGGGATTGAGTATGGTGAATAGCTGTAGACCTCATAAGGGGCATAGAAAGATACGCCCTCTTTTGACTTCCGTTTGAAAGCATCGTAGAACTGTACCGGGGAGCCGGCTATGCCTAAATAGCTGACATTGATGTCTTCCCGCATAAAAGGATAGTCGTTGAACCAATAATTGTAGGAAGTGTCGAGCTCGTTTAGGTGCACGTCGTTGAATAGCGGATCCTTGTTCCATGTCAGCAATCTCTTGTATTGCATTTCTCCGGTCACTGCGAAAGTCTGCAGAATTCTTGGCGTAAATTCTTTGATGCTGTCCTTAATGGCTTTCAAGCTGTCTTTGACATTCAAGATACTGTCCACAGCTGCCCGGCGGCGTTTCATCTTCTGCTCGAAATCGTACTTTTTCCTTGCATCCTTATCCAGACCGTTATACCATTCCATGAATTTAATCTTGGCAAGTGCTGCAGAATCGGCGTAATAGATGGAATCCAGCCTCGGCCAGTCCAATGAGTCGCCTGCCGCAATAAGAGAGTCGCGTACTTTCTTGTGCGTCAGAGAATCTAAAAGTGCGACATAGTATTTGTAGCGGAACGGGTCAGAATATTTCAAAGAATCGGGGGCTTTCAAGGTGTCTCTTGCCGAAAGAATTTTGGATTCATCATCGAACAGGATATCGGCACCAAGACTGTCTGTCGTGATTTTCTCTCCCTTTTTTCTGAACTTGGTGAAAATTTTCGAGTTGCTGTAGGTAACGGTGTCACGGCTTCCGGCTCCTCCTTGGGTTTCAGCCACAGAGCGTCCATAACCGGTTTCCGGTCGGAAATATCGTGCCGACCTTGCCATATCCATACCGAAAGTCTGGATTGCCGCTATGACAATCAACAACAACGGGAACCATATCTTCCGCAAAAAGTCGCGCATAAATTTAATTCAGCCTCTGCTCTGCCGGGCACATAAATGTCTATATGCCTTATATAATATTATAATTTACAAAGATAAATATTTTTTCTTGCTTGTAAAACAATAACCGCTGCTGTCGGAACTAATCCCAATAGCAGCGGTTAAGGTCT
>CAMYAE010000002.1 GCA_947253655.1 uncultured Bacteroidales bacterium
TTAATTTAGTGCATACTTAATTCTGCCAATGGGCCTGTTGTTAATGAAGTTTACGAATCTCTTTCTTGCCTTTGCCAACGTTACGAATGTCGGTTTCAGTCCTTTTGGTAGTGCCGATATGGACACTCCAGTTTTATGTGTGCAGTCTCGAACAGGTCAAGCTGTACGTCAGCTCCAATATACCCCTTGTCGCCATAGGTGCATACCGCCATAATAAGTCTGCTGACGTGCCTGGTATTGTTTATCGCTGTCATTCAGAGCCTGCTCCGCAGGCTCTGGCAACAATGCAAACGAACACAGCAGATTTCTCAGTCGCTGCCGCTCCATCGGAAATAACAATACCGCTGCCGATCTAAGTAAAAATACTTAGACAAAAATCAGTATTTTTTGTGATTGCCGGTTGGAGGATTTATGCCTATCTTTGTCTTGATGTGGATGAGGAGATGCTTGGGGTGACTACCTTTTGAGGAAGCCTCTCCGCTGGTATGGAAAGTATTTCCATTAACAATTGTAACAATAAAGCTTATGAAAAAGAATTTGTTTTCATTGATGTCGCTGTCTATTCTTATGGCATGTGTTTCTGTGTTGCCCGTCTCCTGCAGGAAGGATAATGCCGGGAAAGCTGAGAATACGTCTGAGAATACGCCTGGAAAGACGTTTTCGATAACCGGTAAGGACGGCAAGTCTGTCGATTTCAGGATGATTGAGGTGAAGTCCGGAGAGTTTATGATGGGGGCAACCTCCGAGCAGGTCGTAGCAGAAGACGTCGAGAAGCCTGCCCACAAAGTGAAACTTACTAAAGACTGCTTTATCGGCGAGACCGAGGTGACGCAGGCACTTTGGGAAGCTGTCATGGGCAGTAACCCGAGCGGATTTGGCAAAGATGACCCTGACCGCGGCTCACTGCCTGTTGAAAATATGAGCTGGAATGACATCTGTGTCAAGGACGGCTTCCTGGATAAGCTTAACGATGTGCTGCAAGGACAGCTTCCGGAAGGCAGGAAGTTCCGTCTTCCTACGGAGGCGGAGTGGGAGTATGCGGCAAGAGGCGGTCACAAGTCTCCCAAGGTTCAGACGATGTATAGCGGCAGCGGCAATATAGATGAAGTCGCCTGGTACAAAAATAACGGCGAAAGAAAGACTCACCCGGTGAAGAGCCTGAAGGCCAATCTCCTCGGATTGTATGACATGAGCGGCAACGTATGGGAGTGGTGCTCGGACCGGTACGGTAGTGATACATACTACAAGGACTGCAGCAATAACGGAGCGGATACGGTTACAGACCCTCAGGGCCATGAAACAGGCTCTTATCGTGTTTACCGCGGCGGTGGCTGGAACTATGCTTCGGGTCAGTGCCGTGTTTCTTTCCGTGAAAGTAATGCTCCTAAGCTCATGCTCGACAGCCTGGGGCTGCGGCTGGCTTTGTAGTTCTTCTCTTCGTCTTGCGGGCATTCCGACGAGCTGAGACCCTGCACGCAGACGGCATAGCCACCGTAGGGGTATGATTGAAACTGAAAAATATTCGGTCAAGACCTTAAACAAAACTTCTCTCTATTAATGACCTCATCGGAAGCTGGACATTAACCAAAACAGAGATCAAAAGGCTTTTTGGTGAAAATAATAAATGGGAAGAAGACCATACCCCTTGGCAAGGGATGACATTTGAGAAAGGTCACCCCGAGGCGGCTAATGCCGCCGGTGGGGTCTGAAAGAACTGAAGAAGCCGTTTCCTTGCTCTCCAAGGTCTTCGATTGATTTTTGCCGAAATCTGTTTTGTCAACACTTCGGTGAATTTACTGAGGTATTATTTGTAATTACAGAAGAAAAGTTTACCTTTACAGAACAAATAATACTAACCATGAAGAGCTTATTTCTTATTTTATTATCTTTTATCACATTTGTTGTGGTAGCGGCAGCTCAAAGCCCTGAAAATCAGGATAGTGTCATCGTGTCTGCCGGAAATGAAGAGATGCCTGTCGTGTACAAGCCTCATTTGAACAGGCTTTCGGCTAATGGAGTGAAATTATCAAAAGAGGAGACCCTTGCCTTGCTTTCGGATATAGAGGGTACGGATTATTCCGCCGATTGGATTAAATACTCCAGGCAACAAAAGTGGGGAGTGGGTCTTGTGTCGGGAGGGGCCGCCGTAGTCACAATATGCACACTTGGTACTTTGCTCTATGCAACCTCAGGTGCCTTTGTTGCAATATTTACATTAGGTAAAGGAAAGGCGGATAATCCGGCATTGGATTACTCTCTTGCTGCCGGCTCCATAGTCGGACTTGCTGCAGTAGGCACAGGCACCTATTTTCTTATTCATTCGGGAAAGAATAAGCATAAAATAGTAAATAACCTTAATAGCGCCAAGTCGAGACCTGCTACTCTGGCTCTCGGACTTCAACCTCACGGTGTTGGCTTGTCAATCAATTTCTAAGTGTAAATATCAGCACAAACTAACACCGACCGCACGGCGTATGCCGCACCGACCCTGATTACCGCTGTTTCCTCAGCCGCCCTTAAAGTGCAAGTGGATGAGGAAATGCTTTTTAGAGCACGTTCCTAATGATTTATAATTAAAACAGTGGAATCCATTTCCATTGATCAAAAAGAGCTTACCTTTATTAAAGGGGTAAAAAGATTATTCTAAGATAAGTAGCGTCTATAATCATCCTGAAGGTTATTCTATTACTAATAAGATAATTAATGAAAAACCTGAGGGTTACACTTATCCGGCTTTTGATGCTGTTGTCAGTTATCGTTCCATGGTTCCTGCCCCTTCTAATACTACAGGCTGGTATCTGCCAAGTATTGGAGAATGGTTAGATATAATAAGCCAAGAAGGAATAGGCGGATTGGATATTACCGAGTTTAAGAATGAGTTTCGCTACGATAACACTAGCGTTAAAGACCCTTACAACGTCACTACAAATATAGATCGAAGCCTTGAGCAATTTGATACAGGAAAGGTGGACTTATTTTACGCCCCTCAATACTATTTGTCCGCATTGCAGAGAGATAAACAGTTAGTATACGGTTTAGGGTTTGGTAAAAATGACGACGGCTATTATGTGGAATGCAATACAAATTATAAAACTAATGAAAAACAGTATAGTGGTAATAGTAGTGTGATAGCAAATAATTTGGTGCGCTGCATCCTTGCTTTCTAAGTCCGTTAGGAATAACAACGTTGTATTTTCGTTGTCATCCAGAGCCTGCGAAGCAGGCGTAGGAATCTGCGGCACTCGTTTGGGCAGATTTCTCAGTCGCTATCGCTCCTTCGAAATGACAGTGAAACATTCGGAATTACAGGATATGATACATTTTCACACATAAATATTTTAGGATAGCATACATTCTTCCATATAAACATTTTAGGATAGCATACATTCTTACACATAAACATTTTAGGATAACATACATTTTAATACAAAAACATTTGCGGATAACTCAACCTTTCGTACCTTTGTAAGGCAACAATAATTCGTAATATTATGTCCGATAGAGTATTTAAGCGAAAAATCTACACGAAAATGCTTTCATGGAAAGAAGAGCGGAACGGTTGTACGGCACTTCTTATAAAAGGGGCCCGCAGAGTCGGCAAATCTACTATCGCAGAAGAATTTGCAAAAAGGGAATATGAAACATATATAATTGTAGATTTTGCAAATATTCCGACAGATATAAAATCATTATTTGATGATATGTCGGATTTGGATTATTTCTTTCTTCGCCTGCAAGCATGGAAAAATGTTATTCTTATTGAACGTAAATCTGTTATTGTCTTTGATGAAATACAACTTTGCCCTGCTGCAAGACAGGCAATAAAATATCTTGTCAGGGATGGCAGGTACGATTATATAGAAACAGGCTCGCTCGTCAGTATTAAGAAGAATGTGGAAAATATTCTTATCCCAAGCGAGGAGAGCAGAATTGAAATGTACCCTATGGATTATGAGGAATTCCGTTGGGCTATTGGGGATAATGCGACATTTCCGCTACTATCGCAGTTCTATGGCCGCAGAAAACCTCTCATGGAGGTTCATAGGACTGCTATGCGCAACTTACGGCTATATATGTTGGTAGGAGGGATGCCGCAGGCGATAAATGAATATATAGATACTAATAATTTGGCTAAAGTTGATATTGTCAAGAGAGATATTATTAGCCTGTATATAGATGATTTTCAGAAGGTTGATATAAGCGGAAAGGCCGCAAAGTTGTTTAAGGCTATACCTTCGGAGTTGAACAAGAATTCGTTGAGGTATAAGGCCTCAAGTATTTTAGGATCAAGTGCTTCAAGAAGTATAGATGGCATATTGTCTGATTTAGAAGATAGTATGGTCGTTAATTTTGCCTATCATGCAAATGATCCTAATGTAGGCTTGAGCCTGCATAGTGATAAGGATAAATATAAGATGTTCATCGGTGATACAGGGCTGTTCGTGACTCTGGCTTTTTGGGATAAGGATTATACTGAAAATGTCATATACGAGAAGTTGCTTAGCGACAAGTTGAGTGCAGACCTTGGATATGTATATGAAAATCTTGTGGCACAGATGCTTGTAGCGGCCGGAAACAAATTGTTCTATTACACTTTTCCACACGAAACGAGCAATTATAGCTATGAGGTGGATTTTATAATCTCAAAGGGAAAAAAGATTTGTCCGATAGAGGTTAAGTCTTCAGGATATAATTCCCATAAGTCTCTTGATGTTTTTTGCGAAAAATTTTCATCAAGGGTGGCAGAAAGATATGTTTTGTACACCAAAGATTTGAGGAAAGACGGGGCTACAGTGCTGCTGCCGATATATATGACACCGTTCATCTCCTTAAACCGTCAGAAATGATCATACTCTGAAAAGCCCCTGCCCTCAGTATAGAGCATCGTGGAAGCAAGGATTTGTGAATGTTTTCTTTGTCATCCAGAGCCTGCGAAGCAGGTGTAGGGATCTGCGGCACTCGTTTGGGCAGATTTCTCAGTCGCTGCCGCTCCTTCGAAATGACAGGGTAACGTTCGGGATGACAGTGAAACATTCGGGATGACAACAGAACGCTCGGGATGACAACGGAACTTCACACCGCCACGGGAGCCTTTATAGCCGGCCACGGGTCATACCCTTCAAGAGAAAAATCCTCATATCTGAAATCAAATATATTATTCACCTCAGGATTTAGCCTCATCTTTGGCAAGGCACGAGGCTCTCTGCTCAACTGCAACTCCACCTGCTCCAAATGATTGAGATAAATGTGAGTATCCCCTGTGGTGTGGATGAATTCCCCCGGCCGCAGCCCGCACACCTGAGCAATCATCATAGTCAGCAAGGCATATGAAGCAATATTGAAAGGCACGCCCAAAAAAGTGTCCGCACTCCTCTGATAAAGTTGACATGACAGTTTTCCCTCGCTTACATAGAATTGGAAGAGACAATGGCAAGGCGGCAAAGCCATTTTATCCACCTCCCCCGGATTCCAAGCCGTCACAAGCATTCTCCTCGAATCGGGATTATTCTTGATTGTTTCAATTACATTGGACAACTGATCCACAGAGTGCCCGTCCGGAGCAGGCCAGCTCCTCCACTGGTGTCCATAGACCGGACCCAGATCCCCGTTTGAATCCGCCCACTCGTCCCAAATCGTCACCCCGTGCTCTTTCAGATACCTGATATTGGTATCTCCGGAAATAAACCACAACAACTCGTAAATGATAGATTTAAGGTGGACTTTCTTCGTCGTAAGCAACGGGAACCCCTTTTGGAGGTCAAACCTCATCTGGTATCCGAAAATGCTTTTAGTCCCGACCCCTGTTCTGTCGTGCTTGACAGTTCCCTTGTCTCTGATTTCCCTCAACAGGTCCAGATATTGTTTCATTAATTGTTATCTTATTGAAAATGAATATATTATAGCCTCCTCATAAACTTCGCCCTCCCGCAGTACGACAGAGGGATAGTCCGGTTTGTTTGGAGAGTCCGGAAAATGCTGACACTCAATGGCAACTGCATCATAATCCTTATAAATAGCCCCGTCCTTACCGACAGGACAGCCATCAAGCCAATTTCCTGTGTATATCTGCACACCGGGCTGGGTCGTCAGGACTTCCAAAGCTATCCCGCTTTCAGAAGAATAAAGCTCAGCGGCGGTCTGAATCTGTCCCGGCTCATAACCGTCTATCACAAAGCAGTTGTCATAGCCTTTACCGTAATTCAATGCCGGGAAATCGGTCTTCAAATCCCGCCCGAGAGGTTTCGGGCTGACGAAATCCATAGGCGTGCCGGCAACCGGCTCTGACTCTCCCAAAGGAATTAACGTCTCATCAGTAGGCAGATATTCCGAAGCATTCAATTTAAGCTCATGCTGCAGGACACTCCCCTTGCCGTTAAGGTTGAAATAGGAATGGTTGGTGAGATTTATGACCGTAGCCGCGTCTGTCTTTGCCGTGAATGTCAGTTTAAGGGTGTTATCCTCGTCCCATTCATAATGGGCTACGACCTTAAGATTGCCGGGGTATCCGGCCTCTCCGTCCTGTGAATAATACATGAATTCCACGGCGTCCCCCTTGATGCGGCTCTCCCAAACCTGATTTTGGAAGCCGTCAGGGCCACCGTGCAAATGATTAGGCCCATTGTTAACCGGTAGCGAATACTCTTTACCGTCCAAAGAAAAACGTCCTCCGGCAATACGATTGGCATATCTTCCCGGGCACTTCCCTGCACACGGGCCGTCTCCGAAATACGAGCCTGGAGCATCGTAGCCTATCACCGTATCGACAAGCCTGCCCCCCTTATCCGGCACGACGATTGAAACTATTCCTGCACCGATATCAGACAGCTCCACATAGGCTCCGCCACTGTTTTTAATTATATATTTATGAATATCCCTGCCGTCAGGGGCCTTTCCCCAAAGAATACTTTTTATTTCCATAATATCGGATATTAAAATAGTGAAAACCTATATCTCAAGATTGTCGAGCCATGAAAACAATGTCTCCGGATTGACATCTTTCATAATTACACGCTTGTCCTTGTCAAGAAGATACACCGAAGGTATGGCACGGACATTATATATCTGGTCTGTTCTGATTATATAATTATGGTCATAGCCGTTATACCATTCTTTCGGGTAGATTCCGGCATATTTCCTCCATTCATTAAGTTCCCGGTCTATATAGATATTGGCAATGGCAAGAATGCCCCCTTTAAGCAAGTCGGTTATTTTCGGATTCGAATCAAGCCCGTCTATTATATCTTTGCAGGCCTGACAACCGGGATTGCTGAAAAAAAGTATTGTGTATGCGGACTTTATTCCGTAAAGGGACATTTTTTTGCCCTCCAAAGTAGTGAAAGCAAAATCGGCGGCCAATGTGCCCACGGAGTTTAGAGCACACATTTTCGCATCGTAGCCGTAAGCCTGCCTCATGCCCTCCGATACCATTTCGCAGGTCGCAAGTTTCTGTACATAAGGTAGATATATATCCTCATTCCTCAACGGAGAATTCGGCTCATAGAAATATTTTGTAACCATTGCCGACATCTTTGATAGGACATCCGAAGCAGTGTCCCGTTTCTCATTCTCCACAACCTTATCGAAAAGCCCAGAGATTGAAGACTTTGCCTTTTCTATAGGAATATTTGCCAATAGAGTGGCATATATGGCCATTTGCTCTTCAAGCTTGTCTTTCTCCACTCCGTTTATATGGGTGGAATCATTCAGCCAGACATCGGAGGCGTCGAAAAATCCGTCCCAAAGGTGATCCGCCATATATCCGAGCCTTTCCGTAGGGTCAGTCACCATTCCCGGAATTTGTGCCGACGGGAATTCACGCACTGATTCCTTTTCTGCGGCGGCCGGTGCTATGGGGGACGTCCGTTTCCTGTTGTTACAACAGCCCGCAAATACGGATATGCCTATAAGTGCAGTAAATAATAATTTTTTACTCATTTTCAGCAATTTGTTCTTCGGATATATTTACAAGGAAATCGCCCATTTTTTCAAGTTCGGCAATAATGTCCATATAGAATACCCCGCTTTGATAATTGTAGTCCGATTGGTGTTCTATTTTGATTAGGTGCTCCTCCCTGAGCGTGTTCCTATATTCATTAATGTTATATTCCGCATCAAAGGCATTGGTGATGTCATTCAACTTCGCCGACGGGGTTTTCAGATTTTCAATCATGGCGTTGAATGCATCATCCACGAATTCGAGCATACGGTTCAGCCTCTTGATTCTTTCTTCCTCGAAAGTCTGACCGTGCTCAAACGTCCTTTTCAGCATTCTGCCTATAGCTTCGCAGGAATCTCCGATGCTTTCCAGTTCGCCGATGACCTTATACATGCCCCTTATTCTCTTTGATGATTTCTCGGAAAGTCCGCCCTCCGACACCTGATTGAGATAGGATGCTATTTCATATTCTATTTTATCGGTGATATTTTCATATTTTATGAGCTTCTTGCGGATTTCATCAAATTTCTCGCTGTTCTGTTCGTTTATAGCCTGGCTGACATATTTGAAGCCGTTGTAACAGATTTCGGCAAAATGCACAATCTCTTGTTTGGCAACATCCAGGGAAAGTTCATCGGTAGAAAGCGGACCGCCCTGTATATATTTCAGCCGGAACACCTCTTCCTCCTTGCTTGGGATTATGAGGGCGACAAGACGTTCAATCTGAGGAATAAACCAAATCAGTATCAAGGTGTTGGCTACATTGAACAGGGTGTGCATCGTTGTAACGCTGTACAGCAATGAAGTCTTTATTGAAGACAGATTAGTTGCGTCGGTGAGATCGGCCGTGTTCGGATCCGGCAGGCCGAAAGACGAAACCACATATCCGATAAACCTCAAGAACGGATGAAATATGCAAAGTACCCATATAACACCGAACACATTGAATACCGTATGAGCCATAGCCGCCCGCTTGGCGGTTGAATTGCCGACGGATGCGGCCACATTAGCGGCGATTGTCGTACCTATGTTCTCTCCAAGAATCATAGCTGCGGCCATTTCAAAAGGGATGACACCGGTAGTTATGAGCAGCATAATGATTGCCATGGTCGCGGCAGAGGATTGGAAGCATATAGTCATTACAGTTCCTATTATAAGGAACAACAGGACTGAGATATTGAGAGGGCCGAGCATAATCCTTGTCCATGCCTGCAATCCTGAAAGGTCAATATGCTCAAAAAGCAGACCCGCAGAACTTCTCAATTGGGCAAACCCGATGAAAAACAGGGCGAAACCTATGATTATATAGCCGAAGTCCTTAACTCTCTCGTTCTGGCGGTTTTGCGACATTGCGAAGCCCAAAGCAATCAACGGAAGTGAAATCGTGGAGAGATCGTATGAGAATCCGAAAAGTGCCATTATCCAGGACGTAACCGTGGTACCGATATTGGCTCCCATAATCACTCCGATAGCTTGGGCAAGTGTCAATAGTCCTGCATTCACAAAACTTACGACCATTATTGTCGTTGCTGTCGAGGATTGAATGACGGCAGTGACGCCAATACCGGTCATAACCCGCTTGAAAGAGTTGGAAGTCATTGAGGCCAGAAAAGACCTCAGCCCGTCTCCGGCTATTTTTTGAAGCCCTCCGCTAAGTAGACTGAGACCGAACAGGAACATTGCTACGGCTCCCAGAATCGTGAGTATCAGAAGAAAAGAATGCATAGGTAATGCCTGTTATTGAATATAAATGCAAAAATAGTTAAAAATTATTAGATTTGTAAAATACGACCTATTCGAAGCGGATGAAAACTTGCAAGAGATTCTTTTTATTGGCATTTCTATTTTTAGCAACAGCCTATAAAGCTGATGCTCAATTCTATACGGGGGAGACGGAGCCGGCATCGACAAAGTGGTATAAGATGCAGACACCGCATTTCTCACTTATATATCCCAATGGTTTAGACTCATTGTCAAGGGTTTACGGCAATCTTTTGGAGCTGTACAGGCCGGCTGAATACTTGTCGTCGGGTTATCTGCCAGGAGAAAAATACAAGAGGCGCACACCGGTGCTTATAAGACCTTATACCGGGGTGTCTAATGGAATGGTCGTCTGGACTCCAAAGCGTATGGAGCTATATACCTTGCCGGCTTATGACGGGGCGGAAGCCTCACCTTGGGCAAAGAATCTTGTAATCCACGAGTCGCGACATCTTTCCCAAATGCAGTTGGGATATGATAATGCGTTCAGGCCGTTCTACCTGCTTTTCGGTGAAATCCTGCCCGGCATAGCCTCAGCCCTGTACCCAGGCCAGCACCTTATGGAGGGAGATGCCGTTATTGCCGAGACGGCTCTTACAACTTACGGCAGAGGCCGCTCCGGCTATTTTCTGAACTACTATATGTCGGCTTTCGACGACGGAGATTATAGGAACTGGTATCGCTGGAGGTATGGTTCTTTCAAGAAATATGCTCCTGACCACTATGCCCTCGGCTATCTTACATTAGCCGGTGTCCGCTGCTTTTATGACAAGCCTCGATTTATGGCAGAATATTTCGACAAGGTGAGCCGAAAGCCCTGGAGGATGTTCAATATGCAAAAAAGTATAAAGGATGCCACCGGCAAGAATTTCAAAAGCTCTTTCCAAGACATTATGGACAGTTACAGGCAAATGTGGAATGAAGAAGCGGAGGTCCGAAAGCCTTTTATAAAGGCTGACCCCCTGACGCCGATGTCATCGTTCTATACGTCTTACACCGATATTACCCCTGTCGGGGGTGATGTCTATGCCATAAAGTCGGGAAATATAGACTTGAAGTCATTGGTGAGAATATCCCCTGACGGCACCGAGGAAATGATCAGGACTTTCGCCGCACACGCCGGGAGCATTGCTTATTCAGAACAGGACAACCGCCTTTATTGGAGCGAGCCGATAGCTGACCCGAGGTGGAGAATGAGAGCGAATTCGCGTATAAGATATATTGATTTGGGAGACAGGTGCAAGCGTGCCAAGGATTTGACCAAGAAAGGACGTTATTATAACCCCTCGGTGTCGGAGGACGGCTCATTGATTGCTGCAACGGAATTTCCGACTGGAGGCGGCTCGGCCATAGTCATCCTTGATTCAAAGAAAGGGCAGATCGTTTCCAAAATGCAGGCTCCCGATTCTCTACAGTTTGTCCGGGCCGTATGGAATAAAGACGGGGTGATTGTGAGCGGCATTTCTAACAGCGGAACAGGGCTTTATTCTATAAAATCAGAAAACGGGAGACCGGCAGCAGTTTACAATTTGGTGGCTCCGGTACCTGCCGCGATAAAGGATTTGTATTCATCCAAAGACGGCATAATTTTCACAAGCGACCGAACAGGAGTCGATGAAATATATTTACTCGGCTCCGATGGCCCCGTCCGTCTTACTTCCACAAGATACGGAGCTTCCGGAGGCCGTTTCAACAATTCGGGAGACACACTATTCTTCACTTCCTTGTCCGGGGACGGGAGATATGTCTACAAGACTGCAACCACAGGTCTGATACACGGCCGGGACAGATTTAGCGAAGTGCATAAATATAGGATTGCGGAAGATTTGACGGCACAGGAAAAGGCTCTTGCCGCCGAAAATAATTCCGAATGGCCGGATTATAGCCTCTCGCATAAGACAACATTTTCTGAGCCAAAGCGTTACAGGAGGCTAACTTCTATCCCTAATTTCCATTCATGGTTGCCGGTTTATGTGGGCAAAGATAATTTTGCAGACGTGAATTTCAATGCGGTTTATGAGACTGTCAAAATCGGGGCGACGGCATTTTTCCAGAACATTCTCGGAACGGCTTACGGCTCTATAGGATATTCTTTTTCCAAGGCTCCAAATAATGGGAAATCCTTTCATGCCGGCCATATAAAATTCACATATTCAGGTCTTTATCCCGTGCTGGAATTCGGTTCGGATTTTAATGACAGATCTGCTTTCAAATATAGCCGTCTGTCAGGGGTGTTCCGGGAAAGGCGGGTGGAAAGAGTTCGCAGAGCCGATGCCGGTTATCCTCATTTCAGTGCTTCTCTGAATGCATATATTCCTTTGCGGTTCACCTCCGGGGGGCTGTCAAGAGGTCTGACTCCTCGCATCAGATATACATTCAACAATGACCTTTACGACAAGTCTGAAGTGCTTCTGTCTTATAAAGATCTACTTAACGGCTCTTCGGAGGGAATTTTTTCCGGCTACTCCGGAGCCGGCAATGTCTTCATGCAGACAATCACAGCTTCCTTGTCCGGCTATATCATGCAGAACAATCCTCCAATGCTGGATTATCCGCGTCTCGGAATTGGCATGGAAGCCGGATATAATGCCAGGATTGCCCTTTCGGATATGTATTCTTCGAATATATACGGGCTTATTTATGGTTATACTCCGGGCATTTGCAAAACTCACGGACTTAAGCTCTCAGCCTTATATCAGCATCGGTTGTCTGACGGCAGCATCTTCAATGAGAACTATGTCTCACCGAAGCCGAGAGGTTTCAAATCCTATATCCTGTCAGATTATATCGGGGCAGTGTCGGGAAATCAGTTGAAGCTATCGGTGGATTATCCTATGCCTATATATGTCGGGGATATATCATGGTTTTCTCCTATAACATATATAACCCATTTTGTGGTGTCGCCGCATATCGATTATACCTTCATGTCGATAGGCGGCGGGACGCTTAACGGTGGACTTGCGTCATTGGGAGTGAATATCCTTGCAAAAGCCGCCAATTTTATATGGATTCCTTTCCGGTTTGAATTCGGAGTGGAGTTCGACTGGAACACCGGCCCGTCTTATGACAGTATTTCAGCCATAGGTATAGACCTTAACCGTTTCTTTATCGGCCCTTTAATGCGCACCTCTTTTTGAGCAGGGCGTATTGTTTGGATTAATATTTCCGGACAGTCTACAACTACGCAGCATCTTGCCGATTTCTCTGTCTACGGTACTCGTCAAAATGACCTACGTCGTTGATGGTTTTATCCGTAAACCCATGGCTTAACATCCTTGTAAATAGAGCCTTATCGATGCCTGTCAACTATTTGCCTTTATTTTTAATTCAATCAAGTGTCAAACTTACGTATCGAATTTCATAATCCTTTAATAAATAGTATGGGCTTTTACTTTTTTTAACTATCTTTGTGCCTTAAGTAAAAATAAACGTGTACTAAAGCCTATTTATTATGGAAAATAACAAGAAGACCAATCTCTCCGACTTATGGAAAAAGGAAGATTGGCTGGCATGCTGGATTGGTTTCATCGTCATAGCCGTAGCCTGTCTCGCAGTTCTTACAAAAGCATTTGATTTCTCTGCAATCAAGTTCGCTACGTGGACACTTGGTGAGAATTTGTCCGAAGCGGCCTCAGCAAAAGTCGTTCCTCTCGGAGCACAGTTTGCGTCTTGGGTCTTCTGGCGGAAAGTGATTGTCACCATGCTGGTGCTCGGCTCTCTTTTCACAATTGGGGTCCGAATGCAGGGCGAAAAGGTGAAGCATTATTTGCCGGCATTTCTTGCTCTGTTCGTAATCGCATTGGCTGTAAGGTTGATAGCCGCAGAATACACCCTTAATAGATATCTGGAATGGGCATTCTGGGCCTTGCTTGTCGGCCTGCTTATTTCAAATACAGTGGGAGTGCCTCAGTGGCTTAAGCCGGCAATCAAGACAGAGTTCTATATCAAAACCGGACTTGTCATAATGGGCTTTTCGGTCTTGTTCTCCAACATAGCCAAATTCGGCCTTTACGGTCTTGGTATCGCTTGGATTGTGACTCCTATTGTCATTCTGTTCATGTGGTATCTTGGGACTAAGGTAATGAAGATCAACAACAAGCCGCTTGTAATCACTCTGGCTTCCGCTACGAGCGTATGCGGTACGAGCGCGGCAATCGCGACTGCGGCAGCTTCCAAAGCCAAGAAAGACGACCTTTCAATCGCTGTGTCCATTTCCATTATATTCACCATACTGATGATGGTTTTCGAGCCGATAATCATCAGGTCTGTTGGAATGTCTCAGATAATGGGCGGCTCACTGATAGGAGGAACAATAGACAGCACGGGTGCAGTTGTGGTAGCCGGCACGGCATTAGGCCAGGAAGCACAGACGGCAGCCGTCCTTGTGAAATCCATTCAGAACATTCTCATCGGTTTTATCGCTTTCGGAGTTGCAGTGTTCTTCGCTACAAAGGTAGACAAGACATCTGACGCGAAAGTCGGTGCTGGTGAAATCTGGTACAGATTTCCTAAGTTCATCCTCGGCTTCTTCGTTGCATCTTTAGTGGCTTCCTTCCTTATCCAGCCTATATTCGGCTCGGATTCGGTTTCCTCTATCAACAAGGTGCTTGACCAATATAAGAATTGGGCCTTTGTTCTGGCCTTCACAAGTATCGGCCTGGACACCAATTTCAAGGAAATCGTCAAGCAGATGCAGGGAGGCAAGGTCCTGTGGCTGTATGTCATCGGTCAGCTTTTCAATATTGCTCTGACATTCTTTGCCGTATGGTTCCTGCTTTCAGGCCGGTTCTTCCCGATACCGGTGCTTGACTAAGACGGAATGATACGCAGATTCAATGAACGGTAAAAAAATAATCAAGGTGGTGACTGTCATTACGATAGCCATCACCTTGTTTTTTGCTATATATATTATGATTAACGGCTTGGGGCTTAGCGACGAACTTGATTTCGGCGCAGGTGCCTATTATTATGCCGACATTCCGGAATTCGACAAATATACCGAAAAACCTCCTGTCGGCACAAACATCCCTTATTGGGTGTATCTGGTGATTTTCACCCTTTGGGGAATTTTGATGTATCTGCTATGGAAATGGCTCGACAGACGCAAATAGGCCATTCTATAATACGTCGATAATACCGAGCCCTGCTCTTATTGCATGGAATTCAGCTTCTCCCGATTCCGGCTCGATTTTTTCCTGGCAAGCCCATGCTTCTTTCAGTTCCTTCATTGTCAGAGGCATTCCGCAATATTTCCACATCCACAGCCTTGACAACAGGCATTCCGGGCAACAGGCCGCCATAGTTCCGTTTTTCTCCACAATCTTCACCGCAACCTCCCTAATCTTGTTGATGACATCGATATCCCTCATAATAAATGAGGATTCGACCATTTTCCATGAAGCCTCTGCGGCCATGTCCCCTACAATGGCCCCGCTATTATCGCAAAGGCTGTCAAGCAGGACGGCAATCCTCTCTGCGACATCTTTGTCCGGCATAGCCCTATAAAGATTGGCATAGGCCTCTAAAAGCATAATATGACCATCAAGGCTGTCATCGCCCTCTACCGGCGAGAAGTCTCTTGAGAGCCGGACGGCATATCCTGTCCGACCGTCGGAAAACTCTTTTTCAATTATCTTGAAAATGTTTTTTGCCGCTTTAAGTGCTTCATCGTCCCCTGTAGCGGCATTGAATTCGCTGAGGGCATAAATGGCAATAGCCTGTGCCTTAAGCAATTTATCGGTGTCTAAACGCTCCCCGTCCTCATCTATGGTATGATACACACCACCGTACTTGTGGTCAAGAAAATGCTTGATAAAATAATCCTTTCTCTCTGTAGCCTCAATTAGATAATCCTTTTTATGGAAAGTCTTGAATGCTGCGGACAAAGCCCACAATAAGCCGGCTTCAGCAATTGCTGTACGGCGTGCATCAGAACTCTTCTCCAATCCGGAAATCCGGCTTTCGATTGATTTTTTCACCTCCTTGAGGAAATCTGTGGTTATCTCTTTCATATTTATGTTATTATATTGGTTTATAATTAATTATTATCGAAATTCATCATATCCCGGCATCGCTGTCCTTGCCAAAAAGTCTTTATATTCGTTTTCATCTCTCGGACAAATCATAAGCACGTCTCCGGTGTCTATGACCATAAAGTCCTTAAGCCCTTTGACCGCCATAAGCTTCTTGCCGTTATCGGAAATTATAAGATTGCCTTTGGCATCCTCTATGCACCTTTTCTCGGTGTTGCAGACATTATTTTCGGCATCATTGTCCTTGAAAATGTTGTAGAACGTCTCCCAATTGTCTATATCGCTCCAGTCGAAAAGGGCAGGGAACAGCCATGCGCGCTCTGTCTTTTCCATTACACCGTAGTCTATCGAGATTTTTTCGCAATCGGTATATGCACGCTCAATGAAAACAGTCTCATAAGGGCTTCCGATTGTGTTTTCCCAGCCTTTGAACAGATTGGTGATATGTGGGATATATTTCTCCATTTCCTCCTTTATGACAGACGCTTTCCACACGAAAATACCTGAGTTCCAGAAGAATTCGCCGCTTTTCCAGAAGACTTCGGCCAAAGCGACATCAGGCTTTTCAGTGAACGTCTTGACCTTGACAGGGGTATTTTCGGAATATGCTTCCTCTCCGCCCTTTATCTGGATATAGCCGAAATTGGGATCGGGGTGTGTCGGACGAACACCTAATGTCATCAGCACTGGATTGGTCTCCGCATATTCCATAGCCTTCGATATGGTATTTCTGAATTGCTCGTTTTCGGTGATGACGAGATCGGAGGAGGTTACGGTAACAACTGCCGCAGGGTCTCTCTTAAGAATAGTATATGTGGAATATGCTATGCAGGGCCCCGTTTTTCTCTCGTAAGGCTCTAACAGAAGATTTTCTTTCGGCAATTCGGGGATTTGCTCTTCCACTAATCTCTTATACTTGCGGATAGTTATGATTATTATATTTTCCGGCTTGAAAAGCCCTGAGCATCTGTCATAGGCGGCACGTACAAAAGATTGCCCGTTACCGGTTATATCCATAAACTGCTTGGGCATATTTTCTCTGCAGATAGGCCAGAAGTGCTTGCTGTAGCCGCCGGCCATAATAACACAATAATGGTTATCTCTCATTCGGGTTGCGGTTTTAGTATAATGTTATAAATATATAGGAGTGTAAGCATTTTCAAAATACTCCAAACTTGTTTTTCCTCTTTCAAATGTGACGGCTGCCACATCAATAAATGCCTCCAAATCGCTTTCAGCAAATTTGAGTTTGAGATACCGCATTGCAGCCTTTGCAATAAGGTTTTTCTTCCTCAAATCCACACTTTCCTCCGGAGCCGCCTGGAGAGGAGCGACCCGAGTTTTTACTTCAACAAAATGTATTCCATTTTTATCAATTGAGATAATATCTATCTCCAAATGCCCGCATCTCCAGTTTCGCTCCAAAATGGTATGACCTCTTTCCAAAAGGAAATCGCATACCGTTTCTTCTCCTCTTCTTCCAATCTTACCCTTCGCATTCATATATTTCCCCTCAAAACTCCAATACGCCACGCACGATGTTTGTCAGTCAAATGTGACAATGGTCACCCCTGTCCCTCCAAGTTGCAGCTGCTCGTCTTTAACGGAGGCTACACCGGGAATTGTCTTCAAAAATTTCTGAAGCTCAATTCTGAGTGCCCCCGTGCCTTTCCCGTGAATAATTCTCACAGAAGACATATCTAACATAATCGCATCGTCCACGAAATGCATCACTTTGTCAAGAGCGTCATTCACCCTTTCTCCTCTGACATCTATTTCAGGCTTGAAATTCAGTTTGCGTTCCCTAATCGATTCATCCTCAACTCTTGTGACTACCGGCCTTTCGATTTCTCTCACTGCATTCTTGAATTCGTTAGAGGTTATTCTCTCCACCCTGTCCAAAGGCATCTTGCTGCTTATATTGCCGATGATTACAGTCACGGCCTTATTTGAAACCACCGACACCTCTCCGACCATTCCGTTTAATTTCACCCTGACCTTTTCTCCGACTTTAAGAGGAGCATTACGGAAAGCCTCTTCCCTCCGCCTTTCAGCCTCAAGCCTTGAGGCTTCCTCCTTTTCCTTTTCATCCGCCTTTTTTATTTTCCTTGCCAGGCGTCTCTCATCCCTCTCTTTCAGCTTCTTAAGCTTTTCTTCTATATACAGATCCCTTTCGGCCTTTTCCTGAAGTTTCTTGTCGGAAAGAGCACTCATGAAGTTCTGAAGTTCTTTTCTGGCTTCTTTGGTCTTCTCTTTGTCGGCCTGTGACTCTTTGATTGACCTTATCGTGTTTTCAACCTGCCGGTTGGCGCCTTTTACTATTTCCTCCGCCTCTTTCTTGGCCTCGTCTATTATGTCTTTCTTGAGCTTCTTTATCCCCTCCAATTCTTTCTGGTATTTGCCGGTAATGTTTTCCAGAGTCTTATCGGTATTGCGGATCCTCTGCAGCTTTTCATCCAGAGCTATTCTGTTACGGGCTATCTTCCTTAGATTTCGTTCTATACCGACAAATTCCTCTCCAGCCCTCGTCTCTGCATCTTTGACAATATTCTCCGGCAATCCTATTTTTCTCGCCAATTCAAAAGCAAAAGAGTTGCCCGGCAGACCGATTTCTAATTGGAATAATGGCTCGATGTTCTTGGCATCAAATCTCATGGCACCGTTTATCACACCCGTATCGGCTCCGGAGGCATATAGTTTCAAATTTGTGTAGTGGGTCGTAATAACTCCGTAGACTCCCCTCTTGTCCAATTCGTTCAGAATGGCTTCAGCAATCGCTCCTCCTGCTGCAGGTTCTGTTCCGGAGCCGAATTCATCAATTAGCACGAGAGTCTTGTCGTCGGAATGTTTTAGCACCTCTTTCATCTCTTCCAAAAAAGAGCTGTAGGTGCTCAAGTCGTTGTCAATAGACTGCCCATCGCCTATATCGACCATAATACGGTCAAATACAGTCATTTCCGATGTCTCGGAGGTGGGAATGAGCATTCCCCATTGGAACATATATTGAAGCAGACCTACCGTCTTGAGGCACACCGATTTGCCACCGGCGTTAGGGCCGGATATCAAAAGTATATGCTTCTTTGGGGTAAGCGTCACGCTCAGAGGTACGATTTTTTTGCCTTCTTTCTTCAAGGCTTTTTCAAGCAAAGGATGCCTTGCCTTTCTGAGATTCATCTCTCCGTTTTCGGATATCAGAGGCATTCCGGCTATATAGTCAAGGGCGGTTTGTGCCTTTGCCATAATAAAATCCAGTTCGCAAAGGCATTCGGCTCCTGATAGCAATTCGGGTATATAAGGCCTTAAGAATTCGCTGAATTCCGATAATATCCTGAAAATTTCCCTGTTCTCGGAAAAATGCAGTTCGCTTATTTCATTTTCCAGTTCAACCACTTCGGCCGGTTCGATGAAAGTGGTCTTGCCGGAGGCAGACTCGTCATATATAAATCCCTGGATTTTGCGTTTGTTGGCAGAATTTACGGGGATCAGCATCTTGCCGTCCCTGATAGAAATTCCGGCATCAGCCTCAACAATTCCCTCCTGCTGTGCTTTTTTCAGGATTATTGAAATCCGTTTTGATATGGCCCCCTCTTTCTCTTTCAGAGTTTTCCGGATTTCGTACAGCAAATCCGAGGCAGTGTCCTTTACGTTGCCGAATTTATCAAGAATGGAATCTATTCTGCGGCCTACTTCCGGAAAGACTGTTATTGGAGCCGTCATCTTCTTGAGGTTAGGATATATGCCATCTTTTATGCCGGAGAAGAACAACGTTATTTTGCGGAGCGTGTCCAGCATTGTCCTTAGCTTCCCTAAAGAGAGCAGGTCGATGTTGGACCCCGGAGCCTCAAGAACTTTTAGAAAAGCCGTGCAGTCGATATAGCCATTGGAAGGAAAAGCGTCCTCAAACATTACTATCAGACGCATTTCATCGGTAAGCAGCAGCCGCTTGTTTATCTCGTCCGGATTTATGGAGAATTCCTCATTTTCGACCCTCAATGCTGCATATTCAGTGCTGCACCTGTCGGAAATCGACTTTCTGACCCTGTCGAATCCTAATTTCGCCTCTAACCTTTTATTTCTGTCCTCCTCCATACAAATTCTATCTTGTGCCGCTGTTTGTATATTTTCGCAGCCTCTCTATACTGTGTCGCTGTTCTCTTTTGACAGTGCGGCCCCTAACAGCAATTTCAACTCATTCAGATTTGAGACCCTTGTCAGAGTTCCTTGTTTCACAAATGAGACATGACCGGTCTCCTCAGACACCACAATCACATCTACATCAGTTTCCTCGGAAATACCTATTGCCGCTTTATGCCTCATTCCGAATCTTGCAGGAATATCCGTCTTGGAAGTAATCGGAAGTGTGCACCTTGCCGCCACAATCCTTCCTCCGCTGATAATCACAGCTCCGTCATGCAAAGGCGAGTTCTTGAAAAACAAGTTCAGCAGCAGTCTTCGGCTCACCAAGGCATCTATCTTGTCGCCGGTGCTTATTATATAATTAAGGTTGATTTCATGGGCTATGACTATAAGGGCCCCTGTCTTCTGTTCGGACATTGTGCGACAAGCCTCGGTAATTTCATTTACCGTAGAGTTGTCCATTGTACCCTCCTTGAGGCCGAGAATGCTGTTGATAAAACTCCTTGTCTTAGAGCCTATTTTAGCTCTTGCCCCAAACCTCATCATAAAATGCCTTATTTCCGGCTGGAAAATGACTATCAGTGCCAGCACTCCGACGTCGATAAAGGTATTCACCAACTTGCTCATCATCTTCATGTGGAAGGCGTCAACAACGACCATAACGACATAAATGAATATAATCGTAAGGAAAATATTCATCGCTGCCGAATCTTTAATCCACCTGAAAACAAAGAATATTATGAGGGCAACCAGGAATATATCGAGGATGTCCGTAAATGAAAGGTCAAGAAAGCCGAAAATTGCCAGCAGCATCGAATTCATGTTTTACACAAAGATAATTAAAATTTCCACCTTTTAATCAGTCAGTAGATTCAGCCCAATCGTTGCACTTCTATCTTGACATTATCGGCCTGATTAAATATAGCCCTTATCTTGCATCAAACTCTTTTCTGTCGTAAACCGACCCGTTATCAATATTGTAGACAATAATCTGAAGCTTGTTATTCACTACTTTACCTTCAATCAGAGAATTGAACCTTCCCTCTCCGCCTGCTGAAGGACCTCCGCCAACCATCTGAGCCCATTTATGATTGTTGTCAGGCGCATCGAAACGGTACTTGTGGGTGTGTCCGCACACGATTAACTGGCAACCAACTTTTTCGAGCATAGGAAGCCACATTTCTCCACAATCCTTTTGCCACATCGCAAAATCTTCGGAATACCTTGGATCTGTGTCATTTGGGTGTATATTGCCCGGATTGGCTTTAGGATTGGTATCGAAAAGAGGAATATGGCAGAAAGCTACGATAAACGGTGCGGATTTTATCTCCTTGCGTCTTAAAACATCTTTCAGCCATAATGTCTGAGCTTCCCTATAGGCTTTGCTGTTGAATAGGCCGGCAAAAAGCGGATTTTCATCCACCTTGTCTTCAGCTGTATCCAACCCTATTAAGGCAATATCGCCCATTCTCACTGCGAAGTTTCTGCCAAGATCCCAGTCCCTTGACGAGCGCTCTTCAGGTTGGCGGAACATCCAGATTCTCTCTAAGCGCCTGTTTGCCAAGCCCCTTGAATCGTGATTGCCCGGGCACAGCAGATATGGGATCTCCGATGCATAGCCAATAGTGTCCACCGGTGGGGTAAGGAACGTCTTTTTCTGGTCATCAATCGTAGTCGCCTGGTCACTGGTGTCGCCGTTCCATATTACGCATGAAGGGGACAGTTCTGCAATTTTTCTCACGGCATTTCCAAAGGGAATCCATTTGTTATGGGTATCATTTATTACACAGAAATGGCTTTTGGCTTGCTTGCCGGCAGTCGTAAAACTATAAATCTTATGATCTTCCTCATTGCCGATAATGCTCATCTTATGGCCATGTACATATTTTATTCTGTCTGCCCCAATCCTGTAATAGTATTTAGTAGCAGGTTTAAGTCCGTTAAGCCGCACCAACATAACCTTGTCGTTCATATCGGTAACCCTGTAGCCACCGCATTTCACAGTAGTTGCATCCGACATATCCGGCTTTGTTGACCATTTCACATATCCATTTGCTAAATCATTGACTGCAAAGGCAATACCTATAGATGTTTCGGCATAATTCTGAAGAAAAGGGGCAGATGCTATCAGAGGCATCCCGGTCCTGTCAATGTTCTTCAAATTATCCGTTTTTTGAGTTGCTGATGCTATTTCAGGCATTGTGGCAGATGCCGCAATCACAGCTGCATTTTTTAGAAAATTCCTTCTGTCCATAATTAGATTTATAATAATCCTTAAATATACAAATATATTTTAATATCGACTTCAATTTGTCTTCTGAAACGGCGAGTATAGAGTCAACAGCTCATAAAATTGAATTTTTACATCTTGGTACTGCCGAATTGAGCAGCACTCTATAACTATCAAAAGGCCGAGATAATGATAACCAACATAATATAGCACATTATATAATGGATTTTGACGCTTCGGCGGATTGAAATTTCTACGTCGCACTTGCTTGTTGCCATTATTTATTTTTATTCCGTCACCGGTTATTGATAAATTATTTCTATATTTATTTTTCAAGACAATTTGAATATGGAAATAGCAATATCATTTATAGCCGGACTTCTCCTTTCAGCACTGATTGCGTTTTTTATATCCCGATATATAGTCAAAACTAAAGTCAGACAATCGGAAGACGCCGTAAAGTCGAAGACAGAGGCGTTCTATCAGGTAGAGCAGGCGAAATTGGAGTCGGATTTGTCGCATTCAATAGCCAAGACCGAGGAATTGGTGGCTGAATTGGATAGCGTTAAGGCTGAGGCTGCAAAGGCAATCGAAGATACTAAATCAGATTTGC
Source organism: uncultured Bacteroidales bacterium (assembly GCA_947253655.1). Classification (GTDB taxonomy): domain Bacteria; phylum Bacteroidota; class Bacteroidia; order Bacteroidales; family UBA932; genus Cryptobacteroides. Next base: position 22,710 of record CAMYAE010000002.1, read on the forward strand.
AAAGGAGATACGACGATGACCTGAAAAGGCGGGATGAGACTCATAAAGAGGCAATGGAGGCATTACAGGCCAAGTTTGATGAGACAATTGCCAAGATCAGCGAGCAGATGAAGTCGGAGACGGCGGAGATGCTTAAAACTCGGCAGAAAGAGTTCTCGGAGAGCAGCAATACGAGCATAGGCCGGATTGTGGATCCGCTTAAAGAGAATATTGAGAACCTTAAAAAGGTTATGGAGGCCGGCAACAAGGAACAGGCTGAACGTAGCGGAGAAATGCGTGCTAATATCGAAAATCTTCTGAAGCATAGCGAGGCCGCGAAAAAGAGTGCTGACGAGCTTGCAGCCGCTTTCAAGCACGGCAACAAGATGCAGGGAGACTGGGGCGAAACTATATTGGAGGAACTACTTGCCGCTCAAGGGCTTACCAAAGGAGTTCATTTCGACACCCAGGCCGTGATAACAGATATAGACGGCAAGCCTGTCCAAGGACCTACCGGAGGCGTCATGAGGCCGGATGTAATACTTCACCTTGACGAAAGACGGGAGGTAATAATTGACTCGAAGGTATCTATGGCGGCTTATGTGGATTACGTGAACGCCGAAAATGAGACCGACAGGCAGATCTATCTGAAAGCCCATATCGACAGTATCAAAAGACATATCAAGGAATTGTCGGCAAAAGATTATTCCGGCTATGTGAAAAGCCCGAAAGTTTCAGCAGGATATGTTATAATGTTCGTACCAAATGTCGGAGCCCTTTGGCTGGCTTTGAATGCGGAACCGGATTTGTGGAGGAGGGCGGCTGATGCCAATGTCTATATGGCTGATGAGCAAAGCCTTTACGGGGCTTTGAAAATTGTCAGGCTGACATGGACCCAGGTGGCTCAGGCCCAAAATCACGAAAAGGTCTATGAGCTTGCAAATGAAATGATTGACAGGGTCGGACAGTTCATGGAGAGATATGAGGCGATGGGTAAGGCCTTGGAAAGGGCTCAGACTGAATATGATAATGGAATGCGCAAGCTTGCTCCGCAGGGACAGAGTATTATAAGTACTTCCAAAAAGCTTATCCGGCTTGGTGCAAAGAACAGTGACCGACATCCCGTAAAGGGCCTCGTGGACATTGATGACATCCCCGGGCTTGAGGAATAAATCGTACCACTCGTCGCGGGTTAGTGCATCAGAAAGCCCGGTCGATTTCGCGACCGTCCTCTCCTAGATTTCGCCGCTCGTGCTCCGACATCTCGCTCCGCCTGCGGCGGGCTTTACAAAACGGAAAAGAGAAAACAGCGTTCAAGTGAACTTGACGCTGTTTTCTCTTTCTCGTTTTGCGGAGAGGACGAGATTCGAACTCGTGATACGGTTACCCGTATGCAGGTTTAGCAAACCTGTGGATTCAGCCACTCTCCCACCTCTCCTGAGGCCTTTTTGGCTTATGGATTACAAATATACGACTTTTTTCATAATAACAATACCGTTAGCAACAATTCTCTCATTTGCTTTTGGATTACCGATGCCATAGACCATTAAGTTTACAAAGTGCCACGGCTAAAGTATTCACAAGCGGAAGCGTCCGGTCTGTTATATGACGGCAATACAAGGAATCTGCCGAGTGCATATCAGATGCACATTGTAGCAATTCAGAGGCTATGCAAGAACAAAAAAGTATGTGCCAAAAAACAATATGACACATACTTTGTTTGTCGGACAGCCGGAAATCCGGCAACGTCCTTCTTCGTAGGCGGCAAATGCTGCACGCCTGAAAGTATATTACCTGAACTGAGCGAACTCTACGTCGTTCTCAGCCTTCTGAGAGAATTTCTTCACCTTCTTTGCCATATCCAGATATTTAGCGACATTCTCCGCATCGCCCTTGCGTGCATAAATCACAGCACGGAGATAGTTAGAATGAGGGCACTTGCAGGTAAGGGCCTCTAAAGCCTTGTCCGGATTGTTCACAAGAACCTGGGCGAGGGCGGCATTGAAGCCTTTCTTGCCGGCGTATGCGGCAGCAGCTGCCTCATAATTGCCTGTCATGATATCAACAAGACCCTGATTCTCCTTTGCGGCATCTGTACCTGATTTTCTGAACAACTGTGAAGCTGCTGCATAATCGCCCTTAAGGAGAGCGATTGCCCCGTTGGCATTGTCCAGGTCAGCACCCGTTTCTTTAACCTTACCGAAAGCTTCGGCAGCCTTGTCCGTCTCGCCTTTTGCGAGATATACTGTTCCAAGGTTGAACTGGGCCCTGTCACTGTTGTATTTCTCAATAGCCTTCTTGTAGATGCTAATCTTGTCGTCTGACTTCTTTGCAAGCGTAGCCGCACGAAGAAGAGCCTCTTCGTCAAGAATGTCTATATTGTCGTTTACGAGTTGCCTGAGCTCCTCTGATGTATAGTTCTTGTATTCAACGTTGGCAATAAATCTTGCACGACGGAGTTCCGGAAGTATACCGCTCTTGAGAGAAGTATAGATTTCGGACATATTCTTGATTTCGCTCTCGCGTACAGCAGGATCGCTGTACATGTTCAGAACTCTGAGGATGAGGTCTTTATCTTCAATGTTGGATTTGGAAACCAGCTCCTGGAAGCCTTCCCAGTCCTGACCTACGCTCTTGACGGTTGTCTCGGCAACCTCTTTACCTTTTGTTACCTTGCCAAAAGCCTTGTCAGCCGTCTCGGAACGTTTCTGTGAAAGTTTTGCGTTAAGCTTTTCACCTCCGTCCGGTGATGCGTAAGCCACAACCTCGGTACATGTAAGTGTCTTTCTTTCATTATTCTTAATTTCATCAAGAGCTGCCTGGAAATCTTTGATAGACTGCGATTTAAGTTCTGAATTATTGACTGATGCAGAGTTGATGCTATAAAGAATCTGTCCTTCGGCCGTCTGTTTGATTACCTGCTGGTAGTTGTCCCCGCGTACCGGCACGACACCTTCAAGCTCTGCGAGCATATATGTGGTATTGCAGCCGTCAGCAACTTTCTTAACAGGCAGATTTACCGACTTGTTCTTGTATTTGGCCACACCTCTGAGTTCAAGATGAGCTTTTTCCATACCCTCTACGTAGTCGAAATGCACGGTCTCCTTAATTGTCTGGCCGTCTGATGAAACGACCTTGTAGTTATCTTTTACTTTTTCACCCTGATATACAAAAGGTTTCATTTTGGCTTCACCGCCCTCATAAACCAACACAGGAGTTACTTCAAGAATTGCCTTAGGATGGAAATAGTCCTTAGGATAAGTTGCAGAAACAGTTGCATCAACTTGACCTGCAACTACTTCCAACACTGCCGGATCACAGGTTACCTTCACGTTCTCGGCCATTTCCGCCATTTTGGAAACGGAAGAACAACCTACTGTTGCAAGCCCGATAAGAGTGGCTGCAAAAATTTTAAAACCAGTTTTCATAATATGTTTTTTTAAAATTGTTGTAAAAATCTATGTCTTTTAGTGCGTGTTGCCACACGCAAATATAATAAAAATTCAACACTACCTTATAATTATATGAAGCCTTTTGTTAACTTTGTAACATTATGGATACTCAGGAACTTCAAAGACTGAAAAACAAATACGACATCATCGGCAATGACGTCGCTCTTAACGATGCCCTGGAAATGGCTATGGCGGTGGCACCCACCGATCTTTTAGTCCTGGTTACAGGCGAAAGCGGAGTAGGCAAGGAGAATATTCCGAAAATCATTCATCAGCATAGTCTCAGAAAGACCGGCAAGTATTTTGCCGTCAATTGCGGAGCCATTCCGGAGGGGACTATCGAATCCGAGCTTTTCGGCCACGAGAAAGGGTCTTTTACCGGGGCCATTGAAGCCAGAAAGGGCTATTTTGAGGAAGCCAACGGCGGTACGCTTTTCTTGGACGAAATCGGAGAATTGCCTCTGCCTTATCAGGCCAAACTTCTGAGAGTCTTGCAGTCAGGGGAATATACGAGAGTAGGGGCGTCCAAGGTTAGCAAGACCGATGTGCGTGTAATTGCAGCTACAAATAAGGATTTGGGTTATGCCGTAGCTCAAGGCAAGTTCCGCCAAGACCTTTATTACAGGATTAACGGCGTCCAGATAAAGATGCCGCCGCTTAGAGAAAGACGTGATGATATCTATCTGCTGTTCAGGAAGTTCGTGTCGGATTTCTCGGAGAAATACAATCTTAGACGCATAAACCTTACGCATGACGCCATAGAGCTGCTGAGGAACTACAGGTGGCCTGGCAATGTGCGTCAGCTTAAAAATATAGCCGAGACCGTAGCCGCTTTGGAATCTGCCAGGATGACACCGGGTGCGGAAAAGGTGGAGGTAAATGCAGCGGCTCTGGCCGCATATATCCCTAAGGATGATCCTAATAATCTTCCCGTAAAGTTCAGAAGCAACGAGGGCTCTATCAGCGAGGATGACCGACAGGAAATATTCAAGGCCCTGTACGGGCTTAACGCCGAAGTGGCCAATCTCAAGAAAATCATAGCTTCCGGAGGCTACGCTGCGGCTCATGACCGGCAACCGGCGGCCATTTCCGAATCTGCCGGATATATAGACAGGCAGGACATCGGTTGGTCCGACAGGGAAAACGGTATTGACATCCAGGATTATGCCGGTACACCAAAACCTGTATTTCATAATGCCGGAGAACCGGATATAAAGAAAAATATAGTTGTAAACGCCGAGCCGTCATTATCAATTAAAGACAATAGCGAGGATTTGGTGAGAAAGGCACTGGAAAAGCATAATGGCAATAGGAAAAAGGCGGCTGAGGAGCTTGGAATTTCGGAGAGGTCTATTTATAGGAAACTGCCGCCGGAGTTCCGCACTAAAAAGAGTAGATAATTATGTTCGGAGACAGATATTCCCATATTATTTCGGCTTTGGTACTGTCGCTGTCTGCCCTCTTGTTGAGCGGCTGCGGGATATATTCTTTTTCCGGCACATCCATACAGCCTGATGTCAAGACTGTTACTATTGATTATTTTGAATATACGGCCCTAAAGGTCAATCCTTCGTTAAGCAATGACCTTACGGAATCCCTCAAAGACAAATTCCGCAAGATGACGCGTTTAGAGCATGTCGACATGGACGGGGATCTGGAAATCGCCGGCACCGTCACGGGTTATGATGTCCGGGCGATGGCAGTTACCGCTAACGAGGTCGCTGCCCAGAACAGGCTGACAGTTACCGTAAAAATAGTCTATACCAACAGGAAATATCCGGAAGAGGATTTCGAAAAGTCTTTCTCGGCTTATGGGGATTACGACTCAACTCAGTCTTTGGATGCCGTGGAGGCCACTCTATGCGAAGAGATAGTCAAGCAGCTGTGTGAAGATATTCTTAATGCAACTGTAGCAAATTGGTAGAAATATGAGTGATTTTATTAGTCTTAAAAAGTTAGGCTACGAAGAACTTGCCGGTGTAGTGAACCTTTATCCGTGGTACGCGGCGGCTCGCCGTGAGATGTGTCTTAGAATGGCAGGTATGGGTGGAGACTTTTGGGGAAATGTCCAGTTTTCAGATGCGGCCTTGTACGTCGGCGACAGAAGCAAGATTTCTGATATTATCAGAGGCGACAGGAAAGGCGATTATGAGGATAAGGATATAGACAAGATTCTTAAATCATATCTCGATGAAAATCAGGCAACTGCCATGCCGGAAAATCATCAGGAAGTCCATATCCCCGGCGGTGATTTCTTCTCCCGTTCCCAATATGAAAAGGTGCGCAAGGAGGGGGACAACGTGTTCTCCCGTTTTGCTGTCAAAGCTATAAAAGATGCCGCCGACAATGGGGAAGAGAGCCCGTTAGGTGAAGATTTCTGTACCGAGACTTTAGCCGGAATATACGAAGAGCAAGGGTATTATGAGCAGGCAAGACATATTTATTCTCGTCTTCTCTTGAAATTCCCGGAAAAAAATGCTTACTTTGCAGCCCTTATTGACAATTTGGATAATCGGAAAATAAAAATTTGATAACGATATGAATTGGTTATTTGTAACACTGACAGTGTTTATAGTAATTGCCAGCATTCTTCTGGTGATTGTCGTTCTGCTGCAGAACGGTAAAGACGGTGGTCTTGCCAGCAATTTTGTTGCAGGCAACCAGACATTCGGTGTGAGGCAGACCGCAGATATGCTTGAAAAGATTACATGGGGTCTGGTGACGTTTATTTTAGTTGTTTCTATAATTGCCTCATTCTCAGCCGGTAATAAGGTTTCTTCAGGTAATGTTACCGATAAGATTGAGAATGCCGCATCGGAGCAGCCGGAGTTCCCATCAGCACCTTTACAGCAAGGAGCTGCAGAGATTCCGTCAACCGGAGCTCCTGCAACAGGTGAGCCTACTGAATAATTACAATTACTGACAAATTGTCAGAATAATTCCGTTGGAATGTAATTTGACGCATAGCCGTTTGTTCTTCGGAGCATACGGCTGTTGCTGTATATTCTCCGTAGGATAAAAAGGAGAAAATTATGGAAAATTACGAAACACGGAAAAACAAGATTGAGTTCTTGTCAAAATTTGCCGCAAACTTGAATGAACTTGCGACAAAAGGCAAGCTCGACCCCGTTATAGGTAGAGATGAAGAAATAAGGCGAGTTCTGCAGATATTAAGCCGCAGGACAAAGAACAACCCTATTCTTATCGGAGAGCCGGGGGTCGGAAAGACTGCCATTTCTGAGGGCATAGCCCAGAAGATTGTTGATGGACATGTGCCGGAAAACCTGAAAGACAGGATTGTCTATTCGCTTGATATGGGGGCACTTATTGCGGGAGCGAAATATCAGGGCGAATTCGAGGAACGTTTGAAGGGAGTTGTAAAAGAGGTTGTCGAGAGTGACGGGCAGATAATATTGTTTATCGATGAAATTCATACGCTTGTCGGAGCAGGACGGGCTTCCGGTGCTATGGACGCTTCAAATATACTGAAGCCGGCATTGGCAAGGGGCGAATTAAGGACTATAGGCTCCACTACTCTTGATGAATATCAGAAATATTTTGAGACAGACAAGGCACTTGAAAGGCGATTTCAGATGGTTATGGTCAATGAGCCGTCGCCTGCGGAGTCTATATCAATACTTCGCGGTCTTAAAGAAAAATATGAGAATCATCATAGAGTCAGGATAGAGGACGATGCTTTGATTGCCGCCGTAAATCTCTCACACAGATATATTACCAACCGTTTTTTGCCGGATAAGGCAATCGATCTGATTGACGAAGCCGCTTCAAAACTGCGTTTGGAGATGAATTCCGTGCCTGAGCCGATTGCCGAACTTGACAGCCGAGTACGTCAGCTTGAGATTGAAAAGGAAGCTGTCAAGAGGGAGGGCGTTTCGCTTAAGTTGAGCAATATTGAAGATGAGCTTAAAAAAGTGGAGGCGGAAAGAGCAACCCTTATGTCCAAATGGAATGAAGAGAAAGGCATTTTGTCGTCATTGCAGGCAGCCCGTCAACGTTTGGATGACTATAAGATAGAAGCACATACGGCGGAGCGTGCAGGAGATTATGGCAAAGTGGCAGAACTTCGTTATGGCAAAATGGCTGAGGTCTCAAAGGAAATAGAGCATCTGATGCAAGAGCAGCAATCAATTAAGGAACCTATTGTAACAGAGTCTGTTACACCTGAGGATATTGCCGAGGTCGTTGCAAAATGGACGGGTATACCGGTAAAGCGTATGCTCGAAAGCGAAAAAGAGAAACTGCTCAGGATGGAAGAAGAACTCCATAAGAGAGTAGTGGGACAGGATGTTGCTATTCAGGCAGTTGCCGATGCAATAAGGCGTAGCCGTGCCGGTCTTTCCAATGAAAAACGGCCCATAGGTTCTTTCCTGTTCATGGGAACGACAGGTGTCGGAAAGACGGAGCTGGCGAAAGCTTTGGCCGAGTTCCTTTTTAATGACGAAAACATGATGACGAGGATTGATATGAGCGAATATCAGGAAAGGCATACCGTAAGCCGCCTTATAGGAGCTCCTCCGGGATATGTGGGCTACGACGAGGGAGGGCAACTCACCGAGGCGGTTAGAAGAAAGCCTTACTCTGTAGTCTTGCTTGACGAAATCGAAAAGGCTCACCCGGATGTGTTCAATACCTTGTTGCAGGTGCTTGACGACGGTCGTCTAACTGACAATAAAGGCCGGACAGTCGATTTCAAGAACACTATCCTTATTATGACATCCAACGTAGGCTCGGATATAATCCGTAATTACATGGAGCGCCTGCCATCAATAGATGGTGGAGACCCTAATGCCGAGCTGGCAGCCATTGCCGAGAGGAGACGCCTGCTTGATGAGTGCAACAATAAGGTGTTAGAGGTCTTAAAGCAAATTGTCCGCCCGGAATTTCTGAACAGAATTGATGAAACAATTATGTTTGACCCTCTCACCAAGAGAGATATTCGCGAAATCCTGCATATTCAGATGGAGGTTTTGAAGAAGAGATTAGAGGAGGAGAGCATAGAAATAACGTTTACAAGGCGTTTTGAGGATTATATCGTGGATAAGGGCTATGATCCTGTCTACGGAGCAAGACCGGTTAAGAGAATCGTCCAAAGGGAGCTTGTCAATCAGTTGGCGAAAGCTATTCTTGACGGCTCGGTGTCCAAAAACGCAGTAATCGAGGTCGATATGGCCGGACAGGAAGTTATTTTACGGAATAAATAAATTATGTTAATATAGTAGAGTGAGAGGAAATAATCATTTTCTCTCACTTGTTTATTATTAATATCTTATATAAATTTGTCTATATTAAATAATATATGTTAAATTAATATTTATTATATAAATGGCTTTCTATCTTAGAAATGACGAAATATCGTTGCTTCGCCGTCAGTTGTGGCTGTCGGAACATCAGAGAAGCCGCATGACCTTGATATACGGAGAGCCTCATTCGGGCAAGACCTCATTGGCAGCACGTGCCTTGTCGGACGGGACCACCCTCTATTTAAAGACGGGGAATAGGACTGAGAGTATGATGTTGGCAGGCTTTTCGGAGCAAATTGGCCGGAAATTAAAAAAACAGGTGTCGAATCCGCCTAAAGAAATATGCACGATGCTGAAGTTGCTTTTTGGGTATTCGACTGAAAGTACCCTGACATTTATAATTGACGGGTTTGACTATTATTTAAATCGCAACTCCGATGAACTCTATAATTTTTGCGAGATCTGGAAAGATTACCGTTCGAGCTCTCACATCAATTTAGTCATAATTGTCGATGATGAAATGTTGGCGACGGCTGCCATTAATGAAAAGACCGGGCCACTGTCCGCCCTTGCGGATTTGAGAATCAGACTTGACAAATTCAAGATTTCCGAGCTAAAGACGCTTATGTCATTGACATGCGAAGACTATTCTAATGAGGACCTGCTGTTTTTATATGGAATTACAGGCGGCGTTCCGGAATATGTGGGCAAAGCCATTCAAGGCGGTAGCCCCAAGTTACCGGATTTCGTCTCACGATTGTTTTGCGAGGACTCCTATTATATAAGGGAGGGCGATAATATATTGAATTCCGTAATAGGGCATAATAAAGACATATATGTGTCTATATTACAGGCTATTGCATCAGGCAAAAGAACACAGTCAGAGATTGAGGCCGCAGTTGGGAAAGGGAATGTCGGAGGTCATCTCTATAAACTTGAAAAAGAGTTCGGGCTTGTTGTAAAAGTCAGACCTGCCTTATCGGCTAACGCACAACGCAACGTAGTCAGATATGAAATCAAGAGCACTTTTCTGCTGATGTGGCTCAGGACTATTGACAATAATAGGGATTTGGTCGCTTCGTGCGATTTCAATAAACTAAGGGAATTTGCGTTCGACGATTTTGGCAGACTGCATAAATATTTGCTGGTAAGGTATTTCCGAGATATGCTACAGGAGCAGTACGGCTTTACGGAAATAGGAGGCCAGTGGAAATCATCAGCGAAGAACGAAAAATACGGCCCGGAGGCGGATATTATTTCCGTGGACGATAAAGACCGTAAAGTATTCATTGCCACCGTTGAAAAATCAGTCGCGGATTTCAACAAGGCCACCTTTCTCGAAACTATTTCCAATCTCGAAAAGAACTGCCTTAAAGGTTACAAAATTGACTCAAGGCTATTTACGTTAGAGGATATGTAGCGGAGCAAATCCGTTATTTCTCCTTTACTTCTATCATGTTGCCGTGGCTTTCGGCTACGGCTTCTTTCCACATTTCGGTATAGCCCGGTTGGGTGAGGCCGTCAGGAATGTGCTTTGAGAATTCGGTATGCTTGAAAGAGCCGTCCGGATTCTGTGCTTTCACGTTCCCGTCAATAAACTTGATCAGAAGCTCCTCTTCCATCTTCTGCCAATTCTGGAACTGTGTCTGGGCGGTATTGACGGAAAATTCGGTCAGTTGTTTCCTTATTTTCCCGAATTTCTTGCCGGTTTCGCTTTTAGCGTCAAACAAATAGCCCTTTTTGTCGGCCTTTTTCTGTTCTTTTATCACAACCTCCTGATATATGTCCAAAGCGGCATTGTCATTCTCGCGGACCTTCCTCATCTGCTCCCTTTCAAAAGCGTCAATCTTCTTGCGGACAAACGGGGCCATCTGGTTGTACATCTTGTAGCATGCGTTGGAAATCCTGTTGTTTATCCAGAAAGAGGATGTCGGGGAATAGGTAAGCAGGTCTCCGTTCCCTTCCGCAAAACATTCCGGCACGCTGTTCACATTGGTGTAAATAGGTGTAACGTATGAGGTTGCGGCATCATCGGTCCCAAACCACAGTATTCCTCCGAGGATGTCTGGGAAGGCACCACGTGCCTGGCCGACAAACCAGAAGCCTGTCTGCTGCGTCGCAATAGCCCTCTCATTCACATAGGTCTTCTCGTCATATTCGAACTCCATAGGCCTCCACCTATAAGGCAAAGCATTGCCGCCTGCACCTATATCAGCTGTCATATCCAACGGAGTACCTTCATAATGGTCTCTCATAATATCGGCCACATCCTTGACAGTCAGCTTCTTGGCAGGCTCAATATATAGAGGGAGCCTGTTCTTTGGATTGCGCCCGAGAGCATAGTCTATGAAGGAATAGGCGTCTTTCGTAACCATTCTTCCGGTTTCATCCTCATAAGTAAACCAGCCGTTGCTCACTAAATTGAAAGCACTCCACACTCTCGCCTCACAACCCCTCATCGCACCGAAATCAAGAGGACAATAAGCTTCGCAGAAACTGAAATCCGCATCCTCTCCATTGAAATAGCCTTTTTTGCGGGCAAAGGAAATCACATCCTTAGAGTAAAGGCAGTTCTGAGGGTCGCGCAACGGAAATCTGTCGATTCTGGACTGGTTGGCATGGCATGAGACATACCCGTCAGGGATTTTGACAGCAACCCAAACCACTCCCTTATTGATATTTGTACCGTTTTTCATAACAGTACCCTTTCCTATCATCTCCATAATCCAGATTTCATCCTTGTCGGCAATGGTAAAAGACTCGCCGGACGAATAATATCCATGCTCATTTGCGAGATCCGTCATCACCTCAATCGCCTCCCTCGCCGTTCTGCATCGCTGTAAAGCAATATAAATCAGAGAGCCATAGTCTATGCCTCCTTTTCTGTCGTGCAGCTCCGGTCGCCCTCCGAAAGTGGTCTCTGCAATTATCAGTTGGTGCTCATTCATGTTGCCTACGGTCTGATAGGTGTGAGGCACCTGATCAATCTCTCCCAGGTAACGACCTGAATCCCAATCATATATCCTTAACTTCTCGCCGGCTTTCCAGTCAGCGGCAGGATGAAAATACAATTCTCCGTAAAGCCAATGCGAATCTGCTGCGTATGACACTAAATTGGACCCGTCAGCGCTTGCCCCCTTGGTTACAATCACATTGGTACAGGCTTCTGCCCTGATTCCCGCCGTCAACGCAACTATTGTCGAAGCCAATATGCAGATAATTGATTTATTCTTCATTTTGTACTTTTATTATTAAATGATTATTTTTGTCTATATATAAATACAAATCTATGAATTTTTTTTGTACGAAGCCGGCCTTTCGGCCTATATTGACGATAATATCGCTGATAATGCTTTTTTCGCCGGCACTCAGAGGACAGGACGGCTCCGGAGATGATAAGAAAATACCTACCCCCGAAGAATCGGCGGCAACCGAAGCCGAACGTCTCGGAAACCTGCTGAAATTGGAAGATTGGCAAATATTTTATGTGGATTCCACCCTGCAACATGACTATGTAGCCCTGAAAAATGAACTTGAGCAGCTTAAACTGTCAAAAGTGGAGAACTACGATTTGTATGTAAAGGTGCAAGACAAGTGGATGGATAGGATAGACAACAGCTACAAGAAGTTCTTTAATGATAAACAATGGGCGGCCTATCTCAAAAGCGGTGCAGGCAAGGCACAGAAAGCGAGGGAGAAGCGTAAGATAAAAATGGCAAAGTCAGAAAATAATCGTTAGTAAACGGAAAATGCTTAAATTTGTATGATACTCATGCCGGGATTCCGGCAAATGTGGAAAGTAGATTATATGAGAGAAGAGATTGAAAGAATAATGGCTGAACTTGCAGAGCTTAAATGCCAGACAGCCAATGAAATAGAAAGTGCAAGAATTCAGTTCCTCGGCAAAAAGGGGGAAATCACCAGACTGTTTGAAGAATTCAGGACGGTTGCCCCGGAAATGAAAAAGGAATTCGGACAGAAGCTGAACAAGTTGAAGAAAGAAGCTTCTGAGAAGATTGAGGAGCTTAAGACGAACATTGCATCCGCACCGACAGCGTCAGAAGGCGGTTTTGATGCAACTATGCCGGGAGACCCGTTCCCGCTTGGCTCTCGTCACCCTGTTTCCATCGTACGTCAGGAGATTGTCAATATTTTCCGTAAATTCGGATATGATGTGGCGGAGGGGCCGGAAATTGAAGACGATTATCATGTTTTCGAGGCTTTGAACTTTGCACCAAATCACCCTGCAAGGGATATGCAAGACACGTTTTTCGTCTCTGTAGGGCATCCTGACCCATTGCTTCTCAGGACCCATACATCAAGTGTCCAGGTCCGTGCAATGGAGAAAATGGACCTTCCTATCAGGGTAATCTGCCCCGGCAGGGTCTTCCGTAACGAGGCCATATCCGCTCGTGCCCATTGTATATTTCATCAGGTTGAGGGCTTGTATATAGATGAAAATGTAACATTTGCGGATTTGAAGCAGGCCATTCTCCTGTTTGCCCGCGAGATGTTCGGTCCGGACACTCAGATCAGGATGCGTCCTTCTTATTTCCCGTTTACCGAGCCTTCGGCTGAGGTTGATGTCAGCTGCAATATCTGTCACGGGAAAGGGTGCAACATCTGTAAAGGTACGGGCTGGCTTGAAATTCTCGGTTGTGGAATGGTTGATCCTAACGTCCTTGAGGCGGCGGGGATTGACAGCAAAAAATACAGTGGCTTCGCATTTGGAATGGGAGTGGAACGTATCGCCATGTTGAAATGGCAGGTAAATGATCTCCGCCATTATTTTGAAAATGATATGCGTTTTCTCCGCGAATTCAGCACTTGCGTAGAGGTATAGGAGAGAAAATTATAAAATTATTGCTTTTTTCTCTTTAAAAAATTTGCAGGGAACGAATTTATCCGTATCTTTGCTTTCCCAAGTGAGACGAGCCGTCGGGCTTCATATCACAAAATGCGGAAATAGCTCAGTTGGTAGAGCACGACCTTGCCAAGGTCGGGGTCGCGAGTTCAAGTCTCGTTTTCCGCTCTTTAATCAGACAGTCGCCAGGCTGTCTGATTTTGTATATAGACTTGAATTCGCAACACTTTCACCGGTGGGTAAGAGGCCTAAGGAGATAATAAACTGCCTTATCTCCCATATAAACTCATTTTACAAGCTCGACCGAGATATTGGAAAATCCTGCCGCCCGGAGCAGAGACGCTGTCTTGTCGGCTTCGGTCTTGTCGTCGAAAGGCCCAATTATATAGGACAGGGTGCCGTTTTCCAGAGCCTTGGAAATGTCTTTGGTGACAATGGCCCGGACAGCTGACATCTCTCCATCGGCAAGGCTCTGGCCATCGGATGTATATATCCTGATTTGGTAAAGCTGGAGGACAGTTTTTTCTATTGTCCTTGCCTGCTGCAATGGTATCAGTTTCCCGTCATTGAAAGACACTATCAGGGCATTTCTGAAACCTGCTCTCTTGACCTTGTTTAGATTGGCCAGCACGTCTTCATATTTTGTGAAAAGACCTACGCTGTAGGTATATTTCTGTGAAGAACTCATTCTCCAGAACACAGGGCTGAGCCCTTTCAGCTGGCTCTCTTCAGCCCTGGATGACAGACTGAAAATCTGTATCTGATATATCAGCCCCGGCGGGAGGGTGTTGTCTTCTGCAAAACGGCCTTCCGGCAAAATCTTGAATGAATAATCGAACTGCACCTTAGGCCTGGCGACTTTCATATTGAAAGGCCGTCCCATGGAATTGCTGGAGAAAGTGTATCCGGCAGAGGCTCCAACTACCTCTTTATCAGCCTCTTCCTGTATTTTTTGAAGATCTATGGCTGTCCCGTTTACAAGAAAATCTATTTCGATTTTCTGAAGCTGTCTGACCGCGTAGGATAGCGAGTCCTGCAAATTTTGGATTGCCGCCTCGTTTTCCAATATCGACTCTTCTATGGACTTCCTGTTATTAGGCTCGGCATCCGCCAATGCAGACCTAAGGCTTTCGATCGAAAGATTTCCGGCATTGATTTTATTTTTCAAGGCCCTGACTTCTTTCATCTTGTCGGAATATTTCCGGGCCTCTTCGCTGTCGGGCATCTTGCCTGCGACGACAGAGCCGTTGTCAAGGCGGGAAGGATCTTTCACAGGGTCCAGACTTACCATTTTGAGCAGCTCCTCCCTGTCGGAGACAGCTTTCCTAACCGGCATTCCGTCATATTCCAGGACATAGATATATACACTGTCCCTTGTAGTCTCCCGGTTGGACGCAAACATGGAATATCGGCCGTCAGGTGTATTTATGAACAGAAAATCATCGTATGGAGAAGAATAGGGGAAACCCATATTTACAGGGACATCCCAATCATTCAACTCTTTATTCCAGTTTGAAACATATAGGTCGTAGCCTCCCATGCCGTAAAGCCCTTTGGAGGCGAAATACAGACTTTGGCCATCCTCCGACAGCATAGGGAAGATCTCATCGGACAATGACATCAACTGCTCATTCACGAGAGCAGGGGCCGACCATATACTGTCCTGATAATCAGTTTTATATATATTCCTGCTCCCATCAGCGTCTTTTGCCGAATAATATATGGTTCCGGCGTTTTCGGGGATATATACCGCTTTAGGGAAAGAGCCGTCCGCCAAGGAGTCGAGACGGTTGGGAAGAGGCCTCCAGCTATTGTCCGGCAGGGGATAGAATAAGAAGAAGTCTTCCAAAGAGAATCTCTGCTTGGCTACGACAACGGGACGGCTGCAATATCCGAGCATATTCACGGCATTGCGCGCCAGCATCAGGGAATTGTCTACATCTGCCGCCGTGACGGAATCCGAAACATTTTTCTTTGCACTTTCCAACAGGGCTACGGCGGCTTCAAAGTCATATTTCATCCTTAGGGAATCAGCCTTTGCAACCAGGGCCCGTATTGAGACCTGCGGCATGCTGCTCTTTTGCTGCACCAAGGTGTCCGCAACGCTCTTCGCATCTTGTGCGAGGACGCGGCTTCCGACAAGACAGCACGCCATAAGCAGCAGATATTTGGACAATGACTTCATAATTCACACAAAGTTAAAATTTTATCCTATAAAAATAGTTCATTTCTTGGAAAAAAGTCCTAAATTTGCAATCTATTTGCCTTGATACGGAGTAATCCGTTGGTTTAAGATTAAAATAATTTTTTAAAAATAATAAGAAAATGCAAAGTAAAGGTGCAATTAGACTTGTAGCCATTCTGCTTGCGATAGCTTGTATCTGGCAGCTTTCTTTCACTGCTGTGACCAATGTCCAGGAGAGAAAGGCGGCTAAATATGCCAAAGCGGCGGTCGCAGCGCTTGAGCAGTCACCTGCTTTCAGCAAAGTGTCCGATGCTGAAAAGGAATTCATGAAAGACTCTCTCACCAAAGAGAAGAACAAGGTTTATCTGGATTCTATCATGAAAGAGAAAGTATATCTCGGATATACTTACAAGGATGTCAAGAGCAAAGAAATCAATCTCGGTCTGGACCTGAAAGGCGGTATGAACGTCATGCTCCAGGTACAGTTGGAAGATCTCGTCAAGGCTTTGGCCGGTAATAACGACTCTCCGGAGTTCGCCAAGGCAATCGATTTGGCAAGAAGCCGCAGCGTCAGCTCAAGGACTGATTTCATCACTCTTTTTGCGGACGCATGGAAAGAGGTTAGCAATGGCCAGAGGCTGGCTCAGGTGTTCGGAACGTACGAGATGAGAGACAGGATATCTCCGGAATCTACTGACGATGAAGTGATTTCAGTCATAAGGACTGACGCGGAGAGCGCAATCAGCAACTCTTTCAACGTCCTCAGAAGCCGTATCGACCGTTTCGGTGTCACCCAGCCTTCTATCCAGAAGTTAGGCAACAGCGGCCGTATTCTGGTAGAGCTGCCGGGCGTAAAAGAGCCTGAGCGTGTAAGGAAGCTGCTTCAGGGCACTGCTTCTCTGGAGTTCTGGACTACCTACGAGTATTCCGAAATAGCTCCTTTCCTCAATGAGGCCAACAGTCTTCTTGCAAAGCTGCTTAAAGAAGAGGAAGCCCATGCCGACGAGGCCGTCGCTCCGACAGTCAAGCCTGTTGCAGACACCTCCAAGGCTTCCGGCGATTCTCTGCTCACTCAGGAAATAATGCAGAACACTCAGGATGTCAAGGCATTGAACGAATACAAACAGCAGAATCCTCTGTTCGCCGTACTCCAGCCGTCACAGGCAAGGGGCAATGCCTGCATAGGATTTGCACAGGCAGCCGATACGGCAAAGGTAAACGCAATGCTCCACATGCCGAGAGTAAAGGAACTGTTCCCGGCAGAATTCAGACCGATGTGGTCGGTAAAACCTTCCGCACAGTTCAAGGACGGCAATATCTATGAGCTTGTAGCCATCAAGGCTGCTTCACGCGACGGTAAAGCCCCTCTCGACGGAGGTGCAGTAACCGATGCCAGAGTTTCTTACGACGGCACAGGCCGTAATCAGGGCAGTCCTACAGTCTCTATGACCATGAATGCTGAGGGAGCCAACAAATGGGCCCGTCTCACAAAGGACAATGTGGGCAAACAGGTAGCAATTGTGCTCGACGGTCTTGTATATTCTTATCCTACCGTACAGACGGAAATCACGGGCGGAAGCTCGCAGATTACAGGCCAGTTCTCCGTTGAGGAAGCCACCGACCTTACCAACGTGCTGAAGTCCGGTAAACTTCCGGCTCCGGCCAAGATTATACAGGAGCAGGTTGTAGGACCTTCTTTGGGTGCCAAATCCATTAGGGCAGGTATGATTTCATTCCTTATCGCTTTCCTGCTTGTGCTGATATATATGGTGTTCTTCTATCAGGGAGCAGGCCTTGCGGCAGACTTGGCTTTGCTGTGCAATGTGCTCTTCCTGTTCGGAACGCTTGTATCGTTCGGAGCCGTACTGACCTTGCCGGGAATTGCCGGTCTTGTGCTTACAATGGGTATGGCGGTGGATGCCAATGTGATTATATATGAGCGTGTCAAAGAGGAACTTGCCGCAGGCAAAGGCTTGAGCAAGGCTATAGCCGACGGTTATTCCAATGCCTATTCGGCTATCATCGACGGTCAGGTGACCACCCTCCTTACGGGTATCGTGCTGTTCCTTTTCGGCTCAGGTCCTGTTCAGGGTTTCGCAACTACCCTTATCATCGGTATCATCACCTCTGTTCTCACCTCAATCTTCATCACAAGGCTGATATTTGAAGACAGAGTTAAAAAGGGCAAGAACATCACTTTCGAGAACAATCTCACGAAGAATTTCCTCAAGAATACCAATGTGGATTTCATCGGCAAGAGAAAATATTCATATATAATCTCAGGAGCGCTTATAGTACTGTCTATCATTTCAATCAGCACTAAAGGCTTTACCTACGGCGTGGATTTCCGCGGAGGAAGGACCTACGTTGTAAGGTTTGACCAGCCGCAGACAGCGGAGGAAGTGAGAAATGCTGTTAGCAACGTATTCGCCGATGAGAACTCATCAGTGGAAGTGAAGCAGTTCGGTGGTCCTACTCAGATGAAGATAACCACCAGCTACAAGGTAGAACAGGAGTCCACAGAGGTAGATGCCGAAGTGGAGCAGAAGCTGTTCGACGCTGTCAAGGGCTTCTATTCCGAAGATATGACACTTGACGGGTTCAAGTCCACTCTCGAAAATCCTAACGGAATTATCAGTTCCGACAAGGTCGGCCCTACTATCGCCAACGACATGAAGCGTGACGCCTTGATTGCAGTTCTGCTCTCATTGCTGGTTATTTTTGCCTATATCGCATTCAGGTTCAAAGGCTGGACATGGGGCCTCGGCGGAGTCGTTTCATTGGCTCACACGGCAATTATCGTGATCGGTTTCTTCTCGTTCTTCTCCGGGATACTTCCGTTCAACCTCGATGTCGACCAGACGTTCATTGCCGCCATACTGACTATCATCGGTTACGCTATTAATGACAACGTGGTGATTTTCGACCGTATACGTGAGTACAGGGGTCTGCATCCAAACGCAGAGTTCAAGACGAGTGTGAACACGGCTTTGAACGCCACTTTGACACGTACCGTAAACACCTCAGTATCAACCCTTATCACCATGCTCGCCATTGCGATTTTCGGAGGCGAGTCCATAAGGGGTCTTGCTGTTGCCCTGTGTCTCGGTATTGTAATCGGTACTTATGCTTCTATCATGATCGGTACTCCGGTTATGTATGACGCAACAAGAAAGGCCGGAGAAAAGGCTGCAAAATAGTATTGATACATAATTTTATCTGTCCCCCGAAAGTCTCGACAACTTTCGGGGGACAGTATTTTATTTGCGTATCGCCTGATAACTGATTTTCATAGATTCAAGGGCATCTATTAGTTCCGTGCTGACAGCAACACTGAACTTGTTTGATAAAAATTCA
This sequence comes from uncultured Bacteroidales bacterium, assembly GCA_947253655.1. Taxonomy (GTDB): domain Bacteria; phylum Bacteroidota; class Bacteroidia; order Bacteroidales; family UBA932; genus Cryptobacteroides. Next base: position 41,808 of record CAMYAE010000002.1, read on the forward strand.
ATGCGGTATTTCGTAGCCGGATCGAACAGGAACATCGTAAGAGGAATTTTTCCTTTGTTCTTTTTCAGCACGCCTACAAGATCCGACCTGAATTTCGCATTCAGCATAGGAGTAGTGACATTTATTGCAAGCCCTTTCAGGCTCTTTTCGGATATATTTCCTAAAAGAGAGACGTTGGTAATCCTGAAGCTGTAGGGTATCTTTTTGCGTTCTGCCTCACCGGCGTTGCGGTTGAAATATTTTTCCTTTATTTCGCCCTCAAGATATATTGCAGAATGAAGCTGCATATATTGCATATATTTCTCAAGATCGGAACCGAAAAGGGCAAGTTCATAAGACCCGCTGTAATCTTCAATTACCGCCTTTGACCACGGTCTTCCGGTCTTTGTCGTAGCTTGCTTTACCGATATTACCAAACCGGCGGTTGCAACTTTTTTCGGCTTCCCTGCCATTTCGCATTCACTTATGAACGAACTCAGTTTCCCGATCTTGCAATTTGTGAAGCACTTCAATTCAAAGGCGTATTTGTCAAGCGGGTGAGAAGAAAGGTACATCCCGACCAATTCTTTTTCCTTTTTGAGGATTTCCAAATTATCTTCCTCCTGCATCAGTTCCGGCACATCGGGACGCACAGGTTTGAGTTCTTCCACATCTCCGAACAGGGAAGAGGCTTCGTCCAAAGTCCCAAGCCTCATCCTTTCGCCATAGGTTATCAGTTCATCCGCAAAAGCATTGCCATTGGAGCAGGGCAGATAGTATCTTGTTCTGGCGTAGCCGAATGAATCCAGGGCTCCCGAATCAATCAAGGAGTCGAGGGCTTTCCTGTTTACGATTCCAGACATCCTTTCGATGAAATCGTAAATATCTGCAAACTGCCCGTGCTCGTCCCTTTCGCTTACTATCGCGTCTACTATATTGGCACCGAAGCCTTTCATTCCGCCAAGTCCGAAACGGATATTTCCTTCTTTATTGACGGTAAAATGGGAATAACTCTCATTTACATCGGGGCTGAGGACAAGTATTCCGTTCTTTTTGCAGTCATCCATTATCTCTTTTATCTCTTCCATATTGGAGAGATTTTGGCTGAGATTAGCAGCCTGGAATTCTGATGGATAATGGGCTTTCAGCCAGCCTGTCTGGTAGGCAATCCAAGCGTAGCAGGTAGAATGGGACTTGTTGAACGCGTAAGAGGCGAACTTCCGCCAGTCTTTCCATATTTTGTCAAGAATGTCCTTAGGATGACCATTATCCGTGCCGCCTTTCATAAACTCTGTATAGAGCGACTCCAAGACATCCAATTTCTTCTTTCCCATTGCCTTGCGGAGCTTATCGGCCTTGCCTTTCGAGAAGCCGGCAACCTTTTGCGAAATCCTCATCACCTGCTCCTGGTACACCGTCACTCCGTAGGTCTCATCCAAGTATTCCGACATTACGGGAAGGTCGTAGGAAATCGGCTCCTCCCCTCTTTTTCTGGCTACAAATGACGGGATATAATCCATAGGACCGGGACGATACAGGGCATTCATGGCTATAAGATCTTCAAGACGCTTCGGATGAAGACGCATAAGCCACTCCTTCATTCCATTTGACTCAAACTGGAAAATGCTCTTGGTATCTCCTCGCGAAAACAGCTCGTAGGTCTGAGGGTCATTATCAGGAATAGCCTCTATATCAATATCTTCACCATGCCTTTTTTTGATGATTTCAAGAGCCTCCTTGATTATGGACAGGGTCCTGAGCCCAAGAAAGTCCATTTTAAGCATTCCGACCTCCTCGATATAGGATCCCTCATACTGTGAGACCCATACACTCTGCCCCGTAGCCTTATCCACCCCCATTGTGATAGGGATATAGTCGGTCAGGTTGCCTCTGCCGATAATCATTGCACAGGCGTGAATGCCGGTCTGCCTTATGCTGCCCTCAAGCTTCTGTGCATAGCGTATTACCTCTTGAATAAGTTCCGGACCGTTTTCATATTCATTCCGGAATTCCGGAATGAATTTCAGGCAGTTCTCTATTGTGACCTTGTATGACTTTTCAGCCTTGCCGCACTTGAATTTCTTGCCGTCCCGCTCTATTATTTCTTCGCCTTCGTCGAGCATGTCACCGTCATGGTATTCTTTTTCGTAGGGCTCATTGACAACGAACGGCCTGTCGGGAATCATTTTGGTAAGACGGTTAGACTCGTCTATGGACAGGTGGCTGATTCTCGCCACATCCCTGATAGAGCTCTTTGCCGCCATTGTGCCGAACGTTATGACATGGGATATATGATCAACGCCATAATGTTCCTGAACGTATTGTATTACCCTATATCTTCCTTCATCATCGAAATCCACATCAATATCCGGCATGGATATTCTTTCCGGATTCAGGAAGCGCTCGAATAGAAGTCCGTATTTTATCGGATCCAAATTGGTTATTTTCAGGCAGTAGGCAACAGCAGAACCGGCTGCGGAGCCTCGCCCCGGTCCCACAGATATATCGTGGTCTTTCGCCCAATTGATGAAATCCTGTACAATAAGGAAGTAATCGGGAAAGCCCATTCTGGAAATGGTCTTCAATTCGAAGTCAATGCGTTCCTTCTGCTCGTCATTCAGCTCACCGTATCTGAATTCCGCACCCTTGTAGGTCAGATGACAGAGGTAGGCAACCGAACGGCAGAATTCGTCACCGCGATATTTGCCTTTGACGTCATTCTTGCCGACATCAATTACGTCTTTGTATTTTGCTAAATAATCGTCTATGTCGGACAGGAAGTCTTGCGGAAGGTCGAACACCGGCAGCACATGGTCCCTGTCTATCTCGAAAGCCTCGATCTTGTCGCATATTTCCATAGTATTTGCAAGCACCTCCGGATTGTCAGGGAAAAGAGCCTGCATCTCTTCTTCGCTCTTGAGATACTCCTGCTGAGTGTAGCGAAGCCTATTCGGGTCGTCCACAAAAGCATTGGTGGTCAGACAGATGAGCCTGTCATGAGCCGGTCCGTCCTCCTTTCTGACAAAGTGGACGTCGTTCGTGGCTATGACTTTTACGCCGTGCTTTGCCGCCAGCTCCATTATCACCGGAACATACTTCTTCTGCCCTTCGTACACATCCATAGACTGCCCCGGAACTTCCGTCTTGTGGTACATCACCTCAAGATAATAGTCGTCCCCGAACACCTTCTTATGCCATTCTATAGCTTCTTCAGCTCCGGCAATGTCTCCGGCAAGAATTTTTCTCGGAATTTCTCCTGCCATGCAGGCAGAGGAGCAAATCAGATCTTCATGGTATTTTTCGAGCACTTCATGTGACACCCTCGGTCTATAATACATCCCCTCAATGTGGGCTGTAGACACGATTTTCATCAGATTTTTATAGCCATTGTAGTTCTTGGCCAGAAGAATAAGGTGATAGTAGGTCTTGTTCGCCTTGTCCTTAAGTTTGTGGTCGCCTATGGAAACATATATTTCACAGCCTATTATGGGCTTTACGGAAGGGTGCTTGTGTGCAAACTTGAAGAATTCCTTTATGCCGTACATATTTCCGTGGTCGGTAATGGCCAATGCGGGCATTCCAAGCTCTTCGGCCCTTTTAAACAGGCCGTCTATGGAAGAAAGTCCGTCAAGGACAGAGTATTGTGTATGGACGTGAAGGTGGACAAATGACATGACTGCTATTAAGGGGATTTAGAACACCAGTACGGCTTTTACGGGGAAATGGTCTGAAATATATGCTCTGCCTCCATAAGGCTTGTTGATAACTTCAAAAACAGGACAACTGCTAAAACCGCTGTAGAATATATGGTCAATAGTCAGGAAACTCTTGCCCCAACCGTTGAATGTGGCCGATTTGTCGGTATTTACAGCCGTTTCGCGTGCGCCTTGCATTTTTTCCTTCAGTCCGTCCAGCACAGGATCATCCGGCTCCACATTGAAATCACCGGTAAGCACCATAGGATAACCCTCGGAATTCATCTCTGCAATTCGCTCAACTATCAGTCCAAGTCCGTTCTCCTGAGCCTTTCGGCCCATGTGGTCGAGGTGGGTATTGACATAATAGAATTTTTTTCCGGACTTTTTGTCTTTCATAAGGGCCCAGGTGGCAGTCCTCATGCAAGCTGCATCCCAGCCCATTGAGGGTTTTTCCGGGGTCTCGGACAGCCAGAATGTCCCCCACTTCAGCAGGCCGATTCTTTTGGTCTTATAGAAAATGGCCATTATCTCGCCTTCGCGCTTGCCGTCTTCCCGGCCGACGCCGATGCTCTTGTAACCTTTGGTATATTCTTCAAGATACTGTTTCTGATAGATAAAAGCCTCTTGTAGTCCGAAAATGTCCGGATCTTGGTCCTCTATCATCATTGCTGACATAGGATAACGGTATTTCCATGAATTGGTGCCGTCATTGGCCTCTCCCAATCTGATATTATATGACACTACAGTCAATTGGGATGGCTTCTTGGCTCCTGCAAATATTGCAGCTGCTGCAAATAAGGAGATAATACAGAGTATGCGCTTAATGATTTTCATAATTTATATGTTATATTGAAATTCAAATTTACAAAATATTATGCTACTTTTGTAGTAATAACAATTCTCTTTTCAATGGCAGAAGACAATTTCAGTGACATAGGCAGAGTGGAAGCTATTGCAAGGCTCTATGAGGGAACTTCTTACAAACCGGCAGACAACAATTTGTTCGAGACTGCGGGGCCTGCGTATATTTATAATCATTCAGGATTATTTTTGGAGGGGGTGGATTTCGATCTTGTATATTTCCCATTGAAACATCTCGGCTACAAGTGCGTTACTGCTGTTGTCGGTGAAGTCTATGCGGATTTTGGAAGAGCGAGGGGAATATCTGTCCGCATTGGGATTTCGTCCAAATTGGATTTCGGGCATATCAGGGAACTGTGGTCGGGCATAGTGTCTGCGGCCAGGGAACATAATGTCAGCCGCTTGTCATTGGATTTGGCTCCGTCACGTAATGGGTTAGCTATCAGCATTTCCGTTGTAGGCGAGACCTCGTTGTATGTAGCCGGGCTGAGACCGGAGCCTAAAAGCAAGGATCTGCTATGTGTTTCCGGCAGTCTCGGCGGGGCCTTTCTTGGAATGAAGGTGCTGGAACGGGGGCTCAGGAATTTTGACAAAGACCGCACACAACCTGAACTTGAAAAATATAAAATGATGATAGGGTCTTATCTGAAACCCGAAATAAGCCCCGACACGATACCCAACATGGAGAAGGAGGAAATATTCCCGTCTGCGGGATACCTTGTGTCAAATGGGCTCTCTGACGCAGTAAAACGGCTGGTCAGGGACACCGGACTTGGGGCAAAGGTGTATGCCGACAGAATTCCTTTCGAAGGGAACAGCTTTGAGGTGGGAAAAGAACTTGATATAGACCCGGTGTCTGCTGCGATGAATGGAGGTGAGGACTACAGGCTGCTGTTTGCCGTCCCGATTATGCAGCTTGATAAATTCAGGAGGGATTTCCAGACTTTCGATATTATCGGTCATCTGGCCCGACCGGAGGTAGGGGCGGTGCTTGTGACTCCTGACGGTGCGGAATTGCCGATGAGGGCACAAGGGTGGAACGAAGAAGAATAAATTTTAATCAATATTCATTATGAAAAAAGCTTTTTTAATCATTGTAGCATGCTTCTTTATGGGAGCAGCTGCCGGCGCACAAGGATTGTCAGGAATGTTGGGAGCCCTCGGCTCTTCGAATGGCGGTGATATCTTGGGAACTGTTTCCAATGTAGTATATGCCTATACGGGCAAGACAAAGTCCGTTGATCTGCCAGGGAACTGGACCTACACCGGCTCTGCAATTGCATTGTCCGGTGACAACGCACTTACAAATATTGCAGGCACTGCTGCTTCTACGACAGCCGAGAACAAGGTAAATGGATATTTGCAGCAGGTTGGGATTAAGGCTGGTACTATAACATTCACCTTTGAAAAGGACCTTTCTTTTGTGTGCAAAGTGCATGGAGTTCCTATTTCCGGCACATGGAAAACCTTGAACGACGGTGCTTCTATCCAGCTGCAATTCGGCAAGGCAATGAAGTTCCTGAGCATGACAGGCTCTTTAGAAGGCACTATGAATGGTTGCAGAATGCTGTTTGAGGGGAATAAATTCCTGTCATTCATCAAGTCAGCTCTTGCTATCGTAGCCAAACAAAGCACAGCCGCAAGTGCCGTTAACAGCCTTGCAGGCAACTACAACAATATGAAAATCGGTTTCAATCTTAAGAAAGACTGACCGGCTCATAGCCGTATGACAGGCAATAGAAGAAAAGGCCGGGGAAATTTGCATTTCTCCGGCTTTTTGCTCTGTACTCGTCGGTGCGTCCTTTTACAGATTTCTGAGCAAGTTGCTCATATTCACCTTTTTGTCTATTATTGAACGTAATTCGGCAATCGGAATGCGTTCTTGCTGCATTGTGTCCCTGTCTCTCAAGGTGACGCAGTTGTCGTTGAGGGTGTCATGGTCTACAGTCACGCAGAAAGGCGTGCCTATTGCGTCCTGACGACGATACCTCTTGCCGATACTGTCTTTTTCATCGTACTGGTATGCGAAGTCGTATTTGAGTTCGTTTACAACCTCCTGGGCCTTTTCAGGCAAGCCGTCTTTCTTAATAAGCGGCATAACTGCAACTTTCACAGGAGCGAGAGGAGCCGGAATGCCAAGCACAACCCTTGATTCACCGTTTTCCAGCGTTTCTGACCTGTAAGAATGCGACAGCACAGCCAGGAACATCCTGTCAAGACCTATTGAAGTCTCCACGCAATACGGTATATAGCTTTCGCCAGACTCCGGATCGTAATACTGGATCTTCTTTCCGGACAGCCTTGCGTGATTGCCAAGGTCGAAATCAGTTCTCGAATGTATTCCCTCAAGCTCTTTGAATCCGAACGGGAAATTGAATTCTATATCGGTTGCGGCGTTGGCATAGTGGGCGAGCTTCTCGTGGTCGTGGAAACGATAGTTCTCCTTGCCCATGCCCAGGTTTTCGTGCCATTTGAGACGAGTTTCCTTCCATTTTGCAAACCATTCCATTTCGGTGCCAGGTTTGCAGAAGAATTCCATTTCCATTTGCTCGAACTCCCTCATACGGAATATGAACTGACGGGCTACTATCTCGTTTCTGAAAGCTTTTCCAATCTGTGCAATTCCGAAAGGAATTTTCATCCTGCCTGTCTTCTGTACATTGAGATAATCTACAAATATGCCTTGAGCGGTCTCCGGGCGGAGATATATCTTGTCGTCTTCGGCATTGCTTACCTGTGTGCTGAACATCAGGTTGAACTGGCGCACGTCTGTCCAGTTGGCGGTGCCGGAAACCGGGCAAACGATTCCGCAGTCGAGTATTATCTGCTTGTAAGCCGCCAAGTCATTCTTTGTCTCGGCTTCCACATAGCGCTTGTGCACTTCTTCATACTTGGCCTTCTCTCTGAGCACGTTAGGGTTGGTTTCGCGGAATTTGGCCTCGTCAAACGCTTCTCCGAATTTTCTGCGGCCTTTCTCCACCTCCTTGTTGATTTTATCTTCGATTTTCGCAAGATAGTCTTCAATCAGATTATCTGCCCTGTATCTCTTCTTGGAATCTTTATTGTCAATCAGAGGGTCGTTAAAAGCCGCCACGTGTCCGGAAGCCACCCATACTTTCGGGTGCATGAATACGCAGGAATCCAAACCGACCACATTTTCATTAAGGCGGGTCATCGCCTCCCACCAATATCTCTTGATATTGTTCTTCAACTCAACTCCCATTTGCCCATAATCATATACGGCAGCGAGACCGTCATAGATTTCACTTGAAGGAAATATAAAGCCATATTCCTTACAATGGGCAACAAGAGCCTTGAACAGTTCATCTTGTGTAATCATATTGATATTTTATTATTATTTTCATTTTAACCGGCTCTGACTTAACATATATGCCAACCTGCAAATTTAATCATTTTAACCGGAATATTTCAGGAAAAGCGGTTTTAAGATTATCCGAAGCTATCCGGGACAATGGCGTCATGACAAAATCCCTTATCGCCGCCAAAGGATGGGGAACTGTCAATAACTCTGTCTTTATCAATTCCTTACCATAAAAAAGAATATCAATATCTATTGTCCTCGCCTTATAGATCCTATTGCCGTCATTATCATATTCCGGAGCTTCCGTCCTGCCCAAATCCGACTCAATAGACTTACATTTACCTAAAATTGCAGTACAATACAGTTCAGAATTCTGTCCGGCGTCAGGGACAATGTAACATACGGCACAATTCAGGAAAGGACCGCCCTCCGCTCCGCCCCAAGCCTGGGTTTCAATTATTTCGGAGCACTTTTGGCAAGGCCGCCCCAACTCGGAGCCAAGCCGTTCTATTGCCTTCTCTATATTTATGTACCGGTCGCCGAGATTTGAGCCTAACGAAAAATAGATTTCAATAGCAGCCATATCATCAGAAGTCTTCCATTCCCAACTCTACTTTCGCCTCGTCAGTGAGCATGCTCCGGTCCCAAGCCGGCTCGAATACCAGATCGATGACACAAAGCGTAATTCCTGGAACGTCTTCTACGGACGTCTTGACATTCATAATCACCTCATCAGCCATTGGACAATTCGGTGCAGTGAATGTCATTTTAATATAAGCCTCGCGTTTTTTATTGATATATAAATCGTAGATCAGGCCGAGATCATAGATATTGACCGGGATTTCCGGGTCATAGACTTGCTTAAGTGCAAGGACAACGTTGGAATAAAGCGGAGCCAACTCTTTCATGTCTTCCGGCGTCAGCACTTCTTTTTTTGCTTCATCCGTAAAGGTGGATTCGCCGGTCACGGCAGGATTTTCTTCCGATTTGCCCAGGCCTTCTTTCGGAAGATGCTCCACCGCCAAGGTCTTTATCTTTTCTATCATTGAAACCAAGCCGTTGGCACGGGTGGGCGAGAGATTTTCCTTCAACCCGATTTTGTCTATGAATGAAAAATCGTCTCCTGCAATCTCCTCCGGAGTTCTTCCTGAATATACTCCTATAAGCAGCGAAATTATCCCTTTCGTGATTATCGCGTCACTGTCAGCATTGAAGAAGAGCCTTCCGTCTTCTACATGATAATCCAGCCATACTCTTGACTGGCAGCCCTTTATCAGTTTGTCATCGGTACGCCTATCCTCCGGATAGCTGCCAAGCGATTTTCCTAAATCTATAAGATATTCGTATTTGTCAAGCCATTCATCGTACATCGAAAAAGACTCGACCACTTCTTTTTCTTTCTCTTTTAATGTCTTTTCCATAATTATGACAACATTTTTATCGCCTTGTCAAGCGACTTTATAAAATATTCAGCCTCCTGCATAGTATTGTATGGGGCTATCGAAGCTCTAAGCATACCCGTCACTCCAAATCTGTCCATAAGCGGCTCTGCACACATTTGGCCGGAGCGTAGAGCAATGCCGAATTTATCCAAAATCAAGGCCAGATCCTCGTGATGCACGCCATCTACAGTAAATGAAAACAGAGGAATTTTCTCTATTGTTCTATGTGGAACACCATAAAGCCTTATCCTGCTATCCTTCCTCAAAGCATCATAAAGATATTCTTTTACAGCCTCATTCTCTGATTTCAGTTCATTGTCATTCAAGGACTTAATAAACTCGTAGGCACATTTCAGGGTAGGTATGGAATTTATATTCATGGTGCCGGCCTCAAATTTTTCCGGCAAAGGGGCAAATGTGGTGCCTGAAAAACGGACAGTCTCTATCATCTCTCCGCCTCCCATGAACGGTGGAATTTTCTCTAACCACTTTTTCTTTCCGTACAGTACCCCTGTTCCGGTGGCGGCATATATCTTATGTCCTGAAAAAGCATAGAAGTCGCAGTCAAGTTCTTGAACATCAACTCTTTGATGGACAATTCCCTGTGCTCCGTCTATCAATACCGGAATATTGTTTTTATGAGCTATTGCTATAACATCTTTGACAGGATTTATAATTCCAAGTACATTGGATATATGGGTTATAGCAACAAGCCTTGTCTTTTCGGAGATCAACTCGCTGAATTCCAATAAATTGACACATCCAAAATCATCCACCGGCAAAATCTTGATGACGGCCTTCTTCCTGTCGCAAAGGAGCTGCCAAGGGACTATATTGGAATGATGTTCGGCCTCGGACAAAATTATCTCATCACCTTCATTGATGAAAGCCTCGCCGAAAGAGTGTGCGACTAAATTTATTGATGCTGTCGTCCCAGAAGTAAAGATGATTTCCTCTCTATATTCGGCATTGATAAATGCTTTTGTTTCATCTCTTGCCTCTTCGTATTTTTCGGTTGCTTCAATTGCCAGATTGTGAACGGCCCTATGAATATTGGCATTATACTTCAGGGAAAGTTCCGCCTGTAAATCCACTCCGGATTTCAGCCGTTGTGCAGTGGCGGCATTGTCAAAATAGACAAGAGGCTTGCCGTAAACTTGCCTTTTTAATACAGGAAACTGTTTTCTTATATCTGCTATATTCATACTGTCACTATCTCTAAATTTTACAAAGTTAATAAAGTAATGTTTCATTTGACAGAAAATAAGTATAATTTTGTATTAACTAAAGATTTGCATTATGTACGACTATATTAAAGGCTTGATTACAGAATTGACCCCTGCGGAAGCGATTATAGAATCTTATGGGATTGGCTACAGCCTCCAGATTTCTCTTCAAACATTCGAAGCACTACAAGGTAAAGAAAGCTCAAAAGTATATCTATATCACCACATCAGGGAGGATGAAGAGCTATTCTTCGGGTTTGCCACAAAAGATGAGCGGGAACTTTTCAAACTGCTTATCAGTGTATCGGGAATAGGCGTAGCCACTGCCAGAATGATGCTTTCCTCGCTAACTGCTGACGAAATCCGAAATGCAATAATAGCTGAAGATGTGAATACAATCAAGAGCGTAAAAGGGATCGGACTCAAGAGTGCTCAAAGACTAATTCTCGAATTAAAGGACAAAGTAGTCAAAGGAGAGGGGGCAGAGGCATCGCTGCCTATTGTCGGAATTAACGATAATATTATTAAAGAAGCGACAACTGCTTTAGTCATGCTCGGCTTCAGCAAAGCGAATATAAATAAAGTTCTACCTGTTGTTATCAAGAAGAAGCCAGGAGCAAAAGTGGAGGAAATAATAAAGGATGCTCTGCAAAGGCTTTAATAATTGTTCCACGTGGAACAATTACCTCCTAAAATAGACAAGTAAAACAGAAATATCAGAAGGGGATACTCCCGAAATGCGTGACGCCTGAGCAATGGTGGCCGGTGAATATTTTTTGAACTTCTGACGACATTCAATGGACAATCCGGACACCTTATCATAATCAAAATCCGGAGGAATTTCCAGATTCTCTAATCTCGAAATCTTCTTGGCAATTTTTTCTTCCCTTTCAATATAACCTTGATATTTTACAGAAATCTCTGCGGCTTCCAAAATTTCCAAACTGCAATCTCTTTCATCAATCTCGTATTTCATCCTTGTTCCACGTGGAACATATTGAAGCAGTTTTTCAATCTCGACACCGGGGCGGGAAAGTACATCGGCAAGTTTTTTAGGCTCTGAAAGAGGTGCGGAGCCTATGGATAGCAGATAGCTATTAATGGTATCAGGCTTAATACTAACGCTGTAAACAAGAGATAGTAGATTATCAACAGCGGAATATTTGCTTCTTACTACATCCAACCTTTCCTTTGAGGCAAGACCAATAGAATAAGATTTTTCTGTAAGTCGAAGATCTGCATTATCCTGTCGCAACAATATCCTATACTCGGCACGAGACGTGAACATACGATATGGCTCATCGACACCCTTTGTAATCAGATCATCAATCAATACTCCAATATAAGCTTCATTCCTTTTAAGGGTGAAAGGTGGGGCGTCATGTGTCTTTAGGTGTGCATTAATGCCTGCGATGAGTCCTTGGGCTGCAGCTTCCTCGTAACCTGTCGTACCGTTCACCTGACCTGCTAAGAACAGGTTTTCTATAACCTTAGACTCAAGTGTAGCCTTAAGATACACAGGATCAAAATAGTCGTACTCTACTGCATATCCCGGTTTGTAAATTTTAGCATTTTCAAAACCCACAATAGCATGCAGAGCGTCAAGCTGTACATTCAAAGGCAACGAAGACGAAAATCCCTGCAAATAGTATTCATGCGTATCAATTCCCTCTGGCTCTAAAAAAAGTTGATGTGAGTCTTTGTCTGCAAAAGTGCGCAGCTTGTCTTCAATGCTCGGACAGTAACGCGGCCCTATACCATGAATTGCCCCGGTAAAAAGCGGGGAGTCATTAAAACCGGTTCTAAGAATTTCGTGAACCTTTGGGTTCGTATGAAAAATAAAACAAGGGAGCTGCTTGGATCCATCCTGTGCCTTAGACAATTTAGGCAAATATGAAAAACGTTGCGGCACCTCATCACCGGTCTGAACAGTAGCCACGGAAATATCAACGGAAGTAATGTCAATTCTGGCCGGAGTCCCTGTCTTCATTCTGGCAGTCGGAATTCCGAAAGAAGAAAGTTGCTCGGTAAGACCGTAAGAAGAAAATTCACCAATCCTGCCACCGTCGAAAAAAGTGCGACCGATAAAAATTTTGCCTGAAAGAAAGGTGCCGGCAGTCAAAATAACCGCTTTAGAATTAAAAATTGCCCCTGTCCTGGTAGAGACTCCTGAAATACGCGAACCCTGAAAGGTTAAGGAGATAACAATATCGACGTAAATATCTATGTTACAATTAGTTTCAAGGATTTTCCGCCAATTTGCAGAGAATGCTGATTTGTCGCATTGAGCACGCGGACTCCACATAGCCGGACCCTTTGAGCGATTTAGCATCCGGAACTGAAGAGTAGACATATCTGTAACGATTCCGGTATATCCACCAAGTGCATCAATTTCTCGTACAATCTGACCTTTGGCTATTCCTCCTACCGACGGATTACAAGACATCTTGGCAAAGCCGGTCATATCGGCAGAAACGAGCAAGACCGACGAACCCATATTTGCGGCAGCCATTGCGGCCTCACAACCGGCATGACCGCCACCGACCACAATTACATCATAAAGCTTGCTCATAAATTCATCGACCTCCTCAATTCAAGATACCGGTTCTCCATTGAACGCATGACTGATCTCTCATTATCAGTCTTGTCATCATAACCGATAAGATGCAATATCCCATGGACAATCACTCTATGCAGTTCTTCATCAAAAGTAGAATTGTAGAAAGAGGCATTGTCCCTGACCGTATCTATGCTAATAAACAGGTCGCCGGAAAGTATAGAGCCTATACAGTAATCGAAAGTTATAATATCGGTATAATAATCATGACCTATATATTTCTTGTTGATTTCCAAAATATAGGCATCAGAACAGAAAATTATATTTATATCACCCAAACTCTTGGATTCGGCGGCAGCTACTTCATTAAGCCACCGGCGGGTCGAACGCTTCCGGTTATACAAGAATTTTATATTTTGAAGACAGTAATTTACCATGAGTCAAATAATTTATGCAAATCTACAACTAATAACTAAAAAATTTGAAATAAAAATTATTATTTCTACCTTTACAAAGTAAAACGATTATAAAAATACAGGTATATGGAAGTAAAGAAATCACAAAAGGCGAGCCTGGAAAACAAAAGGCTGCTTTTCATCGAAATAGGTCTTGTGATTGCCCTTTTGGCCGTGTGGTTTGCTTTTGAGTATACAACGAAAGATGCAAAAGTTTCCACATTGGATGCCGGAGAACAAGTCGTAGAAGTTGAAGACATGGTTCCTATTACTCAGGAGACACCTCCGCCTCCAGAGGCAGCACCTAAGATTCCTATACTCTCCGACCAGATCGATATCGTTGATGATGAAATCAAAATCGATGACGATATGTTCCAAAATCTCGAAGACAACGACAATATGGGCGTAGAGATTATGGATTACGTAGAAGACGTAAAAGAAGAGGTTGTGGAAGAAGAAGCAATTCCATTCCAGCTTGTTGAGGAAAAGCCATCATTCAACGGTGGCGATGCCAATGAGTTCTCAAAATGGGTTAACTCAAAATTGGTTTATCCGGAAATTGCCAAGGAAAATGGCGTTCAGGGCAGGGTTACTCTTCAATTTACCGTTAATGCCGACGGCACGGTTTCAAACGTGAAAGTGCTCCGCGGAGTTCACTCATCTCTTGACAAGGAGGCAGTTCGCGTCGTGTCAAGTTCACCGAAATGGAAGCCGGGCAAGCAAAGGGATCGTGCAGTGAAAGTGACATATACATTCCCTGTAATATTCCAGTTGAGATAGGATATCTTTAAATATATTAAGTCAGTGTGTGTCAAAAGAAAAATTTTGGCACACACTTTTTCTGAAAAGACAATACTAAAAGGCTATATGCCATATAAATCATAATATATGACAGAAGTACAAATAGAAAAAGCTGTATTCGTCGGAATTATCAAAGCCGGAGATGACGAAAGAAAGATAATGGAATATCTGGACGAACTTGAATTTCTCGCAGAGACAGCAGGTGTTACGGGTGACAGGAAATTCATACAAAAGCTGGATAAGCCTGAAAACAGCACATATATAAGGAGCGGAAAACTCAAGGAAATCGCAGAGTATTGCGAAGAAAATAAAATAAGCTACGCAATATTCGATGACGAATTGAGCGGAATGCAGCAAAGGAACATCGAGAAAATCATAAAGACAAGTTTCGTTATTGACAGAACGAGCCTCATTCTTGAGATATTCGCCCAGAGAGCAAAAACTTCATACGCCAAAATGCAGGTGGAACTTGCAAGATATAATTATATGCTGCCAAGACTTGCAGGCATGTGGACGCACCTTGAAAGACAGAGAGGAGGCAGAGGAACAAGAGGAGGAATGGGTGAAACCCAAATAGAGGTGGACAGGCGTATCGTAAAGGAAAGAATTACAAAACTAAAGGCTCAACTCCAGAAAGTAGACAGGCAAATGGCTACGCAAAGGGGCAATAGGGGCAATATGGTGAGACTTTCACTCGTTGGATACACCAACGTAGGCAAGAGTACAATAATGAATTTACTTGCCAAATCTGACGTGTTTGCGGAAAACAAACTGTTCGCTACTCTGGACACTACTGTCAGAAAGGTTGTTATCGAAAACGTGCCCTTCCTGCTGAGCGATACGGTTGGATTTATTCGAAAACTTCCTACACAACTCATTGAGGCGTTCAAGAGCACATTGGACGAAGTAAGAGAGGCGGATATACTTGTACATGTAGTAGATATCTCGCATGCTGATTTTGAGGAGCAAATGGCAGTTGTTGAGAAAACACTGAAAGACATTGATGCTGCCGACAAGCCTACATACATAATTTTCAATAAAATAGACGCCTACCGACACGAGGAGTACGATGAATTCTCCTTAGAGCCTAAAAACAAGGCTAACCGCACACTTGACGAACTGAAGAACAGCTGGTTTGCCAGAGAGAAAACTCCTTGCATATTCATATCTGCAAAAGAGAAAATAGGTATAGAAAAACTTAAGAACGATATCTATAAAATGGTGGCTGAAATCCATGCAGGACGCTATCCATTCAATAATTTCTTATGGTAGCAGGCTGCCGGAGCGGATATAAAAAAAGCATCGGATTATCAAAACCCGATGCACAATAACAAAAAAACTTAAATCTATGAAAAAACTATTCGCTAAATTTAGCCTTAAGAAATTCACGGTTGAGACGGGCGATATGCTCAACTGAAATACCTTTAGGGCATTCCATCTCGCAAGCACGGGTATTTGTGCAATTGCCGAACCCAAGTTCGTCCATTTTTGCAACCATTGCACGTGCACGCCTTGCAGCCTCAGGACGTCCTTGAGGAAGTAGGGCAAGCGAACTTACTCTTGCACCCACAAAAAGCATTGCAGAGCCGTTCTTACATGTCGCAACGCAAGATCCGCAGCCAATACAAGAAGCCGCATCCATGCTCTTCTCTGCAACTTCATGAGGAATGAGCAAATCATTACCGTCCTGTGCAGCACCCGTTCGCACTGAAATAAATCCTCCGGCCTGCAATATCTTATCAAAGGCGGTACGATCCACAACAAGATCCTTAATCACAGGGAAACCTGAACTTCTCCAAGGCTCAACCGTGATAGTGGCCCCGTCCTTAAAATGCCTCATAAACAGCTGACAGGTAGTCACATGATCATCCGGACCGTGTGCCCTTCCGTCAATATACAATGAGCATGCTCCGCAAATACCCTCGCGGCAGTCGTGGTCAAAAGAAACAGGACCGCTGCTCTTGCAACCTTTCTCCACAGCTACCGGATCATTGCCCTCTCTGATAAGCTGTTCATTGAGTATGTCCAGCATCTCCAAAAAGGAAGCGTCCTCTTCAATATCTGAGATGTGGTATGTCTCGAAATGGCCCTTGGCCTTGGCGTTTTTCTGACGCCATATCTTCAAATTAAAATCCATTTCAATTATTCTTTATAATTTCTGGTAGCTACCTTAATGAATTCATACTTAAGAGGTTCCTTATGAAGTACAGGCTCTTTTCCATCTCCCTCATATTCCCAGACCGAAACATACATAAAGTTCTCGTCATCCCTCTTTGCCTCTCCCTCCGGAGTCTGGCTCTCTATACGGAAGTGACCTCCGCATGACTCATTTCTATTAAGTGCGTCCCTTGCCATAAGTTCACCTATTTCGATGAAATCGGCAAGTCTCAAAGCCTTTTCAAGTTCCTGGTTAAACTCTTCGTTAGTCCCCGGAACACAAACATCCTTCCAGAATTCTTTACGTAACTCTGCTATTTCCTCTATTGCTTTTTTCAGGCCCTCTTCACTTCTGGCCATACCTACATATTCCCACATGATATGCCCAAGTCTCTTGTGAAGCGAATCCACAGTCTGCTTTCCTTTAATGGAAAGAAGCCTGTTAATCCTCTCACGTACAGCGTTCTCCGCCTCATCAAATTCCTTGATAGAAGTGTCCGTCTTAGGCTCGGAGAATTTATGTGAAAGATAGTCACCTATTGTGACAGGAAGTACAAAATAACCGTCGGCAAGACCCTGCATAAGAGCGGAAGCTCCAAGACGGTTGCCGCCATGATCGGAGAAGTTAGCCTCACCGATAGCATACAGGCCTGGCACAGTTGTCTGAAGATCATAATCTACCCAAATGCCGCCCATAGTGTAATGGATAGCAGGATATATCATCATAGGCTCATCCCAAGGATTTGAAGCTGTAATCTTTTCGTACATTTCAAAAAGATTGCCGTAACGCTCTGCAACCCTCTGATGTCCCAAACGGTCTATCGCATCCTTGAAATCAAGGAAAACGGCAAGTCCGGACTCATTAACACCGTAGCCGGCATCACATCTTTCTTTTGCTGCCCGTGAAGCCACGTCACGCGGAACAAGATTTCCGAAAGCAGGATACCTGCGCTCAAGATAATAGTCTCTGTCTTCTTCAGGAATCTGAGATGGCTTTATTTCATGAGACCTAAGCCTCTTGACATCCTCAAGCTTTTTAGGAACCCATATACGTCCGTCATTACGCAAAGACTCCGACATAAGGGTCAGCTTACTCTGCTGCTCTCCGTGAACAGGAATACATGTTGGATGGATTTGGGCAAAGCAAGGATTTGCAAAATAGGCTCCTTTTTTATAGCACTGCCAAGCAGCAGAACCATTGCTATTCATTGCATTGGTGGACAGAAAATATGCATTTCCGTAACCTCCAGTAGCTATAACCACAGCATGCGCGCCAAACCTTTCGAGCTTTCCGGTAACGATATTCCTGGCTATAATTCCTTTTGCTTCCCCGTTAACAACTACGAGATCAAGCATTTCATGGCGAGGATAACTCTTCACTGTACCTGCTGCAATCTCTTTGTTGAGAGAGGCATAAGCACCTAAAAGCAATTGCTGTCCTGTTTGTCCTCTGGCATAGAAAGTACGACTTACCTGCACACCGCCGAATGAGCGGTTGGCAAGATACCCACCGTATTCCCTCGCAAACGGAACTCCCTGAGCAACGCACTGGTCTATAATATTTGCACTAACCTCGGCCAGACGATATACGTTAGCTTCACGGCTTCTGTAGTCCCCTCCCTTGATTGTGTCATAAAACAGACGATATATGGAATCGTTGTCGTTCTGGTAATTCTTCGCTGCATTTATACCGCCCTGAGCAGCAATGGAATGCGCTCTTCTCGGGCTGTCACTGATACAAAAGATCTTGACATTATAGCCAAGCTCGCCTAAAGAAGCAGCTGCAGAAGCGCCTCCAAGACCTGTGCCCACTACAATTATTTCAAGCTTTCTCTTGTTGTTAGGACTTACAAGGCGAATCTCGGACTTCCTTTTTGTCCATTTTTCTGCCAAAGGTCCGTCAGGAATCTTTGATATAAGTTTATCGGCCATGTTATAGTTGTATAAAAATTAATTTTAAGATTCTATCCGCAATTTTAGTCATTTTTATCGGATTCCACAACAATATATCTATATGAACCATAAAACTTGGTCATTATAGCATCATATTTCCTGTAAAAAGCACCATTCCTGATTTTTTCTGACGCCCAATCCTCATATATCCTTTTGAACTTTGCTGCCAATTCATCCTCCCCTGCCGACCCCTTGTCCAAAGAATGATGCTTCATAAAATCAGGAAGATTGTCTTTTTCCACTGCTATTAAAGGCACGATAGGAGCATTTGACGGAAAACCCAAAACGGTCCACATTACCGCACAAGGATTTTTTCGTCCCGGCTCCACTCCTTCAAAAACTATAGAGGCGGAAGTTATATCTCTCTCAATAGGCTTTCCTGACCGGGATATCCTGTTTATAAGATATTTATAATCAATATCAATTTTCCCGAAAGACCCCTTTCCAAAAGACCTCGGTACTGTCGCCATGATTTCACAAGCTCTGTCAAATCTATCAACACCTTTTCTGTCTTCAACCCTGCCTGTCCTCGTAAAATTCGTCACCACCATATAGCCGTCAGGAGCGACACTTGCATCATTTACATCGAACTTAACCCAAGAATGATTGTTCACCTCATAATACGCTGCTCCTCCAATGGCATCTATAACGCCGAAATTAGCCTCAACTCCCATAGGACGCCTGAGCGTGTCAAGATAGACCTCAAAATCCTTTACACTCGAACATATTTCAAGAGCCCGGTGCATCAAAAATCCCTCCTTGTCCATTTCAGAAAATGGCACATCATCGTCTTTCAAATCGTATGTTGCCGTATTCATAATACAGAAGCCTGCGGTGTTCGTTCCTGCCCAGACCTCCCCTACAGTATCTGAAGCATTTGCAAGAGCGACAAAGTCATATTTTTCACCAACTATCCTTACCATTTTATTGTCGAGAAAGTCCGTGTCCCGATGTTTCAACATCAGTGGCTTACCGCTAACAGTAACTCTCGCGGAAACGATAACGGAAGTGCAGGCTTGGGATTTATTTCCTAACAAAGAGAACACCAACAAAAAAATACATATTTTTTTATACATATTTATAAATCTTAACTATTTATAATTTAATATGCCAAGACTCGTTGGGCAGAATGTGGTTTTGGAGGAAAATAAAAAAATCTAATCGAACAGATTTCTGTCATTATAATCTGAAGATTTGTTGGAGAGATATTCCATGAGGCCGCAGTGCTCGTAGGCAAATGAGGTGGCAATACGGCCTCTGGGAGTTCTCTGAATAAAACCTTCCTTGATAAGGAAAGGCTCATAAACTTCTTCTATCGTCCCCTGCTCCTCACCGACTGCTGTCGCTATGGTATTCGCTCCAACCGGACCTCCGTTGAATTTAGTAATAATGGTATGAAGGATTTTGTTGTCTATCTGATCCAAACCTCTCTTGTCTATATTCAATGCGTCCAATGCATATTTTGCAATACTTATTTCGATATGGCCGTCTCCTTTCACCTGGGCAAAATCGCGAACCCTCTTCAACAGAGCATTGGCAATACGGGGAGTACCGCGACTTCTCAAAGCTATCTCATTTGCCGCTATATCGTCAATACCCACTTTAAGGATATTTGCACTTCTTTTAACGATATGCACCAACTCTTTGGTGTCGTAATACTCCAAAGCAAAATTAATCCCGAATCTTGCCCTTAAAGGAGCTGTAAGCAGACCGCTTCTCGTAGTCGCACCTACAAGAGTGAAAGGATTTAAACCGATACGTACAGAACGTGCACCAGGACCCTTGTCTATCATTATATCTATGACATAATCCTCCATTGCCGAATAAAGGTACTCTTCAACCTCAGGAGAAAGCCTGTGAATCTCATCTATAAAAAGCACATCGCCGGTTTCGAGCGAAGTCAAAAGACCTGCCAGATCCCCCGGTTTATCCAACACAGGACCTGAAGTAATCTTCATATTGACATTCAATTCATTAGCGATTATATGAGCCAAAGTGGTCTTGCCTAAACCCGGAGGCCCGTGGAAAAGTACATGATCCAAAGACTCCCCGCGAAGACGGGCAGCCTGAATAAATATTTTCAAATTGGATATTATCTTCTCTTGTCCTGTAAAATCAGTCAGTTCCTGAGGCCTGATAATTCCGTCTAAATCCTTATCTTTGTCGGAATTGGATTGATACGGATTAAAGTCATCTTCCATTTCACAAAATATTATATATACAAATATAGTTTATTTATTTATAATTATTGATGATTATAATGTATCTGTGAATATGTTGAATAGTTATTATAAATAGTTGATAATTAATTAAATAAATATGTGGATAAGTGTCAAATACATTATTGAAAAGTTTAGATTCAAATGTTTATTAAAAATTTGTTTTATTTAATTTAAAAATTGTTTCTAAAAATTTAAGATTTATCAAAATTTAGTTTTTAATATTTATCAACAAGTTTTCAATAGGTTTTCAACTGTATAATATACTTGAATGTTAATTTGTCCAAAATCTTCCGGATTATTAGAAAAACATTATAAAAATTCGGATATAACATATTGCAGTGGACTTTTTCTGTCTGCTCGCTGGTTTGTATTTTCTCAGGCTGCAAAAAGCGGAACTCATCTTATAATATTGCCAGACAAGGATTCTGCCGAATATTGCGCGGCCGATCTGTATAATATGGTAGAAGGCGACAATGTGTTCTTTCTTCCGGATTCAAGAAAAGCCATGGAAAGAAGCAATTACAAGTCGAGTCTCGAAGTTCAGAGGACTTCTGCCATAGGTAAGATAATAGATAACAAGAGCGGCTTTTTGGTTATAGTTTCATATCCTGACGCCATAACTGAATCTGTCCCGCCCGTTAAAAAAATAGAATCATCCGTCATTGAAATAAAGAAAGGCGAAAATGTTTCATACGACGAACTTAAGATAAAACTTGCCGAATTAGGTTTCGAAAAGACTGACTTTGTATCTGCACCGGGGCAATTTGCCATTAGAGGGTCTTTAGTGGATATCTTTTCTTATTCACATAATGACCCGTTCAGAATATCCTTTTTTGGGAATGAGGTAGAAAAGATAAATGTATTCGACTGTAATTCACAGTTGTCAAAAGAAGATAGGGATGAAATAAAGATAACTCCGGATTTGGTTTCAGATGATTTGCAGAATTCTGAGAGTATTTTTGATATTCTTCCTACAGATACTTTCCTATGGCTGGATTCTTCCGATATGTATAAGGAGCAGGAATTTTTCAGTAGGACCGGGGATTTCAGAAGAGTATTCATTGACACCCCAGTCTCAGTAACTGATGCTGAGCCGATAAGGTTTAACATTGCTCCACAGCCTATATTTAACAAAAATTTTGAATTACTTACCGAAGATATAAGGACCAAGCTTGAAAACAGTTACAGGGTAATTATCTACGGAGAAAAACAGTCCCAGCTCGACAGGCTTAAATCCATTTTATTTGAAAACGAGGGGTTGCTTCCGGAATTCATAGCCGGCAAGAACATACATAAGGGCTTTATTGACAACGAAGGTAAAATCTGCTGTTATTCCGATCATGAAATCTTTGACAGATTTCACAGGGTGACTATAAGGAGGACTGTGGAAAAGAGCGAACGATTGACTCTCAACGATTTGAGTGCATTCAATATCGGAGATTACATAGTTCATATAGATCATGGAGTAGGTATTTTCGGGGGGCTTGTCAGGATGAGGGATGACAAGGATAGGATACACGAGGTCGTAAAACTTATGTATAAGGACGGGGATGTGGTTTTTGTGTCCGTCCACTCTCTTCATAAAATTTCAAGATACAAGTCCAAGGATTCCATTCCTCCTAAAATTAACAAGCTCGGCTCCAAGAATTGGCAGAACTTGAAATCAAGTGCCAAGTCCAAGGTTAAGGATATTGCAAAAGAACTGATTCAGCTATATGCCAAGCGAAAAGCATCAAAAGGATTTGCGTATTCCGCCGACACCTATCTTCAAGAAGAATTAGAATCTTCTTTTATGTATGATGATACACCAGACCAGACTACGGCTACGGAAGCTGTAAAAAGAGATATGGAGGATATAAGCCCTATGGACAGGCTTATTTGCGGAGACGTCGGGTTTGGCAAGACAGAAATAGCCGTAAGGGCTGCATTCAAGGCGATAAGTGACAACAAGCAGGTTGCAGTCCTTGTGCCAACTACTATCTTGGCTTTACAGCATTTCAAAACTTTCCGCTCGAGGCTGAAAGACTTTCCTTGCAATATAGATTATGTAAGCAGGCTAAGGACCTCAAAGGAAATATCGGAAATAAAGAAAAATGTAAGTTCAGGCAAAATTGACATACTGATAGGGACACACAAAATATTCAGCAGTGGCTTTGTATTCAAGGACTTGGGACTACTTATAATAGACGAGGAACAGAAATTCGGTGTCAGCGCAAAGGAAAAACTGCGTCAGATGAAAGCATCTGTAGACACTCTGACCCTGACTGCAACACCTATTCCGAGGACACTTCAGTTTTCTTTGTTAGGTGCGAGAGACCTTTCTATAATCAACACTCCTCCGCCTAACAGGATACCTATACAGACGGAAATAATCTTGTTTGACGGAGACGAAATAAAGAGCATAATAGAATATGAGCTGAACAGGGGCGGACAATTGTTTTTCTTGCATAACAAGGTAGAAGAATTGCCTGCCATCAGAGATATACTACACAGGCTGGTCCCTGATATGAGTATCTGCATAGCTCACGGACAAATGAAATCCAAAGAACTTGAAGATAAGGTAATGGGCTTTATGCAAGGCGATTACGATATGCTTTTGTGTACAACAATCATCGAGAACGGACTGGATATACCTAATGCCAATACCATAATCATAAACCAGGCACAGAATTTCGGTCTCAGCGACTTGCATCAGCTAAGGGGGAGAGTAGGAAGGTCCAACAAAAAGGCTTTCTGTTATCTGATTGTTCCGCCGCTTACCACTATAAATGACGATTCACGAAGACGCCTTAAAGCTATAGAAGAATTTTCGGATCTTGGCAGCGGCTTCAATATAGCTATGCAGGACCTTGATATCAGAGGAGCAGGAAATCTTCTTGGAGCTGAGCAAAGCGGCTTTATTGCAGATATGGGATATGAGGCCTATCAGAAGATATTGACGGAGGCTATGGAAGAGCTTGGAGTAGAAACCGGTCTGACTTCTAAAAACGTTAAGGATACATACGTGGAAGACTGTACCATAGAGACGGATCAGATAGCCCTCATTCCGGATGATTATATAGATATAACTGCGGAAAAGATGAGGATTTATAAGGAACTCGACTCTTTGACAAGGGATGAGGATATCGACAGAATGGCACGAAATCTGGAAGACAGGTTCGGTCCTGTTCCTAAGGAACTTGAAGACTTGTTCACAATAGTACGCATAAGAAGAATAGGAGAAAAATTAGGATTTGAAAAGATTATTATCAAAAACGGAATTCTGATTGCTTTCTTTATAAATAACCAGATGTCAGCATATTACAGGTCTGATACTTTTTCAGGTATACTTAAAAGAATCAGCGAGGAGCAGAATACTTTTGAATTGAAGCAGAACGACAGCAAACTCAGGATAATATCCAGAAACATTGATTCTATATCAAAGGCTTATGAAGTGTTGAAAAAATTATAGATATGGCAAATCTTATAATAGATATAGGCAATACGGCTGTAAAGGCCACCTGGTCGGAAAGCATGACTTTAGGGAAGACTTTCAGATACCAGGGCGAGAAAGTCAGGAATTTTATATTGTCGCTTACAGAAAAGAAAAAACCGGAAGTCATGATAATTTCTTCCGTATATGAAATTTCCCGCCAGGATATAGAAATGTTCAAGAAGGAGTGCCATAAGTTATTATTGTTGGACAGGGCACATCCGGAAATTTTGGAGAAGCACGGGCTTCCGTGGTATCTGACATACGACAGGGCGGCTTCAATTATAGCTGCGAGGTATCTTTTCAAAGGGAAAGGAATAACAGTGGCGGATTTGGGAACAACTCTGACGATAGACTTCTCTTCCCCTGAAGGAAAATATACAGGAGGAAATATATCCCTTGGATTCCGGACCAGATTTAAGGCGCTGAACAGATATTCCCGTTCTTTGCCATTAGTGAATACCCCGGAAAAAACCGGTCCTTTGGGAGACAGTTTTGAATCATCGGTTACATCGGGAGTGGTTTCAGGTATAATGTTTGAATTGGAGGGATATATAGGAATGTTTCCGGAAAATATAGTCGTATTCACCGGAGGAGATGCGATTTTTTTTGCAAAACGAATGAAAAACTCGATATTTGTAATTTGCAACCTTGTATTAATGGGGTTGGCCTTAATAGCAGACGAATATGTCAAAAATAAATAGGATAATATTTTCTATTGCGTTTGCCATGCTTCCGTTCTTTTTTGCCAATGCGCAGGACGGGGCATATGGCTCGTATTCCCCATACTCCGTTTTTGGCATCGGGGATATATCCAAGTTAAATTCGGCATATAATGCCGGTATGGGCGGTGTAGGAATTGCCGGAAGGGATCACAGATATATAAACATCATGAATCCGGCCTCTATTACAGCGAGGGATACCCTTTCTTTCATGATGGATTTCAGCATTTATTCTCAGAATAAAATTTATAAGCAGTCAGGCATCAAGTCGGCCAACAATTCCTTGAATATCGCTGACATAGCATTTACCGTCCCTGTTTATAAGAAATCGGCTATGATATTCGGTATAGCCCCTTTCAGCGATGTAGGCTATGATTTTTCATATAATAAAGCCGATCCTGAATATACCGTCCTGAGGTATTCTTCTTCCGGCAATGGCGGAGTATATCAGATTTTCGGAGGCGGTGCCGCCACTTTTTGGAAAAATCTGACAATCGGTGCCCAGGCAATATATTATTTCGGAAATATAGACAAAAAGACCTCAATGGATTTTTTAGGTTCAAGTTTCAGGGATCTATCCAGCGGATATATATTGCAGCTTGGCGGAATAGCCGGCAAGTTCGGCATCCAATATGAAATTCCTGTAAAGGATATGTATCTGACCTTAGGTGCAACTTATCGCACAGGAAGCAGGCTTCACGGCTATGTCAAGGAATATAAATTTGCTACCCTTTCGAATATAACCGACACCCTGTCATATCATGTTGATACTCTTGCGAATAGCCGCAACGCTCTTATTGCCGGGGAGGCCGGAATAGGCATATCGCTTCACAAACCCGAAAAATGGAATGTCGAAATAAATTATATATTCTCCAATTGGGGACGTTCGGGATTTGATACGACTCCCGGATTTTCCAACGAAGGTGCCGCCAAATTCTCAACGACATTTTCCCAGTCCGTCAGGGCCGGATTTGAATATATCCCGAATAGGAATGATATCAGATATTATTTGAGGAGGAGTGCTTACAGAATGGGAGCCTATTATGATAAATCCTATTTTAAACTCGACGGCAACACAATAAATTCGTTTGGTCTGACTTTTGGAGTTACATTACCTGTATTCCGTCTGTATAATGGACTTACACTCGGAGTAGACCTCGGACAGAGGGGCAGTGTGTCGGGAAATATGACCAGAGAAAGATATATGTCATTTTCAGTCGGATTCAATATTCACGACATTTGGTTTAGAAAACAGAGATACGAATAATTTTTAAGTAATGAATACTATGAGAAAATTTACTGTTATCGCCATTACGGCAATTATGGTTTTCCTTAACGGAAATGTGTTGAAGGCTCAGGGGAAATATGGTGCCGACAGTGCAGAATGTATCAAGTACCTGTCTTACTATAAGGAGTACTTCAAACAGAAAAATTATGAATACGCCCTTCCTAATTGGAGAAAGGCCTATAAGTTGTGCCCGCCAACGGCAAATCAGACAATGCTTATCGACGGTACGACATTGGTCCGCAGGCTTATCGCTAAGAACGCTAAGAATGCAGAGTACCGCAAGGCTCTGATTGATACTCTTATGACTATTCATGAGACAAGGGCCAAGTATTATCCGAAATATGCAGTCACTTCTCTTAACAATAAGGGAACCGACCTTGCCAACTATATGAAAGATAATGATGAGGTCCTGTATAAGGAGCTTTCGGACATCATCGACAGAAACAAGGAGAACACAAAGGAGAGTATCCTGATGTTTAATCTTAATGCCGCCATTAATCTTTATCAGAACGGAAAGCTTGATGCTGAAAAGGTTATCTCTACATATCAGAACGATATGGCTATCCTTGAGTCTTCTTCAGGCTCCGATAAGGAAATGAGGGCTAAGGTGAAATCAGATATGGAAGGTCTGTTCATCTCCAGCAAGGTGGCAAGCTGCGATAATCTTATAGCACTTTTCACTCCGCGCTACGAGGCCGAACCTGACAATATAGATCTTGTTACCAACATCGTGAAGATGATGAGTTCAACGGAGAACTGCACGGACAACGAGCTTTATCTTAGGGCTGCTACTTCTATGCACAAGCTTCAGCCTACTGCCCAGTCTGCATATTTCCTGTACAGGCTTAACGCTTCAAGGGATAATGCTGAAATGGCTTCCAAGTATATGGAGGAAGCAATAGCTTCGGATAGCCTTGATGCTGCTACAAAGGCAGCCTACAATTACGAATATGCTACTTTCTGTGTGAAGAACGGTATGGCAGTCAAAGGATTTGCCGCAGCCCAGAAAGCATTGGATTTGGATCCGTCCTATAAGGGCAAAGCCTATTTCCTTATGGGAACAATATGGGGCACAACATCTTGCGGAGGTGATGAGATTTCCAGAAGAGCTCCTTATTGGGTTGCATGCGATTATATGCAGAAAGCAAAGGCAGCCGACGAGACCCTTGCGGACGAGTGCAACCGCATGATTGCACAGTACAGCATCTATTTTCCGCAGACCGCTGAAGCGTTTATGTATGACCTTACCAACGGTCAGTCATATACGGTTTCCTGCGGTGGGTTGAGAGCTACCACTACTGTAAGGACCCAGAAGTAATTTCTTTCTTGAGAAAGTTTTTAAATATGGTTTCGATGACGGCAATCGCTATGGCGGTTGCTTTCATCGTTTTTTCCTGTAAACGGAAATTGTCCGAAGCCGAGAAGCTGGATTTGTCTGATACCCCTATGCAGACGGTTGATGGTATGTATATGCTTCAGACCCGGAACGGAGATGTCCAGATGAGAATGGAGACAGATTGTTTGCAGCGTTTCGATAATGATTCGATTTCATATGAGGTCTTCCCGAAAGGAATAAATGTATTTTCATATACCGAAGACGGGGTGCTTGAATCCACTATTGTGTCCGATATGGCAAGACATGAAAAGGACAAAAGGACAAATTCGGAGATATGGATGGCTTTCGGCAACGTGGTTGTAAAGAATATAGTGAACAGGCAGACAATGGAAACCGATACCCTTTATTGGGACAGGAAGAACAAGGAAATATATACGGATTGCTATATCAGGATGTATTCTCCGGACGGTTTTATGCAGGGTTTCGGCATGCGTTCGGACGAGCGGGCCAGGAACTCAATAATCCTCAGGCCTTTCAATAGTTATGGCGTTGTTGTAAAAGACAGCACCGAGATTATAGTCGATTCTGTCAATTTTATAGGCCCGCTTTTAAAAAAATGATGATAGATTGGAGGAAAATTGCTATCTTCGCACCCCATAAACTTTTTGATTATTAATAAAAAAACAACATAACAATGGCGGTTCTTGAAAAAATCCGAGTTAAGTTCGGCCTTGCAGCGTCAATAATAATCGCTCTTGGCCTTTTGTCGTTCATAATTGATCCGAGTGAAGTCATTTCTGCCTTTCAGTCAATGTCTTCAAAAAATGACGTAGGCTTCATTAACGGAAAGGCGGTTTCATACACCGATTTTCAGGAGGAGAACGAGAAGATGACCAGAATACATGAGATTATGTCAGGCTCTTCCGCTCAAAATGCAGAGCAGCAGGAGCAGATAAGGAATGCCACTTGGCAGGATCTTATATACAGGTATCTTTTCGTCAAAAAGGCACGTGCCGCAGGTCTTGCCGTGTCAGATGATGAAATCGTAGATCTTACCACAGGTGCGAATCCATCACCTCTCATTGCACAAAATCCTGCATTTCTCGACGAGAACGGGCTTTTCTCAAAGGATCAGTTGGTTAAATTTATCCAGGCCATAGATTCGGACGATACGGGCAATCTCAAAATGTATTGGCAGTATCTCCATAATTCCATTGTAAATCAGCAGTATTTCGATAAATACAATTCGCTTTTCTCTGCCGCCAATATGGATAACGCACTTACGTTGAGGAATAAAATACAAGAGAACAATACTACTGCAAATGTGGATTTTGTAATGGTGCCGTTCGGATATGAAACGGATTCCACAATAGTCGTTTCCGACAGCGAGATAAAGAAATTCTACGATTCTCACAAAGAGTTTTTCAAACAGTCTGCAAGCAGGGATATAGAATATGTCGTTTATGAGGTTGTTCCGTCAGAGTCGGACATAGCTTCTACGAAAGAGGAAGTTGCAGAATTGTATAATGAATTTGCCACAACTGACAAGGTCAAGAACTTTCTGATGAAAAATTCGGACCGTCCTTATTCAGAGCGTTGGTATAAGTCCGGCGAATTGGCTACTGTTGCCTCTTCCGTAGATGATTTCGTTTGGAAATCAGAGGCTTCCGTATCTGATATATTGGAAGATAACAATACTTTCTATATAGCAAGGGTCATGGACAGCAAGATGATACCGGACTCAGCATACGTAAGGCATATCCTGCTTCAAGGGAAAGATGCAGAACAAAAAGCAGACAGCCTTCTGAATTTGCTGAAAAAGGGAGAGAGTTTCTCAAATACAGCTGCCCTTAATTCTGCCGACACCCGTTCAGCCGCAGACGGCGAGAAAGGCAACATCGGTTGGATGACTCAGGATTATATGATACCCGGCTTTGAGTCTGTGTTCACAGCCGCTGTCGGTGTGCCTTATATAGTGAATACACAATATGGTACACATATAGTTGAGGTTGCCAGGAAGAGTGCTCCGGTTGCCAAGAAGAAGGTCGCTATCTATGAGAAAGAGGCCCTTGCAAGCAAGGAGACTTTCAATGAGTATTATAGCAAGGCAAATAAGTTCGCTACGGCCGCCGCAGGCAGTTATGAGAACTACAAAAAAGCTGTCGATACTCTTGGGGTTTATTCTCATCCTGTAAACGCTATGTTGGAGAGCAGCGACAAGCTCGGCTCAATCGAGAACACAAAAGAGATTACACGCTGGGCTTTTGACAATAAGGCCGGCAAGGTTTCCGACATCAAGACAATCGACAATAACTATTTCTTTATAGCAACCGTAAAGGCCGTTCATAAAGAGGGTTATGCAAAAGTTTCAGAGGTCGCGTCTTCAATCAGACAGCAACTGTATCAGGAAAAGTTGGCCCAGAAGAAGGCAGCAGAGGTGGCAGAGCAGATAAAAGGCCTTGATAATATGAATGCCATAGCAGAAAAACTCGGTACGACTGTGAGCAGCCAGAGCGGTGTGGCATTCTCTTCAATGAGTTCTTACGGTCTTGATCCTAAGTTCATAGGAGCCGTTTCCGTTGCCAATGAGGGTGTGATTTCCGCTCCTGTGGCAGGTAATATCGGCACTTATGTGTTCAAGGTTACAGGCCGCGATACAGGTGCTTTCTATACTGAGGATGACGCACGTAACCGTGATATGCAGATGTCACAGTACGTTTCGCAGATGATTATTCCTGTCATGATGCAGGATGCCGATGTAAAGGACAACAGGGCTCGATTCTTTTAATAACCGACATTTCAGTCAGGGCTGAATTGTCCCTTAAAACGAAAGCGTAAAACATTGTCTAACCGTCCTCTAAAAGTTTTCAAAAGGCTTTTAGGGGACGGCTCTTTGTACGAAATTATTTATCTTAATTTGAATTATTTATATTATCTTTACAAATTATTTATTCCATTTATTGGGTAGAAGCCTTATAATGAGTAAATTGTTGAGAAGGTCGGATGAACTGATTTAAATAAGGATTATAGTAATGATATTGAATAAGAAGGTGCAGTTGCAAGAGGCTAAGGCTATAATAGAAAAAAACAGCCTTTTGGAAATATCTCAAAATGCAAGGCACGCAATAAATGGTTGTTTCTCTTTTTTGGAATCTTTTGCAAAAGACAAGATAATTTACGGAATCAACACCGGTTTCGGGCCTATGGCTCAATGGCGTATTGATGATGACCGTTTGAAAGAGCTTCAATACAATATTATTCGCAGTCATTCTACCGGAGCAGGAGAGCCGCTGCCTGTTGAATGTGTCCGTGCCGCCATGCTTGCACGTTTGATGACATTTATGCAGGCACATTCAGGTGTAAATATCCGCACTTGCGAATTGCTCGTAGAGTTTTTGAATCGCGGCATATATCCCGTAATTCCGCAACATGGAAGCGTCGGGGCCAGCGGTGATTTGGTACAGCTTGCTCATCTCGCCCTTGCTCTTATTGGCGAGGGGGAGGTTTTCTATCAAGGAGAACGCAGAAGTACGGCCGATGTGTTTTCAGAGCTTCATATCCAACCTTTGCAGATGTATATCCGTGAGGGCCTGGCTGTTACGAACGGGACAGCAGTCATGACAGGTATCGGTCTGGTGAATCTCTTCAACGCTGAACGTCTTCTTGACTTCTCGTTGAAAGCTTCTGTGCTAATGAATGAAATCGCTTCCTCTTATGACGACTTTATGTCACAAGTGCTTAACGACTTGAAGAATCATCAGGGGCAACAAAGCATAGCTTCCCGAATGCGGGAAATCGCCGCAGGGAGCAAAATGCTGCTTAATCGCGAAATTGAATTATATCACGAGAGCAAGGCTAATAAATTTGAACATAAAGTACAGCCATATTATTCGTTACGCTGTGTTCCGCAAATACTCGGACCTATATGCGACGAACTGACGAATGCAGGAAAGGTCCTTATGGAAGAGTTGAATTCTGTTGATGACAATCCGATAGTTGATCCGGAAAACAAGACGGTACTCCATGGCGGCAACTTCCATGGAGATTATATATCTTTTGAGATGGATAAACTCAAGATTGCTGTCACGAAAATGACAATGTTGGCAGAGCGACAGATGAACTACCTTTTCCATGACCGAATCAACGGCATTTTGCCTCCTTTTGTAAATCTCGGCGTATTGGGTCTGAATTATGGCATGCAGGCTTGTCAATTTACGGCAACATCGACGACGGCGGAATGTCAGACACTTTCGAATCCTATGTATGTACATTCCATTCCGAACAATAACGACAATCAGGATATTGTTTCCATGGGTACCAATTCGGCCTTGATTTGTCAGAGAGTAATAGATAACGGTTTTCAGGTTATGGCCATTCATGCCATGGCGTTGGCGCAAGCCGTCGATTGTCTGAAAATAGCAGATAAACTCGCCCCTGCCACAAAAGAACTTTATGACAGCATACGCTCAATAGTCCCTGTTTTTGTAGAAGACACACCAAAATATAAAGAAATAGAAAAAATTATAGAGTTTCTAAAAAAATAAAATTCCGAGAGATGCAAGAAACCAAATATGCACTTATAACCGGAGCAGGCAGAGGAATTGGCCGTGCAATTGCCATTAAATTGGCTTCGCAAGGCTATTCCGTCATTATAAACTACGTTGCCAATGCGGAGGCCGCTCGGAACACCCTCCACGAAATAATTGGTAACGGAGGGCAGGCGGAGCTATTGCCATTTGATGTAAGGGATGGCAAATCGGCATCGGAAGCACTATCTTTATGGAAAGGAAATCACAAAAAAGATTATATATCTGTCGTTGTCAATAACGCGGGTATCCGCAAGGATAATCTTATGATGTGGATGCCGGAAGGCGATTGGACCGATGTGTTATCCACCTCTCTCAATGGTTTTTATAATGTGACGCAGCCCTTGTTGAAGGATATGCTCGTTCAAAAAAACGGTCGCATAGTCAATGTCGCCTCTCTTTCCGGAATTAAAGGAATGCCGGGGCAGGTCAATTATTCGGCTGCAAAAGGAGGCCTGATAGCTGCTACAAAAGCCTTGGCACAGGAGGTGGCGAAAAAGGGAGTTACGGTAAACGCAGTGGCACCGGGATTTATTAAAAGCGACATGACCGATGATTTGAATGAATCGGAGTTGAAAAAACTGATTCCGGCAGGACGTTTCGGAGAAGCAGAAGAGGTGGCGGAGCTTGTTGCATTCCTGGTGTCTGATGTAGCTGCATATATAACCGGAGAAGTCATATCAATAAACGGAGGAATATATACCTGATATGTCACGTAGAGTAGTAATAACGGGAATGGGCATTTATTCTTGCATAGGCAAGAATAAAGAAGAGGTTTTGAAATCTTTATTCAATGGTAAATCCGGAATAGGCATTGTACCTGAACGCAAGGAAATGGGGTATCGCTCTTCGCTGTGCGGTATTTTGGAAAAACCCGATTTGAAAGGAGTATTGGATCGACGTCAGCGTCTTTATTTGCCGGAGCACGGACAGTATGCATATCTTGCTACCGTAGAGGCACTTGCACAAGCAGGGATAGATAAAGAATATTTATTGGATAACGAGGTCGGTATTCTATATGGAAACGACAGCAGTGCGGAAGCCGTTATCAAAGGTGTCGATATTATTAGAGAAAAGAAGAATACCGTTATGGTCGGTTCGGGCAATATCTTCCAATCGATGAATTCTACCATTACGATGAATCTCTCTACCATATTCAATCTTAGGGGTATTAATTTCACCGTTTCAGGAGCCTGTGCCAGCGGTTCGCATGCAATCGGCTTGGGCTATCTGCTCATTAAGCAAGGCTTGCAGGAATGTGTCATTTGTGGAGGGGCAGAAGAGGTAAACAAGTATTCAGTAGGCAGTTTCGATGCTCTCAGTGCATTTTCTATGCGTGAAGACGAACCGGCCAAAGCGTCTCGCCCGTTCGATAAAAACCGCGACGGGCTTGTGCCGAGCGGAGGAGCGGCAACAATAATAATAGAAAGTTACGAGTCTGCGATAAAACGCGGTGCTGCGATTTTAGGAGAGGTAATAGGTTATGGTTTTTCCTCAAACGGCTATCATATTTCAGTACCAAATATCGAAGGGCCCAAGCATTCGTTATACATGGCCGTTAAAGATGCCGGAATCAAGATGGATGAAATAAAATATGTCAATGCCCATGCCACCTCAACGCCGGTCGGAGATTTGAACGAAGCAAAGGCAATAGATCAGGTCTTTGGTGAGTATAAGCCGTATGTGGCGTCTACCAAATCTTTAACCGGGCACGAGATGTGGATGTCCGGAGCAAGTGAGGTTATATATTCCATATTGATGATGCAAAATGATTTCATAGCGGAAAACCTCAATTTCGAAGAGCCGGACGAAGCCTCCGTCAATCTTAACATCCCCACAAAAAGAATAGATATGGGCTTTGATGTATTTTTAAGTAACTCATTCGGTTTTGGCGGTACCAACTCGACATTAATTGTTAGAAAATATAAATAACTTATACGGTCTCTATTAGACTAAAAGTTTGATTTTTAAGAAATTAACATATAAAGTATGACTATTGAGGAAATTATTGAAAAAGCTAAGGTTATTCTTGCCGATGAATTTGAAATTGAGGAATCGAAGATTACTCCCGACGCATCATTGAAAGAGACTTTGGGCTTGGACAGTTTGGATTTGGTAGATGTGGTTGTCCTTGTGGAACAGCATTTCGGTGTAACCCTCTCCGGACCTGATTTTGCGGGTATCGCTACATTTAAAGACTTTTACGAGCTTTTGAATAGAAAGATTAATGGCTAATGGATCGGAAAAACAATGGGAAGGCAAATCGAGAGGCGGGCGGTTAGGGTATCAGTTTTTTGTCTATACTATCCGGCTTCTTGGGATCCGCTGTGCCTATTTTTTCTTAGCATTCATAGTCATATACTTTATTCCCTTTGCTCCAAAAGCAACCAAGGCTATTTGGCGATATAATCGCAAAATAAGAGGATTAGGCATATTCGGCTCCATTAAAGAACTTTACTGTCATTACTTTGTTTTTGGACAGACCCTTATTGATAAAATAGCCATAAAAGGAGGCCTGGCCGACAAATACCATTACGAATTTGATAACTATGAGCGTTTCCTGGAGATTCTCAACAGTGCAGGCGGAGTTGTGATTATTGGTGCCCATATAGGTTGTTGGGAGGCCGGAGCGGAGTTTTTCGGCTCTTATGGGAAAAAAATAAACATTGTTATGCTTGATGCCGAGCATAAGGAGATAAAGGATGTCATAGAAAAAAACAGCAGCCAAAACAATAACTATAAAATCATAGCCCTTAATCACGACAACATCGAGGCAATGCTCCAAATCAAAATAGCTCTTAATAACGGAGAATATATATGTTTTAATGGCGACAGATATATGGCAACGGAGCATACTGCCATTATCGATTTTTTAGGTAAGCAAGCAGGGTTCCCTATCGGTCCGTTCAAGATAGCTGCAAAGTGCAAAGTCCCGATTGCGTTCTATTATTCCATGCGGGAAAAAGGGCGAACATACAGATTTATATTTGAAGAAGCCGTAACAGGGCAGATCCCGGACGCAGCGGCCATTCTTGGACAATATAAAGAATCATTGGAACGGGTAGTATTAAAATATCCTCGCCAGTGGTTTAATTTTTATGAATTTTGGAATATAAACAAACATAAACAATGAAACTGACCAAGCCACTTGAAGAGGCTTATGGCAAAGAGCAAAAAAGTGCTTTGGAGGCACAACGGGCTGCACAAGAGATTTCTTTTGCTCCGGTAGTATTTCAGGTTTCCAGATTGATGATAAAATTCGGGATATTGGAATATATTTCCAATAATCGTCAAGGAGTGTCGCAATCGGAAATAGCAAGTCATACCGGGCTGTCTGAATATGCTGTACAAGTGCTCTTAGAGGCCTCTTTGTCGATAGGAACCGTTCTCACCAAAGATGATAAATACACCATTTCCAAGACAGGGTGGTT
The DNA here is from genome assembly GCA_947253655.1 of uncultured Bacteroidales bacterium. Lineage (GTDB taxonomy): Bacteria > Bacteroidota > Bacteroidia > Bacteroidales > UBA932 > Cryptobacteroides. The sequence continues at coordinate 77,316 of CAMYAE010000002.1, forward strand.
TCTTTTGAACGACCCTATGGTCAAAGCAAACCTCAACTTCAATCACGATGTCAATTATTTGGGTCTGTTCCATTTGGAAGAGGCATTGACAGAGGGAAGGCCGGCAGGTCTCAAAGTCTTTGGCGATTGGGCGACAATCTATGAAGGCTTATCGAGTTTGCCGGAACAAGTGCAAAAGAGTTGGTTCGGTTTCGACCATTTCTACTCCGACGAGTCGTTTGACGAAGCGCTCAAAATAATATTCGACAGAGGAAAAAAGGTCAGGAGGCTCCTCGATGTCGGCGGAAATACAGGACGTTGGGCCATGAAGTGCGTCGGTTACAACAAGGAGGTGGAAGTGACTATAATGGATCTTCCGGCACAACTCGAAATGATGCGGGCTTTTACAGCAGGCAAAGAGGGGGCGGAGCGTATATACGGTTACGGTTGCAACCTTTTAGATGAAAATACAAAATTCCCGACACCCGCATTCGATGTAATATGGATGAGCCAGTTTCTGGATTGTTTTTCCGAAAAAGAGGTTACCGGCATTTGTAGGCGGGCTGCTGAGGCGATGGATAAAAATTCTCGCCTGTATATCATGGAGACATTTTGGGACAGACAGAAATATGAAACCGCAGCCTATTGTCTCACTCTGACAAGTATCTATTTTACCGCAATGGCAAATGGTAACAGCAAAATGTATCATTCCGATGATATGGAGAGATGTATAGACAATGCCGGTCTCGAAGTGGAAGAAATTGTAGACGGTCTGGGTCTGGGACATTCGATAATGATATGTAAAAAGCGAAATGTATAGTATATCCGAATTAATTCCGCAAAGGAAGCCGATAATAATGGTAGATGAGTTTCTTGGCATTGAGGACGAGGTGTCGAGGACGCAATTTACAGTATGCGGCGACAATATCTTTGTCGATAATGGGGTTTTGTCGGAATGCGGCCTTATCGAGCATATTGCACAATCGGCAGCGGCAAGGTCGGGCTATGAATTCAAAGAAAAGCATCTTCCTGTCCCGATAGGATATATAGGAGCCATAAACGACTTTACCATAACGGATAACCCTAAAACGGGCGATATAATATTGACGGAAATAGAGATTTTGCAAAAAGTTTTCAACATAACCCTTATTCGGGCACGTTGTTATGTGGAAGATAAAGAGATAGCGACTTGCCGCATGAAGATTTTTTTAGATAGCAATGAAGCGTAATCGGAATATTGGAACAAAACAACCGGACTTGATATGTACAAGTACGACAGCCGTCAGATTCAGCGAAGTTGATTCTATGAAGGTTGTATGGCATGGTGAATATGTCCGCTATTTTGAAGACGGCAGAGAGGCTTTCGGCCGCAAATATCCCGGTTTGGGGTATCTTGATTTTTATAATAACGGATATACGGCTCCTATTGTTGATTTACAATTGCAATATATATCGCCACTCTCGTTAAATGATGTTGCCATAATAGAAACCCGTTACATAGACACCTCTGCCGCAAAACTTTGTTTTGAATATCTCATTCATCGTCAGAGCGACGGTGCTTTGGTGGCAAAAGGAAGTTCCGTACAAGTATTTGTAGACTTATCCGGAAACATGGAATTGAATATACCGGAGTTTTTAATGGATTGGAAAAAAAGATGGCTGACAAAGCAATAAATATAGCCATAGAAGCGACATCCATGCGTACCTGTCTTGGCAATAAAGCCGAGACCCTCGAAGCTATGCATAATAATGTGAGCGGCTTGAAATACAGCGATTTGTACAAAATGTACGCCGGCCTGTGCGAGGTAGAGGTCATAGACGGTTATACGCGTTTTGAATCTATGCTTATAGAGCAGATCGGCAATGTATTAACTCAGCAGCCACAAGTTAGTCTGTCAGATAAGAATTGCAAACTTATAATAGCTACGACCAAAGGCAATGTAGACCTTTTGGCAAAAGATTGCGAACATCTCCACGACGATGTTTTTTTGTATGAATCCGCAAAAAGGATTGCCGGCTATTTCGATAGTGCAAATCGTCCTGTCGTCATATCAAATGCTTGTATTTCAGGCGTTTCAGCCTTTGTGGTTGCACGCGATATGTTGATTTCGCAAAATTGTACACAGGTGATTGTCGCCGGCTGTGATATTCTATGTGAATTTATCACTTCCGGCTTTGCCTCATTTAAGTCCATTGGCTCTTTGCCATGTAGGCCATACGATGAGCATAGAGACGGATTGACCTTGGGCGAAGCTGCCGCAGCTGTATTATTGACATCAGAAGACCTTCGGAATGAAGGCGACAGGATTTATTTAAGCGGAGGTGCCATTAGCAATGATGCAAATCACATTTCAGGGCCGTCACGAACAGGCGACGGTCTCTACTATGCAATCAGCAATGCTATGCAGGAAGCCGGGGTTTGCAATAGTGATGTCGGATTTGTGAATACTCATGGCACAGCCACCCGTTATAATGACGAAATGGAGAGCAAGGCCATTGCCTGGGCAGAACTTACAGACAAGCCCCTGAACAGCATTAAAGGATATATAGGGCACACACTTGGGGCCTCAGGAGTAGTAGAAACGATTGTTTGTGCGGAGGAACTGAAAAAAGGCTATATCTATGGCACCCGTAACTTCACTGTCTCCGATACATCTCATCGTTTAGCCGTGTCTTCTCATCACCGGCCATTTTCCGGTAGATGTTGCATAAAAACCTCATCAGGCTTCGGAGGATGTAATGCGGCAATAGTCTTGGACACAGTCCCCGGCGACAGATGTTGCGATAAGGCTCATCGCAATTCAAGGATGGCAGCCGAATATTCTCTGCCTTATTCCACTGTACCGTTTGCAGAATATATTCGTACAGCATTCAGATCCTTTGCCCGGAGCGATATCAAGTTCTACAAGATGAGCGATATGAGCAAGGCTTTGTATGTGTCGGTGGAGCGGCTGCTTGCACAAGAAAGCTTAGAAGACACAGAGCCTATGCGAAGAGCCATAGTCCTGGCCAACAAATCCTCATCATTGGATTCGGACATTATGCATCAGCAAATATTGAATCAAAAGCTGCCGGAAGGTGCCTCTCCTGCCGTTTTTGTGTACACGCTCGCAAATGTCGCAGCCGGAGAAATGTGCATTCGACACAAGATACAAGGCGATAATACTTTCTTTATCGATGACGATGCTCAGGCGGCTGAAAGATATGCTCATCATCTGATAGAAAAAAACAGGGCGGACGCTGTTATCTGCGGTTGGTGCGAATACTTAAAAGGAAAATGGAACATAAATATCAAATTATTAAAAAGCAATTGATATGGAACAACTTATTCAAGAGTTAAAAGAGCATTTGATTGAAGAATTGAATCTTGAAGAAATCACCCCGGAAGACATAGATGCACAGGCTCCTCTATTCGGAGACGGCCTCGGTCTTGATTCTATCGATGCCTTGGAGGTGATGTTGATTTTAGAGAAATATTATGGAATAAAAATAGCCAATTCGACAGAAGCCAAGCCTATCTTTTATTCGGTAAAAACCCTTGCGGAATATATTATGCAAAATCGCAAATAAAACGGAGTATGGGTATTGTAGTCACAGGAGTCGGCCTTGTGTCGGCGCTCGGGGTAGGAGTTGAAGACAACCTGAGTGCCATAAGAAAAGGCAAAAGCGGCATATCATCAAGTCCTCAGATATTGAGGACACGGCATTCTTTGCCGGTAGGAGAACTCCGGATGACTAATTTGCAATTACATGACCTGCTCGGAATTTCCAACGAAGAGCATTTGTCCCGAACGGCCCTGCTCGGCATTTCGGCAGCCAGAGAAGCAATCGCAGATGCGGAAACAGACTTTACAAAACGAGTAGGTCTCGTCTCGGCGACGTCTGTCGGAGGAATGGATTTGACCGAAGGTTTTTTCAGGAAATTTATAGAAGACGACAGAAGCGGCAGGCTTAGGGATGTAAGAATGCACGATTGTGCGGCAAGCACCCTTGCAATTAAAAAACATTGCGGCATTAATGGTTATACCACAACCATAAGCACTGCCTGTTCATCGGGAGCAAATGCGATAATATTCGGAGCAAGACTTTTAGCACACAATATTGTCGATTATGCTGTTGTCGGTGGAAGCGATTCTTTAAGTGCATTTACGATTAACGGTTTTAAGTCCTTGATGATTCTTGATGACAAACCATGTCGTCCGTTCGATAAAAATCGTGCAGGATTGAACCTTGGCGAAGGAGCCGGTTATCTGGTGCTCAGGCGGGAGGAGGAAGCGGACTCTTTCTATTGCCGCCTTGCAGGCAGTGCCAACCGTAACGATGCCAATCACCAGACGGCCTCTTCTCCTACTGGGGACGGAGCTTATCTTGCCATGCTCGAATCTTTGGAAATTGCCGGAATTGCTCCGTCCGAGATAGATTATATAAATGCTCACGGCACGGGCACGGCCAATAATGACGCTTCTGAAAGTTCGGCATTTATCAGACTTTTTGGAAATGACATTCCGCCGTTCAGCTCTACAAAGAGTATTACTGGACACACATTGGCAGCAGCCGGCGGAATAGAAGCTGTCTTATCCGTACTTGCAATCAAGTATGGCATATTGTACAAGAATCTGAATTTCGACACGCCGATAGAGGAGTTTGGTCTGACCCCTATTTGTGAATACCGGGAGAATCGCAACATAAATTGCGTTCTGACCAATTCGTTCGGTTTCGGAGGAAATTGCAGCTCATTACTTTTTGTCAGGTAAGGTATGAAATGTTATATAGATAGCGTAAAGACAGACCGGGAGCAGGTTACGGATATTAAATTATTGATACCCGACGCGGCTCTTCGGCGGAGAATGAGCAAGTTGATAAAAACAGCAGTCTCTACGGCAGTGGAATGTCTCAACGGGGTTGATAGAATTTCCGACCTCGACGCCATAATCACCGCAACAGGTTGGGGTTGCCTGACTGACAGCGAACGATTTCTTCGCAATATCATAGTCGATAATGAGCAGATGTTGAATCCGACACCGTTTATCCAATCGACATTCAACACAGTAGGCGGGCAAATTGCATTGCTTCGACATAATCATTGTTATAATGTAACTTATGTGAATCGAAGCCATAGTTTCGAGGATGCTTTGCTTGATGCGATGCTTTGCCTTTCAGAGGCAAAATACAAAAACATTCTCGTAGGGGCATTTGACGAAAGCACCCCGGCCTCGCACCGCATTATGGAGCGTATGGGGCTGTTCAGGCATATAGGGGACGGAGAAGGAGCCGTATTCGCTCATCTGAACGCCGACAGCGATAATAATCCGATAGCTCAAATATCGCTTATGGATTTTCCGTCCGTAAGTCTGTCGGAAGAGGAATGCATGAAGCTCTATGCTACATCTGCGGCAACAATTTTGCAATATAACGCTTATTCCCAATACGGGCTCTTCCCTACATCATCGGCCCTATGCTTTGCACAGGCGGTTGATACCATAAGGCAAGGTGCGGAAGAGGTGATATTGTACAATGAATATATGGGAGCAACACCAACGGTGTTGAGATTACAATGTGTTGGCTGATAGCGATATTCATATTGGTTTTATTATGTTTCTTGATATGGGCCTCCTCAGATATAGGAAGCAATATATATCTTAAAACCCTATGTCACGGGCCGGCCGGCGAGAAAACAGTGGCTCTAACATTTGACGACGGTCCGAATACGCACATGACCCCCTTAGTCCTCGATGTGCTCAAAGAGTATGGCATTAAAGCCACATTCTTCCTTGTGGGAACCGAGGTGCAAAAGAATCCTGATATTGTAAGGCGTATGATTTCGGAAGGGCATATTGTGGGCAATCACACCCACTCTCACAAAAGTGCTTTTCCTCTTAGCGGGGCCGCGGCCGTACAAAAGGAACTGCGAATGTGCAATGCGGCAATTGCCGAAGTTATAGGCAAAAAGCCCAAGCTTTTCAGACCTCCTTTCGGTGTTACCAATCCAATAATCGGAAAAGAGGTAATGTCAATGCAAATGAAGGCCGTCGGGTGGAGCATTCGTTCTTTTGACACAATCCGCGGCATAAATCGCGTGAAAGTCTGTGAGAGAGTGGTCAAGAATCTCCGTCCCGGAGCAATAATATTGCTTCACGACAGGTGCGATAATGCTGATAAATTATTAAAGAATATAATACAATCCATTACCAATCAGGGCTATACCTTTACAACAATAGATAAAATACTTAAAGAAAATCCTTATGCGAATTAAATCTGCAACTATAATACTGTTCTTAATGTCGGCAATTTCTGCCAATGCCCAAGACTCCTTATTGGGGCAGTTTGAACAAGAGGTAAAAGCAAAGAATGAAAATGTTACCTCAATTCAGTGCCAATTTATCCAAATACAAGAAATATCGGTTCTCGCTGATGCGGTAAGCAAAAAAGGGAATTTTTATTTCTCCAAGCCCGGCAAAATGCTTCTGTCTTTTGCCGACGGCGATTACATAAAAATAACGGAAAAGTGGTTTGAGATGAAAACCGGCGAAAGCCTCAGCTCAACAAGAGTATCATCGAACCCCATGCTGAAAAATTTGAATTCCATACTGTCGGCTTGTGTAGTCGGGGATTTCCAGCAGATAGCCAAAGGGTTCAAGATGAATGTGGAACAAGCTGATAAAGAGTGGATTATAGCAATGATACCCCAACGAGGCAAGGCAGCTTCCGGAATTGCACAAATAATTTTGCATCTCGACAAAAAAGACATGTCATTGAATGTGCTGAAAATCGAAGAAAAGTCCGGAGATTACACGATGTATAAGTTTTTCAACAAGCAATTTAACAAGGCCATTGATAGTAACTTATTCAAGATTAAGGAGTAGCATGATATTGAAAGATAATTTTTACAAGATTTGCAAAATATGGCAGTCCAGTGATAATTCTTTTCGTGTCAGAGCGGAATTATCATCAGAGCATAATATATATGCAGGTCATTTCCCCGGCAAGCCAGTTGTGCCGGGAGTCTGCACTCTGACAATTATCAAGGAATGCCTCAGCGAAATATTGAAACGCAAAATAGAATTTGTATCCATTAAAGAGTGTAAGTATACGGCAGCATTGCTTCCGGAAAAAGGACTTTATATCACAATAGACATGGAAATCTCCGATACCGGAAAAATAGAGGCAGTAGTAATGAAAGAGAAAAATTCGCAAACCGTACTTAAATTAAAAGCCACAACAAGATAATGACTTCACCGACAATGACATATAAAGAAAAGATGAAGGACCTGAAATGTGTCATTATAATTCCGACATATAATAACTCAGGGACTATCTTAAAGGTTATAGCAGACGTCAGGCGTTATGCTTCCGATGTCATTGTAGTAGATGACGGTTCTACGGACAATACTTCAAAACTGCTGAAAGAACTGAATGATATACGTCTAATCGGTTATCCCGATAATAAAGGCAAGGGATATGCATTGAAGAAAGGTTTGAAACAGGCATATAAATTGGGATATAGATACGCAATCACCATAGATGCCGACGGCCAGCATTATGCCGATGACATACCGGTCTTCATAGATCGAATAGAACAAAAGCCGGATAGTCTGCTCATAGGGGCTCGCAATTTTAGTGCGGAAAATATGCCGTCCAAAAACCGTTTTGCCAATAAATTCTCGAACTTTTGGTACAAGATAGAAACAGGACGCAAACTCTCTGACACACAGTCCGGATACAGACTTTATCCGCTTGAAAAACTGCACGGCATAAGATATATAACCAGAGGTTATGAGTTTGAGGTTGAAGTCATTGTGCGTGCAGCCTGGCGGGGTGTGAATGTCGAGAATGTGCCGGTAAAAGTGTATTATGCACCGCCCGAAAAACGGGTATCTCATTTCAAGCCACTAAGAGATTTCACCAGGATCAGTATTCTGAACACAGTCCTCGTACTGTTTGCAATCTTGTTCTACTATCCCTGGAAATTCATCAGGTCTTTGACATGGAGCAACATAAAGAATTTTTTTGAAACTCAGGTCATCCATAGTAAAGACTCAAACTTAAAAATGGCAGCTTCAATGGGCTGGGGCGTCTTTTGTGGGATAATTCCCACTTGGGGCTACCAAATGGTGTTTGCAGGATTTACGGCACACTTCCTGAAATTAAATGAAGTGCTGGCTATTGTTTTTTCAAACGTCAGCATACCACCTATGATCCCTATTATTCTTTATGGCAGTATGGCGACAGGCTCTTATATTCTGAATATCGAAAACATATTTTCCCTCGGCACCATTTCATTTGAGTCTATCGGATTGAGCTTATGGCAATATTTAGTCGGAAGCCTTGCCTTGGCGGCATTGTCAGGCCTGGCGATGTTTTCCATATCCTTTTTATTAATGTCAATCTTTAAAAGAAATTCAAATAATGAGTAATTTCTTTATTAATATATATAATTGGTTTAAAAATCATACAAAATCATTCTATGCGATTTTGTTAATTTGCGTAGGCATCCTTGCCGCAATGGCCTCACAAGTTAAATTCCAGGAAAATATTACCAATTTTTTTAATGGTGCGAATAAAAATAAAAATGAAATTTTTAAAAATATACGGGCCAAAGATAAAATAATCGTGATGCTATCCGGAGAAGATCCGGACGAAATCATTGAAGCGGCAGAAGTTTTTGAAAAAGAAGTCGAACCGCTCATTGATAAAAACCTTGTAAGCTCCATTGTAGCCGGAGCGGACGAAGAGACAATCGGAAGATACATCTCCTTTGTATATAACTATTTACCTATATTTTTGACCGATGACGACTACTCTCGGCTTGAATCCGAAATAAACTCAAAAGCAATAACAGAAGCCGTAGACAGAGTGTATAACCTATTGACTTCCCCGTCCGGAATGTTTGTCGGAGACGTGGTAATGCAGGACCCTCTGAATATCGGCACTCATTTATTGCAAGGATTGCAGAAATTCAGCCCGTCGGTCCGATATGAAATCTATAACGGCAGGATTTTCACCAAAGACCTCTCTACTATGCTTATGTTTATCGAACCGAGCTATGGCATGGGAGACACAAAAAGAAATGACGAACTTGTCAGCAAGCTCGAAGAAGCCAAGATTTCAGCCGAAAGCAACGGAGTGCAAATCGATTGTACCGGAGGCCCTTTTGTTGCGGTATATAACGCCAGACAAATAAAAAAGGACACGGCCATTACAATATCAATAGCACTGATTATCATACTGCTCGTTATTGTGATGTCATTCAGGAACAAATGGTCTATTCCTTTTATTGTTTTGCCGTCAGCCTTCGGAGCCCTGTTTGCATTGGCAATGGTTTGGCTTATTCAAGGAGAAATATCTTCAATAGCCATAGGAGCCGGCACCGTAGTTTTAGGTATATCATTAAGTTACTCTATCCATGTGGTTTCTCATCTTAACTACATTTCCTCCCCGGAGAAAATTTTAGAAGAGCTGGCCCTGCCTCTGACCATAGGATGTCTCACAACCATAGGAGCCTTTGCCGCCTTGATGTTCACCTCCTCCTCTCTGTTGAAAGATCTTGGACTATTCTCGGTTTTTACTTTGAGTGGAACAATCATCTTCTGCCTTGTCTTTCTGCCTCAATTTTTGAGAGGATTTAAGGCGTCGACAAAAAGCCGGCTTCTAAAAAGGATAGAGCAATCGGTTGGTTACAGATTTGATAAAAACAAATGGGTTGTTGTTGCTATAGTGGTTGCAACCATTGTGTCGCTGTTTTTCTATACGGATGTCGAATTTGACGGCAATATCGCCAATATCAACTATATGCCGCAACATGTTAAAGAAGCGGAAGAACGCTCGGCGGAGATATTCGGCGAAGACAACAAGGATATTTATATTGTTACCGGCAGCAAAGACTTAAATAGCACGATTACAGAATATTATAAGTTGCAAAGCCTTCTCGGCCAATATCATAAATCCGGAGAAATCAATGATTTTGTAAGCGTTGCCGACTATGTGGTCCCACCGGCAGAGCAAGAAAAAAGAATTGAAAAATGGAACGGTTTCTGGGATAAGAACAAAGAAAAGACTCTTTCCTTATTATCGGATATTTCCGGGAAAAAAGGATTCAAAGACAATACCTTTATTAAATTCGAGAAGATCTTAAATAAAGACTACAAGATATGCAATTATACTGATAGCGAAATAGGAGACTTGCCCGTAATATCCGAATGGATTAATTCTTCGGACAAAGCCGTTTCTCTATTGTGCCGCATGGCGATAGACAAAAGCAACAAGCCTGCGGTCTACGATAAGATTTCCGAATTTGAGAATACAGCGGTTGTAGACAGGGAATATTTCTCATCCATAATGCTGAGAACAACGATAGACGATTTCAATTACATACTGTTTGTATCCTCATTAATTGTATTCATAGGCCTTTTTTTATCTTACGGACGCATAGAACTTACGCTTCTGACATTTTTGCCGATGGCGGTGAGCTGGGTCATCATATTGGGGCTTATGGCAATATTCCGCATTAAGTTCAACGTGGTCAATATTATTCTTGCCACCTTTATTTTCGGCATAGGAGATGATTTCAGCATATTCATTATGGACGGCTTACAGCAAGAGTACAAGAACGGAAAAAAGCTCTTAGAGGCACATAAAACCGCGATTTTCTTCTCGGCCTTTACGGCGGTCGTCGGTATGGGGGTACTGATTTTTGCCCGTCACCCTGCCTTAAAGTCCATTGCAGTGATTGCCGTTCTTGGGTTGAGCGTGGTAGTATTGGTCTCATATACTATCCAGCCGATATTGTTCAGGCTTTTGGTCACCTCGCACACGCGACGAGGAGAATTTCCATATACAATCGGCAGCATTATCAAGACCGCCTTCTATTTCCTTTTTTTCTTGTTGGGCTGTCTGTTCTTACAGTTTTTCATGTTGTGTCTGTTGCCCTTGCCAATAAAACGCAGCAAAAAAAAGGAGGCTGTCCACAATATGATTTACCGGGTTTCGAGAGCCTTTCTCAAAACCGCGATAACCGTCAAGACCGTAAGAATCAATCAATTTAACGAAAAATACGACCGTCCGGCTGTTATCATAGCCAATCATCAGTCATTCATCGACATTCTGTTGCTATTATCCATAACGCCGAAGATTGTAATGATAACAAAAGGGTGGGTGTGGAATTCTCCGTTTTTCGGAGGCTTTGTAAGGTATGCCGATTTTCATTATTCTGATGAAGGCTATGAAACTCTGACGGCAAAACTCAGAGAAAAAGTCGATAAAGGATATTCCGTTGTGATATTTCCGGAAGGAACCCGCTCTCCTGATTGTTCAATCCGGCGTTTTCATAAAGGAGCGTTTTATATAGCCCAGGCCCTTCGAATTGATATTCTGCCTATAATAATATATGGTGCAGGTCATGTGTCTGCAAAAAATCAAGGCTTCCACATTAAATCCGGAATAATAGCGACCAAAACCATGCAGCGCATAAAATTCGGAGATACTTCATTCGGCACAACGTATCAGGAGCAGAGCAAGAAGTTACATAAATGGTATATAGAGCAATATCGTATCTTTAATGATGAATTAGGACGTGCTGACAATTCATATTTCAGAGAAGCCTTGATCAAAAACTATATATATAAAGGTCCTGTTCTGGAATGGTATATGCGCATAAAATGTCGTATAGACGGCTATTATGATTTTTGGGACAAACTTATTCCCCGCAACGCCGTTGTTACTGATATTGGGTGCGGATACGGGCAACTGTCATTTATGCTTGGTATATTATCCCCTTCCAGACATATTTTAGGGGTAGATTATGATGAGGAGAAGATAGAGATCGCCGGACATTCATTTTTGGCCAAAAGGCCGAATATCGGATTTAAGTGTGAGGATATGCGGAATTGCGATATTCCTCAATCGGATGCCATTCTGTTTAATGACAGCCTGCACTATGTAGACCCTTCGACACAATACGAGGTGATTTCCCGTGCAGTTGCAAGTCTTAACCCGAATGGCCTTATAATCGTCAGAGACGGTAATGCCGGAGAAAAACATAAGCACGATAAAACTATAAGGACAGAAGTCTGGTCCACTGAAATATTGAAATTCAACAAAACATCGGAGCCACTGAATTTTGTCAATGCCGAATGGATGGAGCAAGTTGCAAAAGCCTTGAATCTCAATATAAAAATCCGTCAATGCGACAGAAAAAGTTCTCAGACCTTGTATATATTATCACGTAATGCAAAATGAAACAATATGATGCAATAATTATCGGAGGTGGTCTCGGAGGTTTGACAACTGCCGCAATGCTCAGCAAAGAAGGACTAAGCGTGTGTATTCTTGAACAGCATGGCACGGTAGGAGGATGCCTGCAATCATTCAAAAGGCAAGGATATGTTCTCGATACCGGAATGCACTATGTAGGAAGCCTCTCAGAAGGGCGTATTATGCATCAATATTTCAAATATTTAGGTATCATAGACTCCCTTCATCTCCGTAAATTAGACGAAAAGGGGTTTGACCACTTCCATTTCGGCGATGGCACAAGCTATTGTCATGCAATGGGATACGATAATTTTAAAGACACATTGTCGGCACGGTTCCCCGAAGAACGCAAGAATATCGAGGCTATAAGCAGAACAATAAGAGAGGTGGGAAATCTCATAGACCCGGAAATCCTCAAACAGGGCAGGCTGTCAAATAACGGTGCGGGATATATGTCATTATCCGCATACGGAGAGATTGAAAGAAATATACGCAACGATAAATTAAGGAATGTCCTTGCCGGCAATGCCGGACTGTATGCAGGCAACAAATTAACGACTTCGCTGTATGAGTATGGCATGATAACCCACTCAAATATCGAAGGAGCCTATGCTTTCGTAGACGGCTCGCAACAAATAGCCTGGAGGCTGGAAGAAAAAATTAATTCTAACGGTGGAGAAGTGGTGCTGAATGCAAAGGTTTCCAAAATTCATTTGAATAAGGACCGGGTGGAATATGTATTATTGGATTCCGGAGAAATATTCTATGGAAAATGGATTATTTCATCACTTCATCCCGCACTGACTTTTTCGATGTTGGAAAATAATATTGTCTATAAGAAGGCCTTTTTTACACGGATGAAGTCGCTGCAAAACACTTATGGGATGTTTACAACTTATTTGCTGATAAAACCGGAAACTCTCGAATATGCCAACCGGAACCACTATATGTTCAATAATCCTGATGTATGGGCGACCGTTGGGGAATATAAAGGCTTCAACATTCCCTCTACGTTGCTGTGCATGCAGCCGGATTCAAAAAGCCGGTACACAAAAGTTGTTACGCTTCTGACACCGATGCCCTATTCTGTCTATCAGAAATGGGAAAACACCACTTTGCAAAACAGGGGGGAGGATTATATTGAGTTTAAGGAAAAATTCAGCGAGGCCGTCATAGATTTTGTCTGTCAATTTTTCCCTGATCTTCGTAGTTGCATAAAGGCAAAATACACAGCCTCTCCATTAACTTACAGAGACTACACTTCAACCCCCGGCGGTTGTGCCTATGGGCTTGTCAAAGACTGCCGGCATCCATTGATAACACTTATGCCGGCACATACAAGAATCTCAAATCTGCTTCTCACCGGACAGAATTTAAATCTTCACGGATGTTTGGGAACAACGGTTTCATCTGCCGTCACCTGTTCCGAAATACTCGGAATAGAATATTTATCAAAGAAGATAGGAAATGCGTAAAACGAAAAATAAGATTCTTATAGCTTCCTGTATTATATTGGGATTGCCTGTTGCTCTTGCCGTCATACTCTTTACAATAGGTGTTTATTTGTATTTTACAGCCGATTTTATGCAGCCGGAGGTTGCTCCGGATATGACCCGATACGAATTGAAAGAAAGTACAGACTCTGTTAAAGTTTGTGATTACGGGAGCCTGTGCCTCAACAAGGCCGGTCTATGGGAGGCAAAATTACACGGCTCCCCGATCGACAGAGGAGCGGCATACGGAGTGATGAGCAAAGAACTACTTGATTATCAGGAAAGTGTATTTGTAGATCAGATCCACAAAATCATATCTTCCGAAAGGTGGGTAGGCTTCCTGCACAAATTAATAATAATATTCAACCGCAATATGGCAAGTCACATTCCTCTCGAAAACAGGGAGGAGATATATGCAATGTCACTGTCTTGCACAGAAAAGTATGATGCCTACGGTTCGAAATATGCCAGACAGCTTAATTACCATGCCGCCCATGATATAGGGCATGCCATGCAGCAATATATGTTGGTCGGTTGCAGCTCTTTTGCGACCTGGGGGAGTGAAAGCGAAAACGGGGAACTCATAATCGGACGCAATTTCGATTTCTTCGTCGGCGATGACTTCGCAAAAAACAAGGTTATTCTTTTTATAGAGCCGACACAAGGCTATAATTTTGTCTCTGTGTCATGGCCGGGAATGCTTGGAGTCCTTTCCGGAATGAACGAAAAAGGGCTTACCGTCACCATTAATGCAGCCAAAGGCCCGATACCCCTTTCCTCTGCCATGCCAATCTCTTTACTCGCACGCAGGATTTTACAATATGCTTCCGACATATCGGAGGCATACGAAATTGCAGGGAAGTTCGAGACTTTCGTTTCAGAGTCATTGCTGATTGGTTCGGCAAAGGACGGTTGTGCTGCAATAATAGAAAAAACGCCCGACCGTATGGCTTTGTATAAAAGCCCTTCGACGAGGATTGTGTGCACAAATCATTATCAATCAAGTCCTTTCGCCGCTGACAAATACCACTTGCAAAACATCGGGACGTCAGACAGCCCTTACAGGTGGGATCGACTCAATGAACTGTTAGACAAATCCTCTCCGATAGGCCCCACAGATGCCGTTAATATCCTAAGAAACAGATATGGAAAAGGAGACAAGGATATCGGAATATGCAATGAAAAATCCATAAACCAATATATAGCACATCATTCTGTGGTTTTTCAGCCAAATGAATTGCGCATGTGGGTGTCAACATCTCCATGGCAACTCGGCCAATTTATATGCTATGACCTGGATGAGATTTTCGGCATAGATCATTGTGCCGCCTCTTTCGCTATTGACAGTCTTTGCATTGGAGCCGACAGTAATCAACTTGGCAAGGAATATGTTCAGGCCATAAGATACAGGGCACAATATGTCTTGTTACAAAAAGCGATTGAAAATCATAGCCACGTGCCTGATTCGGTAATACAAGATTTTATAAATAATAATCCGGACTATTTTCAAGTCTACAACATATCAGGAGACTATATGATTAATATTGGAGATAAGGAGGGTGCCTTGAAATATTATGAAAAGGCCTTATCATTAGAAATTCCGAGATTGGAGGAGAGAGAACAAATAATTAAAAAATTAAAAAAATATGATTAAGGATATTAATCTTCACTATCGGACGGCACAGGAAATCAAGCGGTTTCAGGAGGAACGTCTAAAAGAGACTCTTGACTTTGTGGCCCGGCATTCAAAATTTTATAAAAAATTGTTCGCCGAAAACAAGATAGATATTTCAAAAATAACGACTCTTGAAGATTTACAATCTATTCCTACTACTTCCAAGCAGGATTTACAATTATATAATAAAGATTTCCTATGTGTGGAGCCTTCTTCGGTCATTGACTATGTAACGACTTCCGGCACTCTCGGAGACCCGGTGACATTTGCCCTGACCGAGAATGATCTGCAACGTCTGGCCTACAATGAAGCATGCTCGTTTACTATGGCGGGCTGTACAAGGAATGATATAATACAACTTATGACAACCATAGACCGTCGTTTTATGGCAGGATTGGCCTATTTTATGGGAGCCAGAGAACTTGGCTGCGGTATTGTGCGAGTTGGTAACGGAATACCGGAATTGCAGTGGGATACTATCGGGAGGATAAGCCCGACTTACTGCATGGTGGTTCCGTCATTTTTAATGAAGCTTGTGGATTTTGCCGAGAAGAACGGTATAGATTACAATTTATCCACGTTAAAAAAGGCTATCTGCATAGGCGAAGCATTGCGAACCACAGATTGGGAATTAACCACATTAGGTGCCCGGATACATGAAAAATGGCCTTCGCTCGAACTGTATTCGACCTATGCCTCAACAGAGATGCAAAGTTCTTTTACAGAGTGCGAAATGCATCAAGGATGTCATATTCCGTCCGATCTTATAATTGTCGAGTTGCTTGATGATAACTGCAAACCGGTCGCCGACGGAGAACAAGGTGAAGTAACAATCACAACCATAGGTGTGGAAGGTATGCCGTTGGTGCGTTTCAAAACGGGCGATATCTGCATACGTTACAGCGAACCATGCAAATGCGGAAGGCACAGTGCCAGATTAAGTTCCGTTGTCGGTCGTAAAGGCCAGATGATTAAATTCAAAGGGACGACATTATATCCGCCTGTTCTGTTTGATATACTGGATAATATACAGGATGTGGAAAACTATGTCGTTGAGGTCTTTACCAATGCCTTGGGCACAGACCAGATTCAGATTCGCATAGGGGGCAACAATCATTCGGAGGCTTTCGTCAAACAGATTAAAGACATATTCAGATCGAAAGTCAGAGTTGCACCCGATATAAAGTTTGATTCCACAGAACTAATCGAAAGGTTGCAAAAGATGCCGACAAGCAGAAAAACAAGGAAATTTTTTGATTTGAGACAGAATATTAAATAATTAAAGAAATGAAAAAAGTATTGTTAACATTAGCTTGCATATTTGGTTTTACATCAATATATGCACAATCCGATGAGAAAGTCTATGTTTATGGCGTTGATTTCTCTTATGTAAATGTCTATGCGGCCGAAGAATCCGTTGAGCAGTTTGCCAAGGCTTTTGAAGGGATAAATATGCTCATGATTACCGAGCCGGAGAAGTATGACTTTTCGCGCATGTTCAATAAAAGGACGGAAAACGTGATAGAGCCTATGTTGAAAATAACTGCCGAATGCGATTATTCCAACATGAAATCATTGAGCCATACCTACGCCGAGGTGGATTATGCCTCCAAGGTGATGGACTATGATTTGCCTCAGACAGAAGGCGTTGGAGCAGTCCTTTTTGCCCAAATCCTGGATAAGCCTATGGGCGTGGCTTCTTATCAACTCGTGGTTTTTGATATTGCAACCCGTAGCATCTTGCATAGCCGGAAAGTCTCCGGAAAAGCACGTGGTTTCGGATTAAAGAACTATTGGGCAGGCTCTATCTATAAAATCATAAGGTCCGAAAAGGTCTATAAATAGCTCAGGAGCATCGTTAATAAGAGCGAGCGGAGAAAGGGCGTATAAATCTTACGTCTTTATGGCAAACCCCGGAAGTTTCTGTTAAGTTCCGGGGTTTGCCATGCTTTTATGTTGCCAATTTAACTCCTTGACTATCAGTCTATACTAAGATTCTGGCTCCGTCGCTTATGACCACATCATAAACTTTCGGCTCATGTCCGAATTTTTCGGTGAATTGCTCTTTGGCTGTCGCAATGAAACTGTCGTGCAACTCGTCTTTTAAGAGATTGATAGTGCAGCCGCCGAAGCCGCCTCCCATGACTCTGGAGCCTGTCACGTCACATTTGCGTGCGACTTTATTGAGGAAGTCAAGTTCTTCACAGCTTACCTCATATAGTCTGCTAAGTCCAAAATGCGTCTGATACATCATTTCGCCGACTGTCTCATAATCATTTCGTTCGAGAGCATCACAAACATCAAGAACTCTCTGCACTTCGCCAATCACATACTCAGCCCTCATAAAATCTTCGGAAGAAATCTTGTCTCTCACCTCATCCAGCCACACTCGTTTTGCATCGCTTAAAAACTCTACCTCCGGGTGGTTTTTCCTGATTGCTGCTGCCGCATTTTCGCATGAGCGTCGTCTGTCGTTATATGCAGAAGATGCGAGTTCGTGCTTGACGCATGAGTCTATAAGAACCAATTTATAGCCCTTAGGGTCGAATGGAAAATATTTATATTCCAAAGTCTTGCAGTTCAGACGAATAAGGCTGCCTTTCTTACCGAAGATTGAGGCAAACTGGTCCATAATTCCACATTTCACACCACAATAATTATGCTCTGTCGCCTGCCCTATTTTTGCAAGATCGAATTTATCTATGCCATTTTGAAAAAGATAGTTTATTGCGAATGCAAATGTGCTTTCAAGAGCTGCGGATGAAGAAAGGCCTGCTCCGAGAGGAACATCGCCCGCGAACACCGTATCGAAGCCTTCGACTTTCCCGCCTCTCTTCAACGTTTCACGGCAAACGCCGAAAATATATCTGGCCCATGCCTGCTGCGGCAAATCTTCTTCATTAAGGCCGAACTCTACATATTCATCGTAATCGAGAGAATAGGCATGCACTCTGTCGCCTCCGTTCAGCTTCACTTCGGCTGTAATTCCTTTGTCAATTGCTCCCGGAAACACGTAGCCACCGTTATAATCTGTATGTTCTCCTATGAGATTTATTCTGCCGGCAGAAGCGAACATTGTCCCTTCTTCTCCGAACAAGGTTTTGAATTTTTCCTGGATTCTTTCTTTAATGTCCATGGTTATTTATTTTAAAATATAATTATCAGTTATTTTCCCGGTACGAGCCGAATACAAATATAACATAATTAAAATTCATATCTGCCGATTTTCTGATTTTTGGGAAAGGTGAAAATCAAAAACTCAATCTCAACACTATCGGCAGGTGGTCGCTTACTCCGGCAAGGTATTTCGGCCCTGAATATGTCCGCAGAGGCTTTTCCCCTGGGTGGACATTGTCCCATTTTACCAGGAACGGCAGGGTAACGGTTTTCATCTCGGAGGCTTCAAGTTCAGGAGTTACAAAATACATATCTATAAGCTGCCATTTCCCGTTAAACCTTATAGTCCCCTTACCTTTTAAGGCGAGCGGTAAGGCTTTGTTAATCAATTTGCAGTCGGACGAATCGTCGCTCTCTGAATTGTTACACAGATGCTCAAAAACAGGGTTTTCTGGCGTATCGTTGAAGTCTCCGGTAGCGATGATGTACTTTTCACCGGAGGCATACAGTGAATCCGTAACGGCTTTTAAACGCCTTATTGCAGCCGCTCTTTTCCATTCGGACGCTGCTCCTCCGAATTTCGAAGGATGATGATTGACAAGTACGTTCAGCCGGGCTATTGCTTGAAACTGAGCCAATAGAATGTCCCTCGTATGCAGGCTGTCTTTCGGATCGGTCTCGGACACTCCGATGACTCGGAAAGGCTTGCCTGATATAAGTTTCAGCCTGTCTTTCCTATATAGCATGCCCACATCGATACCTCTATGATCGGGGGAGTCGTAATGGATTATCCCGTAGTCGAGTTTTCTCAGAGCGGTGCTTTCTATCAATTTTTCAAGGACGAAGCGGTTTTCTATTTCCGCTACTCCTATAATATCAGGCAGGCGACCTTCTTGCCCGGCTATCCATAGTATCGACTTGGCAATAGCCCGGCACTTCGTGTAGAATCTTTTCCTGGTCCAATGCCTGCTGCCGGACGGGGAAAACTCTTTGTCCGATTCCCCGGTGCCGTTATCTTTATAATCAAAGAAATTCTCCAAATTCCAAAACATTATCAGAAGCTCCTTGTCTTCTTCATCCATGACCTCTTGTTGCTTCATTGGATATTGAACGCAGCAGGTCATTGGATATTGAAAACAGCAAGTCAACAGGATAATAACAGCCACAAATCTCATCGCCTCTTTTTTTGCAAATAAGGAGATAATTGTTCGGATTTAATTAAAGAATCGTCAATTTCTCATGTTAAAATCTTTAAGCCACAGATAAAAAGAGTAAATTTGTAAATTAAAATAAAAGCAAATATCAATATGTCACTTAAATGCGGTATCGTAGGACTACCGAATGTCGGAAAATCCACTCTTTTCAATTGTATAAGTTCCGGAAAAGCACAGAGTGCAAATTTCCCGTTTTGTACCATTGAGCCTAATCTCGGCTCTACAAATGTGCCTGACAAACGTTTGGAGGTGCTGACAGAGATGTGTAATCCGAAGAGGACTGTTCCTGCCACTGTCGATATTGTGGACATCGCAGGTCTTGTGAAAGGTGCGAGCAAGGGTGAAGGGCTTGGCAATCAGTTCCTTGCCAATATAAGGGAGACTGATGCAATACTGCATGTGCTGAGGTGTTTTGAAGACCCTAACATCGTGCACGTTGACGGCAGTGTGAATCCTGTCAGAGATAAGGAAGTGGTTGATTCCGAGTTGCAGATAAAGGATTTGGAGACGGTCGAGGCCAGACTTGCAAAGGTCCAGAAGCAGGCTGCCTCAGGGGATAAGGAAGCTAAGAAACTGTTTGAGCTGCTTGTGCGCTACAAGGAGGCCTTGCTTTCCGGAAAGTCTTGTCGTGCTGTGGAGTTGCGTGATGTTGAAGAGGAGAGGCTTTCCCGTGACCTGTTTCTCCTTACAAACAAGCCTGTAATGTATGTGTGTAATGTGGATGAGGGCTCTGCCGCATCGGGTAATGAATATGTTGATGCGGTAAGAGATGCTGTCAAGGAGGAGAATGCGGAGATTCTCGTAATAGCTGCAAGGACAGAGGCTGATATAGCGGAAATTGAAAGTTTTGAAGACCGGCAGATGTTTCTTGATGAATTGGGACTTAAAGAGTCAGGTGTGGTAAGGCTGATTCAGGGGGCATATCATCTGCTTAATCTGCAAACGTTTTTCACTGCCGGAACGGATGAGTGCAGGGCTTGGACTATTAACAAGGGGGATAAGGCTCCGCAGGCTGCCGGTGTCATACACAGCGATTTTGAAAAGGGCTTTATTCGTGCCGAGGTAATAAAGTATGAGGATTTCGTGAACTACAAGTCTGAGGCGGCTGTCCGGGCTGCCGGCAAGCTGGCTACTGAGGGGAAAGATTATGTGGTTCAGGACGGTGACATTATGCACTTCCTTTTCAACGTATAACTCCCATTTCTTGTCTCTTATCAAAGGACTGTCCTAAATGTCGTCACGCTGTCATGCTGAGGCCGCAAGGCCGTAGGCATCTGCACAAAAGATTAACGCCCTCTTCCGTTATTCATATTTCTCACAAGAGTTTACCTGAAAAACCTTTTCAGCCAGAGGCCATCGATTTGTGCAAATCCCGGATCGGGTCTTATTGACGGATTGCGTCCAAGTATTCCCCGGCAATCCTCATAGACATTGAAGCCGATATTGATAATTTTCATAAATCCGTCCTGAGGAAATGACATAATTATTTCATTATCAGCTCCTTCTAACTTATAGAACTTGAAAGGTGCGTCTAAAATTGCAGCTGCCACGGACCTGTCGGCCATTTTTTCTGTCATCTCCAACTTTGTGACATATTTGCACATTTCTATAATAGTATCTTCAAGACCGGCCTCGTGTATATTCACTTTCTCAATCAAGGACCCGACATCCCCGACTCGCCTGAGGGTATATCCCTCTAATTGTTTCCCCTCTTGCAATTGCTTGGAAATGAGTGCCATGCGGTTTTCGGCGACAATCCTGTCCTCTTCGGAAACTGTTTCCTCAGGGAAGAGCCACACCATAATTTTCGCAGCGGGATCATGATAGAGGGTCTGATAAGGATTGAGATTCAACTGACCGCAGTCGGGACATTTCCAGACAAAAAGAGAGCCGTCCTTGACCTTGGCTTTCAGCTCCGGGTCGGACGCAACATTTATTCCGGGATATATGGTTATATCATTTCCGGCTCCGCAGTTGGTACAAGATACCCTCACTTTACATTGATTTTCAGCTGCAATTCTTCTATTTGCGACTCATCAATCAGCGAAGGGGAATCTATCATTACGTCCCTGCCCTGATTGTTTTTCGGGAACGCGATATAATCCCTTATAGAATCGCTGCCGCCGAATAGAGAACATACGCGGTCAAAGCCGAATGCAAGTCCTCCATGAGGCGGTGCCCCGAATTTGAAAGCATTGATAATGAAGCCGAATTTGTACTCAGCCTCTTCTGCCCCAATCCCCAACACTTCAAACATTCTTTTTTGAACATCGGCATTATGTATCCTTATAGAGCCTCCGCCTAATTCCGAGCCATTCAGCACAAAATCATAGGCATTGGCACATACTTGCTCCAGATCCTCTTTCTTGTCGCTGTAGAACAGTTTTTCGTGCTCCGGTTTCGGTGCCGTGAAAGGGTGGTGCATAGCATAAAACCTGCCGTCCTCATCGTTCCATTCTAAAAGCGGGAAGTCCACAATCCATAGCGGAGCAAATTCCTTAGGATTTCTCAAACCTAACCTATTGCCCATTTCAATACGCAGGCTTCCGAGCATATTCTGCACTTTGCGTCGGTTGTCTCCGCTCAGAATCAGCACCAAATCTCCGGGTTCGGCCTCAACGGAGTCCGCTATTTTCTGCAGGTCTTCCGGAGAGTAGAACTTATCAATAGAGGATTTGACGCTTCCGTCATTATTCAGTTTTATATAAATAAGCCCTTTGGCACCTATTTGCGGACGTTTCACCCATTCAGTCAGTTCATCGGTCTGCTTTCTGGTATATTGCGCGGCCCCGGGCACGGAGATAGCCCCGACATATCCGGCTTCGTCAAGGATTGAAAAGCCATTCCCTTTCACGGCATCGGTGATTTCATGTATGGTCATGCCGAAGCGTATATCCGGCTTGTCCGAGCCGTATTTGTCCATGGCCTCGAACCAACTCATTCGCGGAATAGGGTTGGCGATTTCGACATTCAGAACATTTTTGAAAAGAGTCCTCATCATGTCCTCAAAGGTATTCAGGACATCCTCTTGCTCCACAAAAGACATCTCGCAGTCTATTTGTGTAAATTCAGGCTGGCGGTCTGCTCTCAAATCCTCATCGCGGAAGCACCGTACAATCTGAAAATAGCGGTCATATCCCGCCACCATAAGCAGCTGCTTGAACGTCTGCGGTGACTGTGGAAGAGCATAGAACTGCCCCGGATTCATTCTCGAAGGCACGACAAAGTCCCTTGCCCCTTCCGGAGTGGATTTTATAAGATATGGAGTCTCTATCTCCAAGAAACCTTTGGAATCCAGGAAGTTGCGCACCTCATGGGCAATTCTGTGCCTTAACATAAGAGCGTTTTTCAAAGGTGTTCTGCGAAGATCCAGATACCTGTATTTGGCCCTGATATCCTCTCCCCCGTCGCTCTCATCTTCTATTGTGAAAGGAGGGGTGACCGATTTGTTCAGTATATTTATTTCGCTCAGTCTGATTTCAATTTCTCCGGTATCCATTTTAGGGTTCTTGCTCTGCCTTTCCACCACTGTCCCTATGGCCTGGATCACAAACTCTCGGCCAAGAGAAGTAGCCGTATCCACCAATGACTTTGGAGCATCAGCCTCTACAACAAGCTGGGTGATTCCATAACGGTCGCGGAGATCAATAAAGGTCATTCCGCCGAGCTTACGGGATTTCTGCACCCACCCTGCAAGTGTAACCTGCTGACCGACATTTCCTATGCGGAGCTCTCCGCAAGTTTTTGTTCTGAACATATTATTTAAAATTGATATTTCCGTGCAACTTTTAATAAGAAGTTGTTTATATTCAGCAAAAATAATAATTTTAGAGGTATTTCGCATATCTTTGTCCGGAATATATGGGATTATGGAAGTTAGAGCAAAGAAATCACTTGGCCAGCATTTTCTGACAGACCGGTCAATAGCAAAATCTATTGTCGATTCTCTTATTGTGGATTCATCCTCCGGAACTCCGAATGATGTTCTGGAGATAGGTCCCGGCATGGGGGTACTTACTGCATATTTGCTGCAAAGGCCGGAAATTGCCCTGAAAGCGGTTGAGATCGACGATGAATCGGTTGAATATCTGATTACCCAT
Source organism: uncultured Bacteroidales bacterium (assembly GCA_947253655.1). Classification (GTDB taxonomy): domain Bacteria; phylum Bacteroidota; class Bacteroidia; order Bacteroidales; family UBA932; genus Cryptobacteroides. The sequence continues at coordinate 101,143 of CAMYAE010000002.1, forward strand.
TTCCTGGATATGCAGGACAAGCTGGTCCGAGGGGATTTTCTGAAGATTAAGCTTGACAATATATTCCGCAGCAACTTCTTTATAATAGGAAATTTCCCATACAATATATCTTCGCAGATATTTTTCAAAATCCTTGAAAATAAGGACAGGGTGCCTCAGGTGGTATGTATGATTCAGAAAGAGGTTGCCGAACGCATAGCAGAGAAGCCTGGGACGAAAACTTACGGCATTCTGTCTGTGCTGCTTCAAGCGTGGTATGATATAGAATATCTGTTCACCGTAGGCTCCGGAGCTTTTGCCCCGCCTCCGAAAGTCCAGTCGGCCGTCATCAGGCTACGTCGTAACGACAGGAAAGAGCTCGGAGTTGACGAGTCTTTGTTCAAAACCGTGGTCAAGACGGCTTTCAATCAGAGAAGAAAGACTCTGCGCAACTCCCTGAAACCGCTTTTCCCCACCACCTCTGAAATGTCCCCCTCCGGGACTGTCCCTTCTTTTTCTACCCGCTCTGAGAGGTCTCACTCTAAGTCTGCCTCCTCCAAGGCACCTTCCTCCGGGATTGCCCCTTCTGTGACATCCTCCTATGACTCCATTTTTGACCTCCGCCCCGAACGCCTTTCCGTCGAAGACTTCATCGCCCTCACGAATTTCTTTGAAAAATAATCAAACGCTTTCGGCCAGTCTACGTGCAAGTTCAAGGAATGCCAATCCGTCCGGGCGAGAGGAGAGAGCAGCCGGTTCGCCGTTATCGCCGCTTTCCCTTATGCTTTGGACGACAGGAATTTGTCCGATTAAAGGAATGTCAAACCGTTTGGCCATTTCCACACCTCCGTCTTTCCCGAAAATATAGTATTTGTTTTCGGGGAGTTCCTGCGGAGTGAACCATGCCATATTCTCCACAAGGCCGAAAATCTTTTTGTTGATATTTTTATTGCGGAACATATCTACCCCCTTTTCAACATCGGCCAGAGCTACATTCTGGGGAGTGGTCACAATGATTGCTCCCTCGATAGGAATATCATTTACAAGGCTGATATGAATATCTCCTGTCCCCGGAGGCATGTCGATAAGCAGGAAGTCGAGCACTCCCCACCTCACTTGCAATATCATCTGTTTCAGAGCATTGGATGCCATAGGTCCTCTCCATATCAGAGCCTGTCCGGGCTGGGCGAAATATCCGATAGACATCCATTTAACTCCATATTTCTCAATGGGCAGGATTATTTCTTTACCGTTTTCCTCGATAGCACCGGGCACTTCTTCTTTTGTCCCGGTCATAATCGGCACTGAGGGACCGTACACATCGGCATCAGCAAGTCCGACCTTATATCCGAGACGAGCCAGGGCAACGGCCAAATTGACGGCGACAGTGGATTTGCCGACACCGCCCTTGCCGGAAGCCACTCCTATAATGTGGCGTACATTGTTTACTTCGTCTAATGTAAGGTCGTTTATGTCGTTCCTTTTCCTGCCGTCTTCGTTTTCCTTGACAATGGTTTTCACCTCGACCTCGACAGCCTCAGGCAAATTCCTGTAAATCACAGCTCTGGTGCTTCCGACGAGATATTCCGTCAGAGGGTCCCTGTGTTTTGGAAAAGCAAGTGTAATTTCGACCTTGCCGCTATCCGATAAGATTCTCTCCACCATTCCCAGCTCGACTATGTTTTTGTCTCCCTTGCCGGGGTGTGTGACAGTGCGGAGCAGGTCCAATATTTTTTCTTCGTTCATAATCAGTCAATTATATTCATCTCATCTATAAGGTGCCCTGCACCTCCGAATTTATCTATGATAAACAACACATATCTGATGTCCACACAAATACATCTTTGCAATTCCGGTTCAAACATAATATCGCTTGACATCGACTCCCAGTTGCCGTCGAAGGCAAGACCGATCAGAGCGCCGTCGGCATTAAGCACCGGGCTGCCTGAATTGCCGCCCGTAATGTCGTTATTCGTCAGGAAACAGGTGTATAGAGTCCCGTTATCGGCATAGCGTCCGTAGTCTTTGGCGTTGTACAGTGCTTTTAGTTTTGCCGGTACGCGGAATTCATAGTCATCAGGGTTCTCTTTTTCCATTACACCTTTCAGCGTTGTCTGATACTTATACATCACTCCGTTCTTTGGCGAATATGATTTTACCGTTCCGTATGTAAGCCGCATAGTGCTGTTTGCGTCGGGGTATGACGGCTCTTTCCGCTTCCATTCCATAAGGCCGGAGGTAAAAATCTTTGATGCCGCTGCTATATTGTTCTTTATCTTGATTTGAGGTACATAGAGCTTTAATAGCAAATCGGCTATATCTGTTTGGAGGGCTATGACCGGATCGCCATACAGTTCTTTCAATGTCTTCCCTTCTGCTTTTGCTAAATTCTCCGGAGAAGCGAAAAAGCTGTTTTTGAATAGATTATCCGCATATTCATCAATGTCCATATTCTTGAAATCTCCGATAGAGTTCAGATAATATTCAGGCTCTGCATTGTCTCTATAAAATTTCAGCATTGCCTTGGTAATATCTCTTTCAAGAGCAGTGTCGTAATACTTGAACACTTTTCCGGCGGCCTTAAATGCTTGTGCAATAGCTGCTGCTGTGTCGGGATTTTCTGCTTTGAGAGCACCTGCCAATGATATAATGAATTCGGAAGAGGCATTTACCGGACCTATATTGTAGACGAGGGACTGCGTTAATAATGCCTGTGCCTTGAATGTGTTGTCATCTGAGTATATAGCGTCTTTAATGTCTTGCAAGGCCGTACCATAGAGCCTTTTTCTCTTTTTGCTCCTGTTTACCCATTTCATGAATTCGGCCTCTTTGTGCCTCTGCCTTCCGATAATGTCCAATTTATCCACCGCCAATTTTTCTCCCTGCCATTTTTTCCACCCGTTGGCTGAACTTGCGAACTTGTTGGCATATTTCAGCCTGACAGCCGGGTCTGCTTCCATTCCTTTCAACATGATAGCCTGACGCACAGTACGGGCTTTGACGGCAATATCATTCCTTTTAAGCATGTTTTCAAGCTGGTCCGCAGTCTGGAATCTTTGGGTACTTCCCGGATAGCCCATAATCATAGTAAAATCACCTTCCCGAATGCCATTAAGAGAGATTTTAAGTGATTTCTTAGGAGTGTAAGGTACATTTGATTCGGAATATTCGGCCGGTTCGTTGTCTTTGCCGGCATAGACCCTGAACATTGAGAAATCGCAGGTGTGCCTTGGCCACATCCAGTTGTCGGTGTTGCCGCCGAATTTTCCCAATGAAGCCGGAGGAGTCCCCACAAAACGCACATCGGTATATACCTTATATACAATCAGATAGAAAACGTTCTGATTATAAAAATCAGTCACTTTCACCTTACATCCCGGATAGTTCCCGGCAACTTCTTTCTCGTATTTTCCGGCGGCCTCTCTCATTGCATTCAAGGCAATCAAGTCCCTGTCGGAGCTGTCCTTATATGTCTTCAATGCTTCGTCATACACCTTTTGCATCGGTTTGGTGATGTCTGTCAGGCTTTCCAGAAAGGTGACAGTGAGTCCCGGCACCGGCATTTCGTCTTTCTCCGTCATAGCCCAGAATCCGTCTTCGAGATAATTATGCTCCGTAGACGATAGCTTTTGGATAGAACCGTAGCCGCAATGGTGGTTGGTGACCAGCAGTCCCCTGTCTGAAATCATCTCTCCCGTACAGCCTCCTCCGAATTGTACTATGGCATCTTTAAGAGAAGAATTGTTAATGCTGTAAATCTGTTCCGGTGTCAGCCTGCAACCCAATTCCGACATGGATTTGCCGTTCATTTGTTGCAACATGGGTAGAAGCCACATTCCTTCATCGCCTCTCGCAGAAATGCAGATCATTAAAAATGCCGCAGCGGCATAAATTATCTTTTTCATATATGGAATATTTGTTATTTAATAAGGCAGGCCCCCTATATCGGGAAAAGCCGAATGCGAATATACGAATTTCCGTTGGAACATCAGGACTGGTTAAACTTATATTTCTCGGCAATACGGGAAAATTCCATTGCACGATAGGTCTCGATTAGCCTTGCACCGGAGATTCCAAGCTCATTCCTGATTAGTCTGTCCAGTTTCTTGCGATTTGCACCGATACAAGAACACAAAAAGGGGAAGGTAATGGATGAATCCATATAGATTTTATCTTCCAGCAGAAGGCGGGAGAAGAGTTCATAAGACTCGATAACCGAACGATTTTTCATATCAATTTATTTTAACTTGCGCAAAGGTGGACAAGCCTCGAACAATAAACAATAAGAAAACCGTAAAATGTACGGAAGTAAAATTATAAATTCACGAATCTTAAAGAAAATGATGATTATTTAACGCAATTGATGAATATTTAACATCTTTGATGATAAATTATCTTCTAAAATTGTCGGCATTCAGGTCTATTTTTGAAAAAATATCTGATAGATTATGATTGATGACAATACAATCAAGAAGCATATATTTTTGCAAAGAGAAAGATGCGGCATTTCCCAAAAGGAAATGGCAGAAAGACTTGGCATGGACAGGACGACTTACAGAAATATAGAAAAAGGTAACACCAGGCTGGTAAGTCCGCATATAGATCAGATTGCAAGGAATTTGGGCTCTTCCCCCGAAGAACTTGTTCTCGGATACAAACCAAATCCGGAACTCGAATCGGCTTTGGAAGAATATCGCACAACCTATGAAGACCGTTATCAGAATCTGATAAATGAATATGAGCAGAAAATCTCGACGCTCACTAATGAAATTAACACTCTAAAGACCTTAAATCAGGCACTTTCCGCCAGAATAGCAGACAAGGAAGAAATGATTGCGATGCTCAAAAGACAGATTAAAAATAAAAGTTAGTAAGTTTGCATATCATATTGAATGGTATGCGGAAAATCGTTTCTCTAAAAAATTATCTTAACGAAAATATGATAGAGGCCGGCTGCGATGAGGCTGGGAGAGGCCCTTTGGCGGGGCCGGTATATGCGGCAGCTGTAATATTGCCCAAGGATTTTTATCATCCGCTTCTGAACGACTCGAAACGAATGACTGAAAAGGCGAGGGAGATGCTCAGGCCAATAATTGAAAAAGAGGCTGTCTCATGGGCGGTCGAGGCTGTAGACGCAGCGGAAATTGACGAAATAAACATTCTGAATGCTTCTATTGTCGGAATGCAGAGAGCCGTCCGGAAGCTAAACGTCAGACCTGATTTTCTGCTTATTGACGGCAACAGGTTCAAGCCTTTCGACGGCTATGCCTACAAGACAATAGTGCATGGAGACGCAACCTTCTCATCAATCGCGGCGGCCTCTGTGCTTGCGAAGACTTATAGAGATGATTTTATGAGAAAACTCGCTGTCGAATTTCCGGAATACGGCTGGGACAGGAACATGGGCTATCCGACCAAAGAGCACATAGATGCCATTCGGAAATATGGGTATACTCCATGGCACAGAATGAGTTTTCATCCGAAAGAACTTGAAAAGACCCTTTTCGCGCAGGATTGAAAAGCCAATACGGCCCTGATGTCAAGATAGAAGTGCAACGGTCTACGGAAATTTCCGCCTAATCGTTGTGTGGGAATAAAGGTGGTATTGTTATTGGATTTTTAATTTATTACATTTGCGAAGATGAGCGGTATTTTCCGCTTTATTTATACACTGAAACGAGTATTAATAACACAATTTAATTATGAAAGTCTACAACACAAAAGACATCCGAAATGTGGTCCTGCTTGGCAGTTCAAAGTCAGGTAAGACCACATTAGCGGAGGCTATGCTTTATGAAGGAAAGGTCATTGACCGAATGGGATCCGTAGAGGCAAAGAACACGGTTTCAGACAATACCGAGTTTGAGCAGGTCAATCAGAAATCCGTTTATGCAACACCGTTGTATGCGGAATTCATGGATACAAAATTCAATATTATCGACGCTCCTGGATCTGACGATTTCAGTGGAGGAGCCATTGCTGCCTTTAAGGTTTGTGAAAATGGCATATTGGTCGTTAATGCCCAGCAAGGAGTTGAGGTGGGTACGGAGATATTTGCCCGTTACGCTTCGGATTATAATGTGCCTCTTATTGTAGCAGTCAATCAACTCGATTCAGAAAAAGCCGATTGGGACCGTACTATTGCGTCCCTCAAAGAGTCTTTCGGCAGCAAGCCGGTGATTATCCAGTTCCCGGTTAATGTCGGCCCCGACTTCAACGGCTTTATAGATGTGCTGAAGCAGAAATATTACGTTTTCAAAGACAATCTCGGAACACGGGAGGAGAAGGAAATTCCGGAGGAATATGCTGGTACGGTTGCAGAACTTCGTCAGGAACTCATAGAGAAAGCTGCCGAAGGAGATGACTCCCTTATGGAAAAATATTTTGAAGACGCTTCCTTGAGCGAAGATGAGATCCGCTTGGGACTTGGCTATGGCATCAACAGGGGAGAGACAATGCCTATATTCTGCCTGTCGGCAAAGAAAGACATTGGTGTCAAGCGTCTTATGGAATTTGTCATAAAGACGGCATCTTCTCCTTTGGACAAGGTGGAGAAGACTTTAGAGGGCAATGACGTCAAATGTAATTCAGACGGACCTTTAAGCATATTTATCTATAAGATAGATGAAGAGCCGCATCTCGGAGATGTGTCATATTTCAAGGTTATGAGCGGCACACTTAAGGAGGGAACTGACCTCGTAAATCCTGAAACAGGGGCTTCTGAGCGGCTTTCTGCCATTTATGCGGTTGCAGGTGCCAAGAAAGAAAAAGTTTCCCAGATACATGCCGGAGATATAGGTTGTGTCATGAAACTTAAGGCCGGCAAGACGGATACCACCCTTGCAGAGCAGGGCGGCGAGGCTATTGCCCACATGGTATTCCCGGATGCCAAATACCGTTGCGCCGTCAAGGCAAAGGACAAGAATGACGATGCCAAGGTCGGAGAGGCTCTGAACAGGATTGCCAATCAGGATCCTACGATTATTGTAGAATATTCAAAAGAACTGCGCCAGACAATTTTGAGCGGACAAGGCGAACAGCATATCAATCTGGTAAAATGGAGATTGAAGAACGAATTCAAGTATGAAGTAGGGTTTGAAGCTCCAAAAATCCCTTACCGAGAGACCATTACCAAGGTCGCTACCGCACAGTACAGGCATAAGAAACAGTCCGGCGGTGCCGGGCAGTTCGGTGAGGTGCATCTTCTCGTATGTCCTATAGTTGAGGGGGTTCCTTTCACCAACAAGTTCAAGATTGACGGCAAGGAGACTGTCTTAAATGTCAAGTCTCAGGAGACTTTCGATCTCGAATGGGGCGGAAAGCTTGAATTCTACAACTGTGTTGTCGGCGGAGCTATCGATGTCGGATTTATGCCGGCTATCCTCAAAGGTATAAACGACAAGATGACCGAAGGTCCTCTTACGGGTTCATACGCCAGAGATATTCGTGTATATGTCTATGACGGCAAGATGCACCCTGTTGACTCTAAGGAAATCGCTTTCATACTTGCAGCCCGCAATGCTTTCAAGGAAGCTTTCAGGAATGCAGGACCAAAGATTATGGAGCCTATCTACAATGTAGAGATCATGACTCCTAACGAATATGTAGGTCCTTGTATGTCAGACCTTAACGGGCGTAGAGGAATGATTGTCAACCAGGATATGGAGAAAGGCTTTACAGTGCTTCATGCAAGAGTTCCTCTTGCTGAGATGTACAGATATTCTACAGCTCTAAGCTCACTTACTGCCGGCTCTGCGACATTTACTATGAAATTCGCTGAATATCAGCAGGTGCCTGCTGATGTGCAGACCAAACTTCTTGAAGAGTACGCAGCTCAGGAGAAGGAAGAGGAGTAGGTCTACAAGCCGAGTTCTTTCTTCATATTCCGAAGAAGATCAAAGGCTTGCAGCGGAGTCATATTGTTCAGGTCGGCCGCTTTAAGGGAGTCTCTCAGAGAGGATAAAGTTGGATCATCGAGCTGGAACAAAGACAACTGGAGGGCGCCGTCACTTTCGACGGTGCCTTCTTTTATATTATATGCTTTCTTTATTTTTCCGAAATTTCCTTTGCCGGCCTTATTCCCCTCATGTTTGTCATCCCCATACATGGCTTCCAAAGCAGAAAGCGTCTCTTCGGCTGACTCTATGACTTCTCGTGGCATGCCGGCGAGCCTCGCCACATGTATTCCGAAACTGTGCGCTGTGCCTCCTTCTTCAAGTTTGCGAAGAAAAATCACCTGTTTGCCGACTTCCTTTACAGCTATATGGAAATTTCTTATCCTCGGATACAGGTCTTCGAGATCGTTCAGTTCATGGTAGTGTGTGGCGAACAAGGTCTTTGCTCCCTTGCCGAATTCATGTAAATATTCCACAATAGCCCTTGCAATCGACATTCCATCATAAGTCGATGTCCCCCGACCTATTTCATCGAGCAGCACCAAAGACCTTTCCGAAAGATTATGCAAAATCATTGAAGTTTCAAGCATCTCGACCATAAAAGTGGATTCTCCTCGAGAAATGTTGTCAGACGCCCCTACTCTTGTGAAAATCTTGTCGAAATAGCCGATTTCGGCAGAATCAGCAGGAATGAATGAGCCTATCTGGGCAAGGAGGACTATCAGGGCTGTCTGTCTCAACAACGCTGACTTACCGGCCATATTCGGTCCCGTAAGGATAATGATTTGCTGTTCCTTAGAATCCAAATAAATGTCATTCGGGACATATTCCTCTCCCGGCTTCATCAGTGTTTCTATGACAGGATGACGGCCGGCCTTGATATTCAGGGAAAGACTGCGGCTCATCACCGGACGGCAATACTTGTTATGTACAGCAAGTTCCGCAAATCCGGCAAGTACATCAAGTCTTGACAACCTTACCGCATCGGCTTGGATTGCCCCTGTTTCGGACTGAATGCTTGCCACCAAGTTCTCATAAATACTTGCTTCAAGTGCATAAATTTTTTCCTCCGCCCCTAAAATCTGCTCCTCGTATTCTTTAAGTTCTTGAGTTATATATCTTTCTGCATTTACAAGCGTCTGTTTGCGTATCCATTCTTGAGGCACCTTATCCTTGTAGGCATTCCGTACTTCAATATAATAGCCGAAAACATTGTTATAGCCTATTTTAAGCGAAGGTATGCCTGAAATTTCGCTTTCCCTCTGCTGCATTTTCAGCAGGTAATCCTTACCTCCGTGAGCAACTGATCTCAAATGATCCAGCTCCTCATTAAAGCCGGCGGCAATTACATCTCCCTTGCCTATGGCGGCAGCCGCATCTTTTGAAAGCGTCCTTTCAATCTCGCCCAATAACTCATTACAGCCGTCAAGAGCGTCACAGATATTGTCCAGAGCCGTGACCCCTTTTCCGGTACAGATTTCTCTTATCGGGACGATCTGCGACAATCCTCTACCGAGCTGCAGCACTTCCCGAGGCGTTATTTTCCCTGTAGCGGCTCTGGAAATAATCCTTTCCAAATCTCCGATATTGCCGATATGCTCCTGGACTTTTTGAAGAGGCTCGCTGTTTTCTATAAAATATGAAACTACGTCATATCTGGAATTAAGTTCATCAATATCCATTACAGGCATAGCCAGCCAGCTTCGTAGAAGCCGAGCTCCCATAGGGGAGGAACACTTGTCAATGACGTCCACCAAAGGCACACCGTCTGTTCCGGCCGTGCCGAAAATTTCCAGGTTCCTGAAAGTAAATCTGTCTAACCACACGAAATCCCCCTTGTCTATTCTTGAAACAGACCTGATGTTTTTCATGCCGGAATGCTGTGTCTGTTCGAGATATACCAGCAGAGCGCCTGCCGAGCATATTCCCAACGGGTCAGGCTCCACTCCAAAACCTTTAAGAGAATCAACCTCGAACTGTTTTTTAAGCCTTTCTACAGCCGAATCATATACGAAAGCCCATTCATCGACCGTGGAAATATAAAGATTTTCTCCAAATGCGGCACGGACAGCCTTTTCAGTGCCACGTGTTACGACAACTTCACTCGGATTGAATGAGGCCAACAAGGTGGAAATGTAGTCTGCAGAGCCTTGTGCAAGCCTGAAAGTTCCGGTGGAGACATCCAGGAAAGCAACGCCGCATTCATTTCTCTCGAATGTTATACCGGCAAGAAAATTGTTCTCTTTCTGTTCGAGCATATCGTCGCTGAAAGCGACTCCTGGCGTAACTAATTCTGTAACACCTCGTTTTACCAATTTTTTACCTGCAAGTTTCGGGTCTTCAAGCTGGTCACACACAGCTACCTTATATCCTGCCCGCACGAGTTTAGGCAGGTAGACATCAATAGCGTGATGAGGAAATCCTGCCATTGGCACGCTGCCTTTATCGCCGTTTGTCCTTTTGGTGAGGACAATTCCAAGCACTTTGCTGGCCAGGATTGCATCATCGGAATAGGTCTCATAGAAGTCTCCTACCCTGTATAGCAGAACAGCCTCCGGGTGTTTTGCCTTAATCGAAAAAAACTGCCTTATAAGCGGAGTATCTTCTATTATCTTATTCTTTGCCATTATCCAATATCTTATTTCAACAAATTTACAATTTTTATATTGTTTAAGATTTATAATAACAAAAATTAAAAATGCTCCAAATATTATCCGGAGAAAATATTAAAGAAAATTATTAACTTTGAAATCATTATGATACGAGTGCTGATTATTACATACTATTGGCCGCCATCAGGTGGTTCCGGAGTCCAACGGTGGGTCAAATTCTCTAAATATCTCCCGTCGCAAGGCTTTCAGCCTGTTATATATACTCCTGAAAATCCGGACCTTACGGCAATAGATCATACGCTCGAAGATGATATTCCCGAGGAGGCTGAAATTGTAAAGCATCATATCACTGAATTTTATTGGATATACCGCTTGCTTAGCGGCAGTAAGGCGAAAGAGCAGAAAGAAGTGAATCCTATAAGAGGAGGCAAAAAGTCTTTCATGCAAAAGCTGATGCTTGCGGCAAGGGGTAATCTTTTTATTCCGGACCCCCGCGTCACATGGGTAGGGACGTCTGTGAGATTTCTGAAAAAATATTTGCAGGAAAATCCGGTAGATGTAATTGTAAGCACTGGGCCTCCGCATTCCATGCATCTTATTGCAATGAAGGTGGCAAAGGCCACCTCAACGCCTTGGGTGGCTGATTTCCGAGACCCGTGGACCAAAATATATAATTTCAAGCACCTGCCTCTTTGCAGCTTTGCCAAAAGAAAACACCGCAGACAGGAGATGGCTGTGCTGGATAACGCGGATATGATTGTAACGGTCTCGCCGACCATTCAAAAGGAATTTATGGATATGACCTCAACACCTGTTGAAGTAATTACAAACGGCTATGACACTGATGATTTCGAGCAGATTGTCGAGCCGGACGGTTATTTCAACGTCACTCACACGGGACTTCTGGTGGATGACGGCAATCCTGAACTGCTGTGGAAAATTCTTGCCGACAAATGCGAAGCCGACAAGGAGTTCGACAAGTCTCTGAGAATAAGGCTTTCAGGGAGAATAGACATGGGAGTACTCCGGTCAATCAAGGCAGTAGGTCTTGAGAGCAAGACTGTAAATCTCGGATACCAGAAACACATTGTAGCCATAAAGGAGCAGAAGAATGCTTCCATGCTGATTCTTCCTTTGAGGAACGAGCCTGAAAAGAAAGGGCTTCTCCCCGGCAAACTGTTTGAATATATGGCGGCAAAGAAGCCTGTTTTGTGCATAGGCCTTTCAGAAGGTGACACAGCGACGGTTCTTGAAGAAACTCATGCCGGAAAGGCGTACGATTGGAACGATAAAGCAATGGCCGATTTTATCGAAAGGTGCTGGCAGAATTTCAAGTCTGGCGATGATTATGATCAAACTATAAATATAGACAAATATTCCAGAAAAACGCTGACGGCCCGAATGGGTTCTCTGCTTAAGGGCGTTTCCGAAAAATATAACAATGAAAGCAAATAAGAAAATCCTGACCTATGCCGGAATTGTGGCGTTCCTGATGGTTCTGGCATATAGTTTTGTGCCTCAAGTGCTTACCGGGAAAATAGTAAACCAGAGCGATATATCGGGCTTTGTCGGAATGGCTCATGAGGCCAAGACTTGGGATGCCGCCCATCCGGACGACAAGACCGCCTGGACGAACTCTATGTTCGGCGGAATGCCTACAACAATGATAACCGGACACAAGGAGGGGGATGCGACACAATGGCTGTACAGCTTGATGCTGAAAGGAAAGAGGCCGGCGAGTTACCTTTTCATTTCTTTGATTGGGGCTTTTCTGCTGATGCTGTCACTCGGCATAAACGGGCTTATTGCCGCAGGAGGGGCGGTGGCGGTGACTTTCTGCTCATATAATTTCCAGATAATTCAGGTAGGGCATAATTCTAAAATGCTTGCCCTTGCATTCTTGCCATGGGTGCTTGCCGCAGCCATATTTACCTATAAAAGTGCACTTGGCGGTTATAAAAAACCTGTCGTCAAAAAGGGGTGGAAATCATGGCTCCCAAAGACTCTGCTCGGAGCCGCTTTATTCGCAATGGCCCTCAATTTCCAGATAAAGGCAAACCACATTCAGATTACCTATTATCTCGCAATAATTCTTTTTTCCTATGTCATTGTGCTGATAATATGGATATTGGCAAATAAAGAAAATCGTAGTTTGGCCGGCCGTTTCGCTATTGCTTCAGCCATGCTGCTCGTTCTCGGAATATTGGGAATAGGAGCGAATGCAAATAAGCTCATAACGACTTATGACTATACTCAACACACGATGAGAGGAGGGTCGGAGCTTGTTTCCGAAGACGGCAAAAGCAAATCCACCGGTTTAGACCTGGAATATGCTACAGCGTGGTCTTACGGCTGGGAGGAGTTGCCGAATATAATGATTCCGGATTACAACGGGGGCTCGTCTGCCGGTGCTGTAAATCCGGACAAGTCCGCTACAATAAAGCTTCTTAAGGAGGCAGGCCAGCCAAATATCAAGGGAGTAGCCAAGTCTCTGCCGTTATATTGGGGGCCGCAACCTTTTACTGCCGGTCCGATGTATATGGGAGCTATAACCGTATTTCTTTTTGTTTTGGGCTTGCTGCTGTGTCGCGGTAAAGAAAAATGGTGGCTGTCTGTTCCCACTATAATTGCAATTTTATTGGCAGTAGGCAATCACTTTATGCCGTTTACGGAATTCTGGTACAATCATATACCGTTCTATAACAAATTCCGGACAGTGTCAATGGCCCTTGTGGTGCTGCAATTCACTCTGCCGATGCTGGGATTTATTGTCCTTGATAAAATAGTCAAGAGCGAATATGATGAGAAGTCATTTATGAAAGCGGGGCTGACGGCATTGGCACTGACAGTCGGCTTCTGCCTGGTAAGCATGACGGGACTTGGTCGCACTTTCACAGGAGCGGCTGACAGCGGCCAGCAGGATATTCTGGTAAAGGCATTGATTGCAGACAGAAAAATGCTGCTCAGGCAGGACGCTCTTATGGCTACTGTATTCATCTGTATCACTTTCCTGTTGCTGTGGTGGTCGTACCGGACGAAAGACAGCGAGGCGGCCAAGGGCAGGAAAGTGATTGCCGGAGTTGCGATTTCATGCCTTGTAATTGTGAATATGTTTGCAATCGGCAAGCGCTATCTCAATTCAGACCATTTTGTGCCGCAGAGGTCGTTTGATGCACAGTTCAACGCGAGACCTGTAGACAAGGCCATTTTAGAGGATAAAGACTTGAGTTATAGGGTTATAGATCTTACTACTAATATCTTTAACGATTCTCATCCGAGCTATTTCCATAAAAATATTGGCGGGTACAGTCCGGCCAAGCTCCAGAGATATCAGGATTTGATAGAACATTATCTGGCTCCTGAGATTAATGGGCTTTACGGAGCCTTGAGAGGAGCCAAGACCGTTGAAGACTTGCAGACTTCCTTGCCTTATCTGCCGATGCTGTCAATGCTGAATGACAAGTATATCATAGTCGGAGAGGATATTCCTCCTGTGGTAAACCAAAATGCTTTTGGCAATTGCTGGCTTGTGGATTCCGTGGCTTTTGCCGGTACAGCCAAGGAGGAAATCGATATGATCGGGAAAGTGGATTTGCGAAGGACGGCTGTAATATCGGAAGATATAAAGGACTTGCAAAAATATTCTCACATATCCTTCGCCGCCTCCGTCACCGACACTATATATCTTACGGGATATACCCCAAAAGAATTGAAATATAGCTATAAGGTTGATACCGAAAGACTTGTGGTTTTCAGCGAGATATATTATCCTTATGGGTGGGAAGCTGTTCTGGATGACGGCTCTCCGGTAGAGCTTTTTGGCGCTAACTGGATTCTGCGGGCTGCATTGTTGCCTGCGGGGGAACACGAACTCACTATGACTTTCTCCCCTAAATCCTATAAGCTTGGAGCGGATATTTCCAGAGCCTCGTCAATCCTTCTGATTTTGTTCCTATTGCTTGGGCTCGCCGCCTCTTTTGGCTGTGATTATGCCGGCAGTCGATTAAAGTCAAATTCAAAATAAAAATATAAGAGAATGAAGGCTAAAACAATTATTTCCGTTATTGCGGCAATATCGCTCGCAGCGACATCGGGAGCAGTTCCGAAAAATTACAGCTTAAAGTCCCCGGACGGCAAAATATCCGTTGAGGTAGCTGTCGGAGAGAATATCTCCTATTCGGTAGATAAAGGAGTTAAGCTAATCGATAAGTCTAATATTTCCATGAGCATTGCCGGCGGAGAGGTGTTTGGAAAAAATAATAAGGTCAGAAAAGTTACAAGAAAGTCTGTAAATCATGAAATAGTACCTGTTGTCTACAAAAAAGCAGAGGTCATTGACAATTATAATGAGATGAGGCTATCTTTCAAGAAGTTCGACCTTGTATTCAGGGCCTACGACGACGGTGTTGCATATCGTTTCGTCTCTATGCTTGGCGGCAGCTATAATGTCGAGTCGGAGCAGGCAGAATTCCATTTTGCCAAGGACTGGCCGGTCTATGTGCCTTATGTAAGGAAAAATACTCAGACTCTTGAAACTCAATATTTTAATTCTTTTGAGAATATATATGCCAAGCACAGGCTTTCGGAATGGAATAAGGAGAGGATAGCCTTTTTGCCCCTGACTGTCGAAGCTGAAAACGGAATTAAAATATGTATAGCCGAATCTGACTTCATAGACTATCCGGGGATGTTCCTGTACAATGGTGACGGTTCGAGCGTGCTGACCGCCAGATTTGCTCCATATCCTAAGGAAGTTGTCCAAGGGGGGCATAATATGTTGCAGGGCATTATAAAATCCCGTGAAAATTATATTGCCGCAGCCGAGGAACGCACTGAATTTCCTTGGCGTGCCATAATCATAGCCGGCGAGGATAAGGATTTGCTCAACAGCGATATGGTCTGGAAACTTGCTTCTGCACCTAAGGACAATATGGATTTCAGTTGGGTCAGACCAGGGAAAGTGGCATGGGAATGGTGGAACGACTGGAATCTGCGAGGAGTGGATTTCAAGACAGGAATCAATAATGACACATATAAGTATTATATAGATTTTGCCGCCGCTCATGGTATCGAATACGTCATTTTGGACGAGGGCTGGGCTGTAAATAAAAAGGCCGATTTGTTCCGGGTTGTACCGGAAATAGACCTCCCCACGTTGGTTCAATATGCTTCCGGCAAGGGTGTAGGCCTTATTCTTTGGGCCGGATATTGGGCTATAAACAGGGATATCGAAAAAGTTTGCAGGCATTATTCCGAAATGGGGGTAAAAGGCTTCAAGGTAGACTTTATGGACAGAGACGATCAGCAAATGGTCAGATTCTATACCGATCTGGCTCGTACTGCTGCCAAATATCACTTGATGTTGGATTTTCACGGAGCCTACAAACCGTCGGGCTTGCAGAGGACCTGGCCTAATGTCGTTAATTTTGAGGGCGTGCACGGTCTGGAGCAGATGAAG
This sequence comes from uncultured Bacteroidales bacterium, assembly GCA_947253655.1. Taxonomy (GTDB): domain Bacteria; phylum Bacteroidota; class Bacteroidia; order Bacteroidales; family UBA932; genus Cryptobacteroides. The sequence goes on from CAMYAE010000002.1 coordinate 117,087, forward strand.
TGGTCGGATCTCGATCAGGTAACCTACGATGTGACAATTCCGTTCATAAGAATGGTGGCAGGCCCAATGGACTACACTCAGGGAGCCATGAGAAATGCAACAAAGGAAAACTTCAGAGCCGTATACAGCGAGGCGATGAGTCAGGGTACAAGATGCAGACAGTTGGCCGAATATGTCATTTTCGAGTCACCTTTGAATATGCTTTGCGACTCTCCTTCTAACTATATGTGCGAGCCTGAATGCACGAAATTTATAGCAGAATGCCCTGTAACTTGGGACGAGACGGTGGCCATTGACGGTAAAATATCTGAATATGTTGTTATGGCACGCCGTAAAGGCGATAAATGGTATGTCGGAGCCATGACCGACTGGAGCCCAAGAGACCTGAAGCTTGATTTGAGTTTTCTTGGAGAGGGTAAATGGAATGCTGAGATTTTCCGGGATGGAGTCAATGCTGACAAGGCAGCCTGCGACTTCAGTCATGTTGAGATGAAAATAGATACCAAGGAGCCGATAGATGTGCATCTTGCTCCCGGTGGCGGTTGGACTGCTATATTTTCAAGGTAATTGCTCGCGTGGGACGGCTAAACAGTCTTCTTACGTTTGTATATAACAAATTCAAAAGTCAAACCCGTACCCTCATCGGTATGGGTTTCGCTTTTTGATTCAATCTCCCATATTTCCGGATCTATTTCGGGGAAATAGGTATCAGCGTCTTCGATAGTGGTGTGGACGTGGGTAATGTACAGCTTGTCCACATCTGCCATTGCTTGGCGGTAGGTGTAGCCTCCGCCTATTACGAAACATTTTCTTGCTGCCTGTGTCTCCGGTGCCTCTTCTGCCCCTGCGGTCTCGCATATCGTGCTGCTCGTTGCTTCTGCGGCTTTGCATATTGCGTTACTCGTTGCTGCCTTTGCCTCCGGGGCTTCTGCGGCCTTGTAGGCCTCCTCCAAAGAGCTGACAACTGTAATGTTTTCCGGAGCGTCAGACCACGGCAAAATGGATATGACGATGTTTTTTCTTTTTGGCAACGGCCTTGAGCCCAAGGACTTGAATGTCATGTAGCCCATAATTACCGGTGAGCCTAAGGTCGTTTTCTTGAAGTATTTGAGGTCGTCTGACAAGTGCCACAACAGGTCATTGTCTTTTCCTATAGCCAGATTGTCGGCTACTGCCACGATTATCGCTTTTTCCATTTTACGGTTGTATTATTATAATTTTCATTATCCATTGTGTCTTGTCATCCAGAGCCAGCGACAAACGAAAGCGTCTTTGTCATCCAGAGCCTGCGATAGCAGGCGTAGGGATCTGCCGCATTCGTTTCCGCAGATTTCTCAGTCGCTACCGCTCCTTCGAAATGACATGCCACGTTGTTATCCTCTATTTGTAAAAACAAACGAAGATAACGAAATATCGCTATCTTCGCAATAGAAACGGCAACGGCTTTTTGGCATGTGTCTGCCGCATTCGTTTCCGCAGATTTCTCAGTCGCTGCCGCTCCTTCGAAATGACACGCCCTGTCATCCAGAGCCAGCGACAAACGAAAGCGTCTTTGTCATCCAGAGCCTGCGAAGCAGGCGTAGGGATCTGCCGCATTCGTTTCCGCAATCGCTACCTGCCGAAAGAGAAGCGGAATCCGGTGCGGAAGCTGAAATTGAGCGGCCGGTCTTTATATATGGTTTCCACCGGGCAGGAGTTGTCGAAATAATAACTGCAACCTGGCTCAAAATAGATACTGACAAAACTGCCGAGACCAAGGCTACAGCCGGCGGCGGCATTTACAGACCATTGCAAAGGCTTTACACTCAACTTATTGCTCTCCCCCTGTCGAGCCATATCCCCGGCAGCATAATAAACAGTCTTCGTATTTCCCGATACACATTTCTCAACCATTCCGCCTGATGAAAAATACACCTGGCCGTTGCCTCGTGCGAAGTCGAACATTCTCACTTTGAGATTAATTGGAATTCCGACGTAGTGCAGCGTCTGCCTTGTCTCATAATGACTGCCGGAAGCCCCGGAAGTCAGGTCGGACACGAGCAAGGTGTATGTCAGCCCCGTTTCTATACCAATCCTGTCAGAAAATTCATAATCAGCTGATAGTCCTATCCTTACCGGTTGGCGATATTTGATATTCGTCTTAATATCTTCCCCGTTGCCGTTAATCAGGACTTCGGAAAACTTCTGTGAACTAATGCCGGATACGGCAGCTCTTGCCATTATAGCTGCGTCAGAGCCATATAGTCCGCCATAACCGCCTTGAGTGTGTTCCGCACCTATTGAATTGGATGAGGATATGCCCAAAGACAGTCTTTTGGCGGCTTGCCTTTTTCTTTTTATGTCAATGTCCTTTTCTTCTGTGGTCGCAAATTCTTGCGGTAACGAATCTAATACTCCCCTTGACACTTCATCTGGTTGTGTAACCTTAGGCTCCTCCGGCAATGCATTTGACGTCACTATATCCTCGGACTCCTCCCTCTCTGGCACAACGCTATCCGGCTCTTTTGACAAGGTCTCCGCCTCCTGCACTAATATACCTGATGGTAACCCCTCCTCAAATACTTCCTTCCCACCCTGCACTAATGCAACTGACGCTTCACTCTCCGGCACACTCTTTCCACCATACGGCAGTTCTCTCGCCGGCCACACTTCACCCTCCTTAGACCCCGTTAATGCCGCAGGCTCTTCTGTCATGGGAGACAGCTTGTCCTTAGAAAGATTTTCCACCACTGCCCGTTCAAAATCCGTAGCCTGAGGCCGTTCAGGCCAAATCCAAATAGCCAACCCCACGCCGGCAGCGACCGCAACCGATGATATAAACCATATAAGTCCCCTTTTTGATGCGACCTTCCTCTTATTTTCAACTGCATAAATGACATCCTCCCAAAGTCCTTCGGGAGCAGCTTTTTCATATTTTCCGAGAGAATCCCGTAATTTATCCTGCCAATCATTTTTCATTGTTAGAGTAGTCTTTAATTTGTTTTGCCAACAGCTTCTTGGCTCTGTGGTATTGAGAAAAAGAAGTGCTTTCGGAAATTCCAAGCTTATCGGCAATCTCTTTATGGCTTTTCTCTTCAAACACATAAAGGTTGAGCACCGTTCTGCAACCGTCAGGCAGGCCTCTTATCATTTCATGAAGTTTATCTGCCGGAATCCTGCCCGGTTCGGGTTCATCCTCCGGAATATCGGGCAAGTTCGCTTCATAGACGGTAAAATTAATCTTCCTTTTATTCCTCAAGAACATAAGGGCCTCGTTTACAACAATTCTTTTCATCCAGGAGCATAGCGAACCGGGACCTCTGTATGCGAACCCGCCCAAAGAAGTGAAAATCTTCACGAAACTATCTTGAAGGATGTCTTTAAGGTCATTATCATCATTTATATAGCGTGAGCAAACAGCCGAGAGATACCGCACATTCCGATCATACAAGACCTTCATGGCTGCGGCATCTCCTTTTCTGACCTTGGAAATCAGAATCTGTTCGGACTCATTTGCTATACGCACTCTATGTATAAGTTATCTTACGAGGGCTCTGCCATGCAGGGCGGCATCCGGAAGATTGGCAATGATTTTCGTCTTACCTGTAACGTAGTCGAATGACACCGTCTTATTTCCACTGAAAGAACTGTATTTTATTTTCAGTTTTACGGTTCTGCCTTGTGTGTCAGGCAAGCTTCTGAGATTAAATGCGATAAGTCCGGTAGCCTTTTCTCCATAACCCGAAACGTCACCATTGGCATTATGCCTCAGTTCCAACTCATAAGGGTCTTCGGGATTTGTTCCTGTAAGCAGATTGACATAATGCACTTTTCCGGTCCTGCCCCAAATCCCATAGAAGCAGATTGTAAGGTAGCCGTCTTCAACTATTGTAATCCAATTGTTTACGATTTCGAGAGGAGCTGTGCCAAAGATTTTGTCATTGTCTGTGCCTGCCGTCTGTACAAGGGCTTTTGTGCGTATACTGTCGATCCAATTCACCTTTACAGCCTGATTGTACGGAGAGGCATCATCTCTGACTTTAAGGACATTTGCCAACGCCCGGACCTCCTTTTTGCCGAAAGGGGATTTAGAAAGATTGACCGGCTTCAAGGTCGTTTTATCGTCCAATTGAAGGAAGCAAGTACCGTCCGGAACGTTTTTTACCGTTACCAGGACATTAGGGTAATACATCGACATATCATAGCCGTCGTTTTTATTGCAAGAGAGCGACAGACCACCCAGCAAAACCGTTGCCGATATTAGTTTTAAAAAAGTTTTCATAATTCTTTATTTAAGATTCATCAATATAATGCAAAAAACATGAAAACCTTGTAATTTTTTGTAATGAAAAAGAGGGCGGCCTGATGCGGCCGCCCTGAAAAAATCTTTTTAATCCCGATTACTGTTTAGAGATATTCTCTCTCATATCGGTATCGGCCTGAATATTCTTCATCCGATAATAGTCCATTATACCGAGATTGCCGTTACGGAAAGCCTCGGCCATAGCCAAAGGCACCTGAGATTCGGCTTCAATCACTTTGGCACGAGCTTCCTGTGCCTTGGCTTTCATTTCCTGCTCCAAAGCCACAGCCATAGCCCTACGCTCCTCGGCACGTGCCTGGGCGATATTCTTGTCGGCATCGGCCTGATCCATTTGCAGCACCGCCCCGATGTTTTTGCCTATGTCTATATCGGCAATATCAATGGATAGAATTTCAAAAGCAGTTCCGGCGTCAAGCCCTTTGCCGAGCACGACTTTGGAAATTGATTCTGGCTTTTCAAGCACTTCCGCATGGCTTTCCGCAGAGCCGATAGATGAGACTATACCTTCACCGACCCTTGCCAATACTGTTTCTTCTCCGGCACCACCGACCAGTTGATTGATATTGGCACGGACAGTCACCCTCGCCTTGCAAATCAGCTGGATGCCGTTTTTGGCGACAGCAGTGACCGGAGGAGTGTTTATCACTTTCGGATTGACCGACATCTGCACGGCCTCGAAGACATCACGTCCTGCCAGGTCTATACCGGCAGCGGTCTTGAAATCCAATGGGATATTTGCCTTGTCGGCAGATATAAGAGCATTTACGACCTTAGGCACATTGCCCTTTGCAAGGTAGTGCGCTTCCAGTTCATTGGCCCTAAGCGGCAGACCGGCTTTCGTCCCGGTAATCATAGCGATCACTATGGTTTTGGGATTTACGCCTCTCCAGCGCATGAGCACCAACTGAACCAATGAAATTCTGACCCCTGACAGGATTGCCTGAAACCAGAGAGCGACAGGGAAGAACCATAACAGCACTACAAGTGCGAAAAATATTATGGCGGCCCAAATAATAAAATCTGGCATATTCTTATTGTTTTTAATTATTTAACTTTATTGTTCAGCTTTGTATATACGGACATATATCTTGTTGCTTTCGACTCTTGCCACCTCCACCGCAGAGCCGGCGTCTATTATTCCTTCCAAAGACGTGACCTCGCAATTCTTGTCTGCAATATAAGCCGTGCCGATAGGTGCTAATCGCGTTACTGCCTTGCCTCTCATTCCGGGCTCGACATTGACCTTGGCCACAGCCTTTGAATCTATGACGGTGTTCAGTTCAAACCTCTTCCACGTCTTTGCATTTAGTGCGTATGCCAAAAGCACTGCCACGAGGACCACATTTACCGAAGTTACTATAATACCGGCTGTGACTCCGATATAGGCAAAGGCGTAGTAGCAGGAACCGGCAAGAGACAATGCTCCGAGAATGCCGGCAATCCCCACTCCGGGGATTATCAGGAGCTCAGCAAGAATTAGCAGGATCCCTGCAATCATCAATAGAATTATCAACCCCATATACAATAACCAATAATAATTTCAAATATAAGAAATCGGTTTATTATATACAATTGGTTTTTGAAATTTACCTTAGAGGCGGGTCAACAGGCAAATGCTAAGGTGGCACTTATATCTTGACATTACAAAATTTGCCTTATCAGTGCGGATTGTATAGAATTGACTTGAATTTTCTGACAGGCAGGGTGACTGTGAAAGTGTAAGGCGTGGCGATGCTTACGAAACCGAGTCCGCCTTTGACATTCTGTTCCAGATTTATAGCCTCCATAAGGAAGGTATCGTAGTCGTCGGAAGTCAATGCAGACAACTCTTTCAGGTACTTGAAAGTCATCTCATCAATGCTCATGAGATTGATATTGATATGGGTGTGCAGGTAAAACTCGTCATAAGAGGGGAACTTGTCAAAAGAGGAGCCCATTATGTCTGAGGTCAACGCCATAATCTTCATATCGTATTCGCTGTCAGCGAATTGGCTATCATTAAACACCTTGTATTTGTTTGGTGAAGTCATCCAGAAGAGGTCATTCGTTTCGTTGGCGGTGCCGTCGTCAAGCAGGTAGTCTTCCTTTCCGATGATATTGATGAGAGTTTCGCTTTCCGAAAGCTTTTCTCCCTCATTGTCAAGAAAGGCCTCGTTTTTCCTGCCCATTGTAATCCTATACCAGTTCTTTTCTCCCTGCCTGTCTTTCAACCTCACCCTAAATCGCATCACATCTTTGTTTTCCCCTTCAATCACGGTTTTTCCGCTCAAGGTGTCAGCTTTGGAAATCGAAGCCGGTTGCAGGGCTGTACATTCCGCCGATGCCTGCAACCGCCCGTAATCTGCGACTATGCCTATTTTATCCCCCGGTCCAAGTTCGGCCTTGAACTGAAACTCCTTGAAAGTCTTTACCCTTCCATAAGGGTCTTTTTTCTCGGCCGAAGTCACAGGCTCACCGTTTACGGTAACCCTCAGGTTCAGTTTCCCACTTTCCGGCGGAAGCACGTTTTTATGGTTGCTTATGCTCACGAAGACCCTGTGCACCGTATCTCCCGTGCTCATAATCGAATTTATGACTATCTTCGGCTCTATATCCTTGGGCGAATATTTTATATCATTCAGACAAGCAGTCGCCATAAGCATCAGGGGCAATAATATATATTTTTTCATAATACTTATTTTAGAAATTATAAGTATAGCCGAAAGACGGAATTATAGGCAATAGGGTCACCTTTTTCAGTTTGGTGTCGTTGTAGGGCAGATCCCGGTCCATTCCGAATTCCGATTCGACAAAAACAAGGTTAGGATTCATTGCATTATATACGTTGTAGACACTTATGTTCCAGACCCTTTCGCCGTGCTTTTTATGCTTGCGAAAATTTACACCTAAGTTCAGGTGGTGGCTTGGCGGAATGCGGTAGTTGTTCCTGCCGCCGACATAGCTGTAGTTGTACGGCTCTCCCTCCGGTGTCGCTGCATCGCTTTGCCTTACGGGCACTGTTATTGTGCCGCCGGTGGCGAAAGTCCATGTTCCACCGATGTCTATCCTGTCGTTGAATTTATGATTTACGCAAATGCTGATGTTGTGTCTTCTGTCATATTTGTATGGAAATGGTCTGCCGTTATTTATGCTTTCGAAAAGCCGGGTGCTCTTGGCAAGGGTGTATCCTAACCAGCCGGTAGTGCTTCCGGAGGTTTTCTGTATTAAAATTTCCATACCGTAGGCCTTTCCGGTGCCCATTTCCACTTTTTCTTCCCAGCCGGCGGAGCTGCCCATTACGGTAGTTCCTTCCTTATATTCCAGTATGTTTTTCATTGACTTGAAATAGGCTTCAATGGAAAATTCCCAGCCTCCGAGTCCTGAATAATAGGTTCCTAAGGAGTATTGGTCGGAATATACCGGCTTGATGTCTTTTGTTATAGGCACCCACAGGTCGGTAGGGAGGGTTATTTTTGAGGACGTTAGCAGGTGGATGTATTGGGATATTCCTGAATATGAAGCCTTTGCCGAAAAGCCTTTGCCAAAGTCGATTCTTGTTGATATACGTGGCTCCGGAGTGAAATATGTCTTGCCGTCGGTACTGAATATTGACAGATGTATTCCCGGATTCAAAGTGAGCCAAGAGAATATAAGTATATCATCTTCTGCATATAGAGACATTTCGTGTCCTCTGATTGTCCTGTTCTTGCTGTTGAGGAACAAAGTATCCGTGACCTGCTTGCCGTCTTCGCTTTCTTTTTGTCTGAAACTTCTTGTTTCCGGAAGGAAAGTGTGGAACAGGTATTCTCCGCCGAAGCGTATCTGCTGCCTGCCGTCGGGTTTGTAATCAAAGTCTGTCCTTGCTCCAAGGTCTCTTATGCCGGAATTGTGATGTGCATTTATAAGTGTCTCCGATGTTACGCCGTCTTCCTTGTATTTTTCTTTCGCTTCCATGATGATGTTCATCTTGTATTTATTGAAAGATAAAGTACTGTTGGAGAATAACTTGCCATTGAAAACATGGTTCCACCTAACGGCGGTGACGAGATTGCCCCACCTGACTTTTGATTTGCTGTTGGATGAGGATTCGCCTAATTTTATTCCGGAGTCTTTGTCGTCCTCCTCCTGTACATCCAACTTCAAAAGATCCATGCCGTTATATATGCTTGCGCTGATACGATCAGTGTCGCTGAACCTATGGGTTATCTTGCCGTTAATATCGTAGAAAAAGTAGTTGGAAGTCAGTCCGAAGATCTTGAATATAGGATCTGCCAAGAGCGTATGCAACCCTCTGGAACTGAATGAATAAGAGGTCTTGTCCTTAAATATGGGGCCTTCAAGGTGCAATTTGCTGTTGAGCAGGCTGACACCTACCGAGCCTTTATGCCTTTTCATATTGCCGTCATTGGTTCTGACATCGACAACACTTGATATCCGGCCACTATAACTTGCAGGAAAGGCTCCTTTATAGAAAGTTACTTTCTTCATAGCCTCCGGCGTAAATGCAGAAAACAGGCCGAGCATGTGATCTACGTTATATATAGGTACGCCGTCAAGCAGCATAAGGTTTTCATCGGGACCTCCGCCTCTTACATATATTCCGGAAGTGCCCTCCATGCCGGATTGTACTCCGGGCAACAGCTGGATTGTCTTCATGACATCGGCCTCTCCGAAAATGACGGGAGTGCTCTTTATCTGTTCCAAAGGGATTTCTACTGAGCCGGGATATATCGAATGTATTCCGGCATCTTTATGTGCCGTCACAACGGCTTCCGACAGGGTCGCAGCCGGCTCAAGGATGAATTTCAGAGTGGTGTCTTTCTGAATATTCATGCGGATTTCCAGGGTGGCATAACCGATATAGGAGCAGGAAACTATATGTTCTCCCGCCCCTAAGGTCAATGAATAGAATCCGAAATTGTTGGTGACTGTGCCGTTTGTCCCGTCCGCTGCAATTCCTGCCCCTATGAGGGTCTCTCCCGTTTCCTTGTCATGGACAAAGCCGCTGATAGTTATTTTTCTTGTCTGTGCCGAACTGATTGATAGGGATATAACAATAAGGCAAAAAGCTATAAATCTTTTTTTCATAAAAAACAATGCCGCTTGTGTTGCATTACCGGATAAAAGATGCAATAACGCGGACATACGTTGCTCGCCATGCTCCCGAATTCCCGAGATCTGAATAAAGGCACATTATCATGACTTTACACGGCCGTGCACCGGCGTTATGTTAAGGGCGTTGCAAATCAGTCATTCATATTTCCTTGAAAGACATTGCGAAGCCACCTCCCGGAGCTGCCGTGACCTTTATAGTGCTTTTTGAATTAACCTTTTGACTGATAATTGTATATGCCTGAGGATTTGTCTTGTAATGGGCGTCCGGTGCGTCTTTGTAAATGGTAACTTCATATTTCTTCCCTTTTTCAAGGAAATCTGTCTTTATCTCGAAACTCCTTTTCTCTTCATCGGTAACCCCTCCTAAGAACCATTGTCCCGTATTCTTCGCTTTCCTTGCCACTATGATATAGTCGCCCGGCTCCGCTTGCAGATAGCGGCTTTCCGACCAATCCACAGCCACGTCTTTTATGAATTGGAAGGCGTCCATGAACTTTTCATAATGTTCAGGCATGTCCGCAGCCATTTGGAGCGGAGAATACATTGTCACATAAAGCGCAAGCTGATTGGCGATTGTGGCATTTACGTGCGATTGGTTTTTTGAGAATTTGCTTAGATCCATTTCAAATATACCGGGAGTGAAATCCATTGGACCTCCGTTAAGTCTTGTGAAAGGCAGTATTGTGACATGTTTCGGCGATGTGCCTCCAAAAGCTTGATATTCAGTCCCCCTGGCAGATTCGTTCCCTATAAGGTTGGGGTATGTCCTGCAAAGCCCCGTAGGTCTTACTGCTTCATGAGCATTAACCATTATATGGTGTTCTGCCGCCTTTTTTAAGGCGTATAGATAATGATTTACCATCCACTGTCCGAAATGGTGTTCGCCGCGAGGTAAGATTTCCCCGACATAGCCGGATTTTACCGCATCATAGCCATATTTGTCCATAAGGTCGTAGGCCTTGTCCATGTGCCTTTCGTAATTTCTTACAGATGAGGAGGTTTCGTGATGCATTATCAGCTTAATACCTTTTGAATGGGCATATTTGTTAAGGCCTTCGATGTCGAAATCCGGGTACGGCGTTACAAAGTCGAATACATAATCCTTGGACTTGTTGCTCCAATCTTCCCAACCTATGTTCCAGCCTTCTATCAACAAGGCATCGAAACCGTTTGCAGCTGCAAAGTCTATGTATTTCTTTACATTTTGATTGTTCGCACTGTGTCTGCCATGGGTTTTGGCGTTTGCGTAATCCGATTCTCCAAGTTTAACCGATTGGAAATCATTTGTGTATGACCACTTTCCGGCTCCGCTTATCATTTCCCACCATACTCCCATATATTTTACCGGATGTATCCATGACACGTCTTCATAGGCACAAGGCTCGTTGAGGTTCAGCACCAGTCTGCTTTGAAGCATTTCCGTAGCACTGCCCGTTACTTGAACAGTCCTCCAAGGGGTGTTGCAAGGGGTCTGCATATAGCCTTTCCAGCCTTGTGCATCAGGAGTAAGGTGTGATTTCAAAGAATTTTTCTTGCTGTCTATCATCAGGTGCATGCAAGGGTAGTCTACCAGAGCGGCTTCGTGAATATTTATATACAGCCCTTCGTCTGTCTTCATTTGCAAAGAAGTCTGCACTCCGTTGATTGAAAAAGGCGTTTGGGAAGAGTTGCCGCACACGTCATCTTCAAGCAATTGGCTTACTTCGGAGAGACGACTTTCAACATACTCGTATTCCTGGGTGTCATAATCTCCCGGTATCCACCATGCCTTATGGTCTCCTGTCATATTGAACTCTGTAAGTTCTTCTTTAATAACAAAATAGCTTAATTTTTGCCCGCTTGGAAATTCGTACCTGAAGCCGAGCCCGTCATTGAAGAGCCGGAATCTGATATTCATATTGCAGCCGGATTCTTTCTGTGCCAGAAGCACGCAGAGTTCGTTGTAGTTGTTCCTGATTGCGGACTCTTCTCCCCAGACCGGGTGCCATACTTCATCAAAGGAGCTTGTGTTCGAGCCGATAACAATGAATTTGTCATTTAATGAAAAAGGAGGCTTATTATCTGTTTTGGTTATGCCGCTTTCACTGAATATCAGCTTGGTTGCTTTCAATGCCCCTCTCAACTCGAATCCCAGTGCACTCGGCTTTACAACACAGGTATTTTCCCTGTATAGGGCGTATTGTGGTGTCCCGTTTTCATTAATGCCGAACTCCATTTTCAATTTTCCGTCAGGCGATTGAAGCGTGAGCCCTTCGATGCCGTTTTCCCGGCCTCCCAACATGGTGGCCGCCGCTATTGCTAAGGTTATCAGAATGTTATGCATATATTAAGTTATTATATTATATCCATTGGATTAAGCCGTGCCCCTCATCTCTCGCACCTTACGGTCCAATACCTCCTCCCCGACAAATATCGTTACTTCTTGCTTTTGGAACAAATTTATTATATGTAATGTCAAGATAGAATCGCAATCTTGCACTTGCTTTTTGACTCTACCCTGTGCAAATCTTACGGAAAATGCATTGAAAATTAAATAATTAGTTGTATATTTGCAGTCCGCAAAAATTATGCGGATAATGTAAACTATTAATAAACAATTAATTAACAATTCAATGCCTGGATTAATTGGAAAGAAAATCGGAATGACTTCCGTTTTCGGTGCTGATGGAAAGAATATTCCATGCACCGTTATCGAGGCTGGTCCATGTGTTGTCACGCAAGTTCGTACAGTAGAGAAGGATGGTTATGCCGCTGTGCAGCTTGCCTATGGCGAAACTACAGAAAAACATGCCAGCGCCCCTCTGAGAGGGCATTTTGCAAAGGCAGGAACCACTCCTAAGCGCAAGTTGGTCGAATTTCCGGCAGACTTCGAAGGAGAGCTGAAATTAGGCGACACCATTACGGTCAGCGATGTGTTTAAAGAAGCTGACTATGTTGATGTTGCCGGTACTTCAAAAGGTAAAGGCTTCCAGGGCGTAGTAAAGCGTCACGGATTTGCCGGAGTAGGTGGAAAGACCCACGGTCAGCACAACAGACTCCGTCACCCCGGATCATTGGGAGCTTCTTCATGGCCTTCACGTGTATTCCCTGGAATGCGTATGGCCGGCCACATGGGCAACGAGAGGGTGAAAGTTCAGAACCTCGTTGTTATCAAGATTATCCCTGAGAATAATCTTATCGTTGTAAAAGGCTCTGTTCCAGGAGCTAAAGGTTCATATCTAATTCTGGAGGCTTAGTCATGGAATTGAAAGTATTGAAAATAGACGGAACAGAATCAGGAAAGACGGTTGTTCTCGATGAAAAGGTATTCGGCATTCAGCCAAATGATCATGCCATTTACCTTGATGTAGTGCAGTATCTCGCCAACAGGCGTCAAGGCACATCAAAAACAAAGGATAGAAGCGAAGTCGCATACAGCACTAAGAAATTGGGTCGCCAGAAGGGCGGCGGCGGTGCTCGTCACGGTAGCTTGAAAGCCAATATATTCGTGGGCGGCGGACGTGTTTTCGGCCCTAAGCCACGCGATTACTCTAAGAAGCTGAATAAGAAAGTCAAACAACTTGCAAGATTTTCAGCTCTGTCTCAGAAAGCTCTTGACAATGCCATTATAATGGTTGAGCCGTTTATGATGGAAGAGCCTAAGACAAAGGAATTTATCAACATCCTTTCTGCCATTAAGGCAGGCGACAGGAATGTTCTTTTTGTCCTCCCTGAGAATTCAGACAATATTTTCCTTTCATCTCGTAATCTTGAGGGTGTTAAGGTTATTTCAGTAAACGAAATCAACACCTATTCAATCGTGAATGCACGTTCATTGGTTCTTGTTGATGGCGTTCAGGATATTCTTGCCTCAAGGGTTAACAGCTAAAATATTAGGGACATGGGAATAATAATTAAGCCACTTGTAACAGAAAAGATGACGGCTCTTGGCGAAAAGTTGAACCGTTACGGTTTTATAGTAGACCGTTCTGCAAACAAGATTCAGATAAAGGCTGCCGTCGAGCAGATGTATAATGTGTCTGTGGTTTCAGTGAACACTGCAAACTACTACGGCAAGAGGAAATCACGCTATAGCAAGTCAGGTATGCTTAAAGGTCGTACCAACCACTATAAGAAAGCTTATGTGACCCTTGCCGGAGATGACAAGATTGATTTCTACAGTAACATTTAAGGTATAAGGCAATGGCAGTTAGAAAATTCAAACCGGTAACTCCGGGACAAAGGAATAAGGTAATCAGTGCTTTTGACGACATTACCGCTAATAAACCTCATAAGGCCTTGCTTGAGCCTTTAAAGAGCACGGGCGGCCGTAACAATGACGGCCATATTACAGTACGTTATCGTGGAGGCGGACACAAGAGAATGTATCGTGTCATCGATTTTCTTCGCGACAAGGATACATGTAAGGCGACCGTGCGTACTATTGAGTATGATCCTAATCGCAGCGCACGTATCGCGCTCGTAGAATATGAAGACGGCGAGAAGAGATATATCCTCGCGCCGAACGGACTGAAAGTCGGACAGGTAATAGCATCCGGCCCCGGAGTTGCTCCGGAGCTTGGCAACGCTCTGCCTCTAAGTGAAATTCCGGTCGGTACCCTTATCTACAATATCGAGCTTCGTCCCGGCCAGGGCGGTGCAATGGCACGTTCTGCCGGCACCTATGCGCAGCTCGCAGCACGTGAAGGCAAGTTCGCCGTTCTCCGTCTGCCGTCAGGCGAGACAAGAATGGTGCTCGTGTCCTGTCGCGCAACCGTAGGTACGGTATCCAACCCTGAACACAATTTGGAATCGTCAGGCAAGGCCGGCCGCAGCAGGTGGCTTGGTCGCAGGCCTCATAACCGTGGTGTTGTAATGAACCCAGTAGATCACCCTATGGGCGGTGGTGAAGGCCGTGCATCCGGAGGACATCCGAGGTCTCGCAAGGGTCTTCCTGCAAAGGGCTACAAGACACGTAATCCGAAGGCGACTTCAAACAAGTTCATTATTGAAAGAAGAAAGAAATAACGGAATAAAACTTTAGAGATTATGAGTCGTTCTTTAAGAAAAGGTCCTTATATCCAGGAAGCCCTGGAAAAGAGAATTCTTGCTATGAATGATGGTAGCAAGAAGAAAGAGGTAGTCAAGACGTGGTCACGCGCAAGCATGATTTCTCCTGACTTCGTCGGCCACACAATAGCAGTTCATAACGGAAACAAGTTTATTCCGGTTTATGTAACAGAGAATATGGTTGGCCACAAACTTGGCGAATTTGCTCCAACGAGAACTTTCAGAGGCCACTCCGGCAATAATAAGAAGTAATTCATTTAAAAAGATTGAATTATGGGAAAACGTAAAAGATTGATGGCCGAGAGGCTGAAAGAAAATAAGAGACAGACAGCAATAGCTAAGCTTAATGATGTACCTACATCTCCACGTAAAATGCGCCTTGTCGCAGATAACGTAAGAGGTGTGGAAGTAAACCGTGCTCTTGATATATTGAAATATACAAAGAATGCACCTTCCGTACGTCTGGAAAAAGTCATTCGCAGTGCAGTTGCAAACTGGGAAGCCAAAAATCCGGACAGTAGGGCATTGGACAACGGTAATGTTTATGTAAAGACCCTTATGATTGATGAAGGCAGGACTCTCAAGAGAATTCGTCCTTGCCCTCAGGGTCGCGCAGGCAGAATTCGCAAGCGTTCCAACCATATTACCGTAATACTTGATGTAAAAGAACCAGCAACAGTGGAGGAGAAATAATATGGGACAGAAAACAAACCCTATAAGCAACAGAATCGGTATCACCCGTGGTTGGGACTCTAACTGGTGTGGTGGTAGTTATGCAGAAAAGATAGCTGAGGACTACAAGATCCGTCAATATCTTATCAACCGTCTTTCAAAAGCCAGCATTTCAAAAATTGTCATAGAGAGGACGCTCAAGCTGATCACTGTGACAATCCAGGCTGCAAGACCGGGTGTCATCATAGGAAAAGGCGGCACCGAGGTGGACAAACTGAAAGAAGAGTTGAAAAAGGTAACCAATAAGGATGTCCAGATCAACATCTTAGAGGTCAAGAGGCCGGAAGTGGACGCTCAGATTGTAGCAGACAGCATCGCACGTCAGATCGAAGGTCGTGTGTCTTACAGGAGAGCCATTAAAATGGCAGTAGCTACTGCTATGAGAGTAGGGGCTGAGGGCATCAAGGTTCAGATTAGCGGTCGTGTCGGCGGTGCCGAAATGGCCAGAAGCGAGATGTTCAAAGAGGGCCGTACTCCTCTGCATACATTCCGTGCGGATATCGACTATGCACTTGCCGTTGCAAACACAAAGGTAGGAGCCCTCGGTATCAAGGTATGGATATGTAATGGAGAAGTCTACGGAAAGAAAGATCTTTCTCCTAACGCAGGTCTTTCTGCTGCACAATCGCGTCCTCAAGGCTCGCCGCAGCGTGGAGGCCGTGGAGATAGGAGCAGAGGCGGACGCCGTGGTCAGCGTAGATCCGCTCCTGCAGAGGCCAAGGCCGAGTAGATATTGCAATAACAGGAATTTTTCCTAAATTTGAGGAGTGTGTGTCAAAACCAAGTATTTTGACATACACTCTTATCATTTTTATTACCTAACGAATTTGATTAAATCTTAAAAATTATGAAGAAGATATTGTTTATCGTGATTGCTGCAGCTGCCATGGCGGCTTGCTCGCAAAGAGCCGTAAAGACCACCCTTATAGGCACTTTCCCTCCGGAAATGAATGAATCGGTGTTGGTTAATGTCCAGGAAATGGACATAGATACGACCCTTTTGATAAAGGAGGGCAGGGTTGAAATCGATCTCCCTGTGAATAAGGCTGCCATAGGCATACTTAGTCCCAAAAACGGCCAGGCTCTGCAGTTTATTCTCGACGGTACAGACATAACTGCGGATTTTACCGTTTCACCTCCTGCTATTATTGCGGCTGGCGGCTCTCTTAACGACAGAATGAATAAAATATCACTTTGGGGTAAGGAAGCTAATGACGAATATGGAAAGCAGATGATGAATATAGAGGCAGACAGTACTATGAGCGATAGCGACAAAGAGGAAGCCTTTGAAGCAAGGCGTAATGAAGCAGTCAAGGAATATACGGAAAAATATAAGGAGTGCATGGAAGAGAACAAGGACAATTATCTTGGCCTCTATGCTTTTTCTATGTTGCAAAATATATTGGACTCGTCAGAATGCTTAGAACTCTTCGATAAGCTTGAAGGTGAGGCAAAAGAGTCTGGACTTTATAAAGAATTGAAGCAGAAGTTTGATAAAAAGGAATCTACCGGAGAAGGTAAGATGTTTACGGATTTTGCAATTGAGCAGACACCTGGCGATACAGTAAGGCTTTCCGACTATGTCGGCAGAGGCAAATACGTCCTCGTGGATTTCTGGGCCTCATGGTGCGGTCCTTGCCGACGTGAAATCCCTAATATAAAAGCCGTATATGACAAATACCACGGAGACAGTTTCGAAGTGCTGAGCGTGGCGGTTTGGGACAAGCCGGACGATACAAAAAAAGCATTGGACGAGGAGGGTTTGAAATGGCCTCAAATTGTCAATGCGCAGCAGATACCTACTGACATTTATGGGATAGAGGGTATTCCGCACATCATCCTTTTCGGTCCTGACGGTGCGATACTGAAGCGAGACCTTCGAGGAGATAATATTGAGACAGAGGTCTCCAAATATGTAATGCCAAACTAAGCGGATTAAAGGCGGCAGAATAAGTTTTGATTATGGCGCAGCAGTCCTTGGACTTTGCGTCATAATTTATTTACCTTTGCATCTCTGTATGACAATAAAGGAAAAGATAGCACTATTCCCGCATCAGCCGGGGGTCTATCGGTACTATGATGCCGAGGGCAATGTCATATATGTCGGCAAGGCAAAAGACCTTCACAAAAGAGTCGCCCAATATTTTGTCGCTCCTGAAAGGCTTACTCGCAAAACGAGGATTTTAGTGTCAAAAATTGCCGATGCCCGGTATTCCGTGGTATCTTCAGAAGCCGACGCCCTGTTGCTGGAGAACAACCTTATAAAGCAGTACAAGCCTAAATACAACATTCTTCTTAAAGACTCGAAGACCTACCCATGGATATGTATAACGGCTGATGAATTCCCGAAAGTCTTTCTTACACGCCGAGTCAGGAAAGACGGTTCAAGGTATTTCGGGCCATATAGTTCAGTTATGCATGCGAGGAACCTTTTGGATATGTTTGCTGACATATATCCTATAAGAACTTGCAACTTGAAAATCAATTCGGAGGCTATCCTGCGCCATAAATTCCGTCCTTGCTTGAAATATCATATAGGCAGATGCAAGGGCTGCTGCATCGGAGGTATATCCCAAAAAGAATATGGTGAGAATATAGAAGAAATTGCAAATATGTTGAAAGGGGGCGGCCGAGAGATGATGAATCACTACAAATCTCTCATGGAGGCTGCTGCAGAGGCTTTGGATTTTGAACAGGCTGATATTTACAAGCATAAGATGCAGTCTATAGAGAAGCATTACGGCAGCTCTGTAATAGTCAACAACACCATAGGAGATGCTGATGTCTTTTCTCTTGTTTCCGACGATTCGGAGGCTTTCGGCAACTTCCTTAGAATTAGGGGAGGGTCGATAATCCAATCTTTAAATCTCGGATTCAAGATGAATATAGAGGAGACGAGAGAGACTGTATTGAGCTCGTTTATCGGAGAGATCGAGTCGAAGTTCGGTGAACTTTCTAAAGAGGTGATTGTGCCGTTTCTGCCAGATGTGGAAATCAGCGGCGTGGAATTCAGAATACCGTTCAAGGGGGACAAATTGGCTTTGCTCGAACTTAGTGCGAGGAACGCTAAGGAGATGAGGTTCAACACAATGAAGCAGAGGGAACACACAGACCCGGAAAACTTTCACAGAAAGGTCCTCGAAGAACTTGCAAAGGCTATAGGGATGAAAGAGCTGCCTGTGCATATTGAGTGCTTTGACAATTCCAATATTCAGGGCACCAATCCGGTAGCGGCCTGTGTGGTCTTCAGAGATGGGGTACCGAGCAAAAAAGACTATCGTAAGTTCAAGATAAAGACTGTGGTTGGAGCCAACGACTATGCCTCCATGAAAGAAATCGTAAACAGACGCTATTCGAGGGTGCTCAAAGAGATTCCTGAGGACATTCCGCAGCTTGTGGTGATTGACGGAGGGAAAGGCCAACTCAATTTTGCATTCCAGGCTTTGGCGGAACTTGGGATGACGGAGAAGGTTACGGTCATCGGCCTGGCCGAGAGACTGGAGGAGGTTATAAGGGTTGGTGACCCTTATCCGTTGTTTTTGGACAGGAACTCACAGGCTCTCAAATTGTTGCAGCATATAAGAGATGAGGCTCACAGGTTTGGGATAACTTTCCACCGCAGTTTGCGAAGCAAATCCCAGATATCGTCTGTTCTGAATGATATAAAAGGAGTTGGGGCAAAGACGGAACAGCGACTACTCATGCACTATGGCAGCGTAGCAAGGATAGCAGCCGCTTCTTTAGAAGATCTCACGGATTTTTTAGGCAAGCCCGAGCTGGCTGAAAGGATTAAAAAAACATTGAATGAGGAATATGAAATTAACTGAAAAGAAGTTCAATTTATGGTTTAGCATTTTCCTGCTGGCAGGAATGATAGCTGTAGTGGTTATAGACACCGCTTTTGAAATTCAAAATCCGGATGCAAGGCTCGCAATGCAGCTTATCGCCGGTTTTGGCGCCGTAATGGGGGTCGTTAACACTGTCTTGTCGGCTAACGGCAACATCTGGACTTTCGTGTTCGGCTTTATAGATGTGGTATGCTGTTCTATTGTCTATCTCGACAGTGGCATTATGGGTACTTTCGCCTTGCACGTGTTCTATTTTCTGCCTATGCAGTTCATAGGCTGGTGGCAGTGGAGCAAGCGCGGTGCCAAGGCTATGGCGGAGATTAACGAGGACGGGGAAAGGGAGACGGCCAAGGTGAGGGCAAGGCGGATGACCGGGAAGCAGTGGGCATATCTTTCAGCCGCACTTCTTGTCGGAATTGCCGTTTCGTATGCCGCCCTCTATTATATTGATTTGGCGAAATTCAATGCCGGCCGTTTGGCTGAAATGGACAAGGCCAAGATATTGCTGGACGCAACTGTGGTAACTTTGAATATATTGGGGCAGGTGCTTATGTCCATGGCCTTTATGGAACAATGGTATATATGGAATTTGGTCAATGTCTTTTCCATTTTGCTGTGGACCAACAGGCTTGCAGTTCCCGATGCCGGAGGCTATGCCTTGGTAATGGTCATTAAATATGTGTTCTATCTGCTTAACTCAATAAACGGCCTGAGAATATGGCTGCATCTCAGCAGGAACCATTGCGAAATGATGCCTCAGAAAAAGCACGGCTGCTGCTGAACATTGCCCCTTTGTAGGTTTTAAGGCAAAGGCTTTCTTTTTTCGGTTTTTTTTACTTACTTTGCATTCTGTATCCGACCGTATTGAGCGATAACCGCTTAGTAAGCAAGTGTATAATAAAAACATAAACTAAAATTATTCGATTATGTCACACGAAGAAGTTGTAAAAAAGGTTAAGGACATTATTGTTGATAAGTTGGGAGCAGAAGAGTCAGAAGTAACTGAGTCTGCTAACTTTACAAATGACCTTGGCGCAGATTCTCTTGACACTGTTGAACTTCTCATGGAGTTTGAAAGGGTTTTCTCTGTAAAGATTCCTGATGAAGACGCAGGCGGAATCGCAACAGTGGCTGATGCCATTAAGTATATTGAGGATAAGCTCGCTTAGTTAAACAAGCAATTTAATCCAATATATCAAAAATAAGGCTGTCTGAAAAGGCAGCCTTATTCTTTTATGTCATTATAACTACAAGTCTTTAGGGACGGCAAATACGATTTTGCATCTCGGCTTTGAAGCAGCCGCAGGTCCTTGGAGCACAGCCTTATAGTACCGGTGAGGGTCCATCATGGAGATCTTCTTTGTACTTGAGCCGGTCTGGGTTGAATTGTACATCTGCTGTAAGTACATGTAGTTCATATAGTTGTTATAATACCCGCCATAGCCCCCGTAGCCGCCATAACCTCCGTAACCGTAGCCGCCGTATCCACCATACCCCCCATAACCATAGCCGTTGTATATATCATTATAATAGCTGTTATACAACATGCTTTGCATCAGGGCGTCATTATTTGTCGAAGAGGACTTGCGGTTTGATACAGTTTCGTTGGCCATGGCAAGAAGCCATATATCGTAATTCTCTATCTTAGACATGTCCTTCAACTTCAGGATTTCCTGAAAATGGTGGGTGAGATCCGGAGCATAATTGCAAAGTGACCTGTTTATCTTTCCTTGGTTTTCATCTTTCACGCTGGAATCCGTCAAGCCGGCATAGGTAATGGAGGTATCGGTCACCACCCTGCAAGTCGGGCTAAGGGTTGTAGGGAAATAAGCCATGTCCTTATAGTCCTCAGGAAACTCGAACGGCAGCACTATGCTGGCCTTGCTTATTACTATCTTGGACGGGTCTCCATATTTAGATATTATATCATTCGCTTTCTCTTTCAGGCCTTTGGCCTTGATGACCGGCTTCACGCCTCTGCCACCCTCAAAATACAACTTGTCTGTTGCCTTGCCGGAAAAAGAAGTGTTTTCATTTTCAGCCATGTTGAAGGCCAACTGCGGAAATTTCGTCACATTGGTAGACCTCGCACCAGAGAGATCATAGATTTGCAGAGGACCGAGATAAAAGACGAATGACGTGTCCACGCGGCCCTTCCCCTCATATTCGGCCGAAAAGGAAAGGGTTGCATAGCTGCCGTGGATATAGTGGTCGGACACATCTACAGGCAGGCGGAACATGTTAATTCTGCCGCCGTTGCCTACAGGAGCGTCAGTGGAAATATAGATCCCAGGGAATTTGGCCGTATAGCTCGGCATGGTGTCCAGGTCCGACTGGAGCATGCCCATATATTTTTCTCCGAACTCTTTACTGAAATTGAAAGTCAGGGAGTCTTTTCCGTTATATACCGGCACCCCGTCGGTGATTCTTTTGTTGCCGACCTTGATTTTAGGGTATGAGGCCTTGAAGTTAATAGGCTCTTCAAGCTCATATACGTTCACGTTCTGAAGGATATTGGCCTGCTGAGGATTGCTGCAAGACACCGAATCATTGACTGCGGCAAAATGGAATTTCTTGAATATCCCCGTTCCGGGCTTGCCGAAATCCAATGTATCGTTCACCGGAACTATCGTAAATGCGCAGGCTCTGGTGGAAAGTCCGAACGTCTCGTCCCTCACCGCTCCGAACGCGAACTTGTAAAGGCTGTACGCGGAGAGGCTGTCGGGAGTCTGCATCTCTATATCGTCAATATCAAATTCAGCCGAATAGATGTCGTATTGCTGATTTATGGCCAGATAGTCCTGGCCGAGGCTTTCATTCTTATCTATACATGAAAAAAAAGGAAAAACCGATGCCGCAATAAACAGCGTGCGGCATATTTTCCTGATAACGCAAGAATTCATTACTTATAGCCGATCATAAAAATCATTATACCCGTCTATGTAGGAACCGTCTTCAATGGAAGCTTTATCGTATTCAAGCATAGGAAGTGAGAGTTCCTTACAGTAGTCCACAATCTCAGGGTTTATCCGGTCTGCTGCCATGATAATACCGTCCGAGTACTGTGTGGCGGTTTTAGCAAGATTTATGCCACTTGGGTCTGAAAGGAAAGGCATATCTTCTTTTGAGGCATTGCCGAAAACTGCAAGTTCCCGGAAATTCTCGGAAAATTTCTCATCCGGAGTATCTTCATAAAGGGAAAGAACCACCTTGCTTTCGGAAAATATAGGATCGTCGATATATACTTTCTTCAAATACAATGGCAGAAGATGCGATATCCAGCCGTGGCAATGGATAATGTCAGGTGCCCAGCGGAGCTTCTTGACGGTCTCCAGCACACCTCTTGCAAAAAATATGGCCCTCTCCCCATTATCTTCAAAGAATTTGCCTTTTTCATCCCTGAACACACGCCTCCTTTTGAAATAATCTTCATTATCAATGAAATACACTTGAAGTCGTGCCGAGGGAATCGATGCTACCTTAATTATCAGAGGCCTGTCCACATCATTAATTATAATGTTCATGCCGGATAGTCTGATTACCTCGTGAAGCTGGTTCTTCCTCTCATTGATGCGGCCGTATCTCGGCATGAAAGACCGGATTTCGTGTTTTCTTTCCTGAATACCTTGCGGTAAATACCTGCCTATATGTGCCGTTTGGCTTTCAGGCAGGTATGGAAATATCTCTGAATTTACGAAAAGTATTCTTTTTGTGGGTTCTTCCATATTATTGCTCATAATTATTACAAAGATAAGAATTTTTTTTCATATTTTTATAATTCACTATATTTGGGGTCAATTTGGAGAATTATGTCAAAAGGAGAAAACAAACTTATCCGGAAGAGGCTTGCGAACGCATACCTGTCTTCGATAATAAGCATAAGCCTGATACTGCTGCTTGTCGGAGTGGCAAGTCTCCTCTTGGTCAATACGGAAAGCGTCTCCAATTATTTCAAAGAAAATATGAAGGTCTCCGTGCTGATAAAGCCGGATGTCGAGGACGCCAAGGCGGCCGATTTTGAGAAAAGCATTGTCGGAATGCCTTTTGTCAAGGGCACGGAATTCATATCAAGGGAGCAGGGCGAGGAGGAAATGAAGAGGATGCTCGGAGAGGACTTCCTGAGCGTTTTTGAAACATCTCCGGTGCCTGTTTCCATTGATGTTACATTGAAGGCCGAATATGTGGCCGATGACAGTTTGAAAGTGGTAAGAGCCCTTATTTCAAGCAACCCGATTGTGGATGAGGTGGTGTACCACAAGTCATTGGTGGACACGTTGAATGATAATCTCAGGAAAATATCCTTGGTCCTGGCCGTCTTCATAGCCCTATTGCTTTTTATCTCTTTTGTGCTGATTAACAATGTTATACGTCTTAGCTTCTACGACAAGCGTTTTACAATACATACGATGAAGCTGGTAGGGGCGACAAGAGGTTTCATCAGAGGGCCTTTCTTGTTGCGCTCGGCTTTTTTAGGGATATTTTCCGCTATAATAGCGATATTGATGCTCGTAGGTCTGCTATATTTCGTAAGGAGCGAGTTCGTGCAACTGTTCGAATTGTTCAAGTTGGATATGCTCCTGACAGTTATGGGTATAGTGGTGGCCTCAGGCCTGATGATATGCCTGTTAAGTACCTATTTTGTGGTAAACAAGCTTATCTCAATGAGAAAAGATGATTTATACTATTGATATATAATTAAATGGAAGAGATTAACAATAAAATGCCGATAACTCCGAAAGGTCTGAGACTTTTGCTTGCGGGACTTATAGTAATGGTGGCAGGGTATATACTTATGGTCGGAGGCGGCAGCAGCGACCCTCATGTCTTCAATGAAGCCATGTTCGACTTCCGTCGGTTAGTGGCTGCTCCGATTGTGATAATTTGCGGTGTGATAATAGAGATTATCGCTATTATGATGGTCTCGAAAAAGAAGGATAAATAGGCTATGGAGTGGTGGCAGGCTATTTTGCTCGGAATTGTCCAGGGACTGACGGAATTTTTGCCGGTGAGCAGCAGCGGGCATCTGATGATATGCAAGGATTTGTTGGGAGTTGAAGGTGAGGGCTTTTTGGATTTCACCGTTACCGTCCATTTCGCAACCGTATTAAGTACGATTGTGGTATTCTGGAAAGTGATTCTGGATTTGCTGAAAGGACTTTTCAAGTTCAAGATGAACGATGAGACCGACTATATTCTGAAAATAATTGTGTCTATGGTACCGGTTGCCGTCGTCGGGCTTTTCTTCAAGGATAAGGTGGAGGCTTTGTTCGGCAACAGCTTGGTTACCGTGGCGATATGTCTGATAATTACGGCCTTGCTTTTGTTTGTGTCTGACAATTTCGCTGCGTGGAAAAGGGCTTCATTGAAGGCGGAAAATGAGGCTCGGGTTGCGGAGAAGCCGGTCAGGAACGGGCTTACATATTGGCAGGCTCTTGTGGTAGGTTTGGGACAGGCATTTGCCGTAGCGCCCGGCTTGTCCCGTTCGGGCACCACTATTGCTACCGGCCTTGTTTTCGGGGTCAAGAGAGAGGCCATTGCACAATTCTCTTTTCTTATGGTGCTCGTTCCGATTATAGGAGAACAGTTTTTGGATTTGCTTAAAGGGCTTTCCGGAGAGGCTGCCATAGCCTCCGGCATAGGTACTCTCCCATTGATTTTAGGCTTCTTGTCAGCTTTTCTTTCAGGGCTTTTCGCCTGCAAGGCCATGATTGCCATAGTTAAGAAGGCTCGTCTGACTTGGTTTGCCATTTACTGTCTTGTAATATCTCTCATTATATTGATTTTAGCATAATATGGCAGAGCGCGTTTTTACGTACTTCGTTTCTGATGTGCATCTCGGCTTGAATATCAAGGATATGGTGGGACGCGAAGAGCGTTTTGTGCGTTTCCTGGACTCTGTGCCTGAGGATAAGACGGAGTCGCTTTACCTTCTCGGGGATATATGGGATTTCTGGTACGAATATCACGATGTCGTTCCAAAAGGCTATGTGCTGGTTTTTGCCAGACTGATTGAACTGATGAAGGCCGGTGTGAAAGTCTACTTCTTCCCGGGTAACCATGATATATGGTGCTACCATTATTTTGAGGATATGGGTATGAAGATAATAGAGCAGCCGTACATTGTTGAAATTGCAGGGAAAACATTCTTTCTCGGTCACGGAGACGGTCTGGGCAAAGGCATGCATTGGTACAAACTTATGCGTTGGGCTTTCCACAATCGTTTTTTGCAGGTAATGTTCAGTTTCCTGCATCCGTGGCTTGCGTTCCGCCTTGGGAAAGGCTGGTCGAAGAACAGCCGTCTTGCCAAGGATGTGCCGTATAAATTCCGGAATGAAGACGAGCCGCTCTATCAATACGCCGTCGAGCAGTCTTCCATGCGGCATATAGATTATTTTATTTTCGGACATTATCACGACCTCGTAGACCTGAATCTGCCTACCGGGGCCAGAATGCTGATAATGAAAGATTGGGTGGACGGAGGCTTTTATCTAAGATTTTCAGGAACTTCCGGTATTGAAGGGTATTCTCTGAAAATGGAATAATACAGTTCCGGAAATTCCCCGCTGTTCCATTTTTTTATCAGTTCTTCGATGTCGCGATCCTCCCCCGTCGGGTCATAGTGCTTTTTCATATCTGTACCGAACATCTTTGCCAGACCCTGCCAGAAGCCGGCGGCCATACCGTTCTTATAGTACTTGATAATCTCGTATGAGGATTTCCCGACTTCCCTGTCAATCAGTTTCATCATCAGCTGGCCTTGTGATATTGTCATGTTCCTGGCCGTCTTCTCGTAGGAAACGAAAATGCGCTTCTGAAGATTATTTACATATTTTTCTTTCTGCCTCCTGCTGAAATTCCTTGCCTTGAAAGTGCTGTCTGTTTCCCGTACAAGCTGCTGTGCCAAAAGTGAATAGGGATATACAACGGCGAAATTCCTTACGAGACGGCTATATCTCCTCCAATCTTTCTTTTTGTTTATTCCGAACGAATACGAAGGGGCGATTGTCCCCACATACAGTGTGTCCCCGTTTTCGACTATATACCGCATATATTTCCCGGTTGCAGGCATAGGGTATCTTTTTCCGGAGTTGTCTTGGGAAAATGATATACCGCCGCCCGTGCCTGCCAGAAGCAGCAGGCAGACAATCATTTCCTTATATCTCCTCAACATCTTTTCCATAGTTGTCTTTTCCTCCGGGGCGGCAGGTCTTCCTGCCCCTGCAAAGGTAATCATTATCCTGTTTTGTGAAATAGGATTGCCAAAATCTCAATTTTAATCATTACTTGTGTCGAAAATGAGACGAATATTTTTTCATTGATATATGTAATATGTTGATATACTTAATGATGAGTGTCAAAAATCACGGTCGAAAATAGTAAAATATTTTTCAAAAAGTGTTTGGTTTTCAGATATTTTTATTATCTTTGCAGTCCTAAAATTAGCTAAGAAATATCTAAGTGATTGATTTATAGCTATTTAGAATTTTTGCGAAATATTTTTAAAGTAATACAGCAATGTTACAACCGAAGAAAACCAAATTCAGAAGGGAACAGAAAGGCGTGATGAAGGGTAATTCCCAAAGGGGACACCAGCTCGCATTCGGTTCTTTCGGTCTTAAGACCCTGGAGAGTTGTTGGCTTACAGCGCAGCAGATTGAGGCTGCTCGTCAGGCGATATCCCGTCAGATGAATCGTGAGGGACAGATATGGATCAGGGTATTCCCTGCCAAGCCTTTCACCAAGAAGCCGTTGGATACCCGTATGGGTAAAGGTAAAGGTGATCCTCAGGGGTTTGTATGTCCGGTTACTCCGGGGCGTATATTATTTGAGGCTGAAGGGGTGTCGTTAGACATCGCAAAAGAGGCTATGCGTCTTGCAGCCAACAAGCTCCCGGTTGCTACGAAGTTTATCGTACGCAGAGATTATGTGGAATAATTTAATGGAGAAAAGGTATGAAACCAAATGAAGTACGTGAAATGTCCATTGCGGATCTCAAGGATCGCATAGGAGTAGAAAAGGCAAACCTCGATTCAATGAGAATCAATCATGCTATCTCTCCATTGGAGGACACATCGGAGTTTAAGAAAAAGAGGAAAGATATCGCCCGCATGATTACAATCCTCGCTGAAAAAGAAAAACAACAGAACTAAATAATATCTCTATGGAAAGAAATCTTCGTAAAGAAAGAACAGGTATCGTAGTGAGCAACAAGATGGACAAGACCATTGTAGTTGCTGTCGAAACCAGAGAGAAACACCCTATTTACGGGAAGTTCGTTAAGAAGACCACCAAATATGTGGCTCAGGATGAGAAGAACGAGTGTAGCGAGGGCGATAAGGTCCTCATTATGGAGACACGTCCTTTGAGCAAGACAAAAAGGTGGAGATTAGTTGAAATTGTAGAAAAAGTCAAATAGCGATGATACAGCAGGAATCACGTTTGTTGGTGGCAGACAATAGCGGCGCTAAGGAAGTGCTCTGCGTGCGCGTGCTTGGGGGAACCCGCCACCGTTATGCATCTGTAGGCGACAAGATTGTCGTTGCAGTGAAGAGCGCGGTCTCCGGTGGAGACGCAAAGAAAGGTACAGTTTCTAAAGCTGTGATAGTTCGTACAAAGAAAGAAATCCGCAGGCCGGACGGGTCATATATCCGTTTCGACGACAATGCTTGTGTTCTTCTCAACAACGCAGGAGAACTTCGCGGCACCCGTATTTTCGGACCTGTCGCAAGAGAGCTGCGCGAACATTATATGAAAATAGTTTCATTGGCACCGGAGGTCCTTTAATAATATATGATTATGAAAAAGTTTCGTGTAAAGAAAGGTGACACCGTATATGTCAATGCCGGTAACGATAAAGGTAAGACGGGAAAGATTCTTGAAGTGATCAAGGAGAAGGACCGCGTTATCGTTGAGGGAATAAATATGGTAAGCAAACATACCAAACCGAATGCAAAACAGCCTCAGGGAGGTATTATCAAGAGGGAAGCGGGAATACACATTTCCAATGTGCAGCTTCTTGACCCTGCAAAGAGTACCGCAAGCAAGCCGGTGCCAACCCGTGCAGGATATAAGTTTGTAGACGGAAAGAAGGTTCGTTTCGCTAAAAAATCCGGAGAAGAGATTAAGTAATTATGGCAACAAAGAAAACAAAAAAAGCTCCTGCAGAGGTCGTTGCAGTACCGGCAGGATATGTGCCTTCCCTCAAGAAGGTATATAAAGAGGAGATAATCCCTGCTCTCATGAAACAGTTCTCTTATACTTCTGTTATGCAGGTTCCTAAACTTGTGAAGATTACAATTAACGAAGGTATCGGAGAGGGCGTTGCCGACAAGAAAGTGGTAGAAGAGGCAGCGGAAGAACTTTCTATGATAGTCGGTCAGAAAGCCGTTATCACGACATCAAAGAAAGACATTTCAAATTTCAAGCTTCGTAAGGGCATGCCTATCGGAGTTAAGGTTACGCTTCGCGAAGCTAAGATGTATGAGTTCTTGGAGAGGCTTATCCGCGTCTCAATACCTCGTATCCGCGACTTCAACGGTATTGCAGAGAAGCTTGACGGCAGAGGCAATTACACCTTGGGCCTGAAAGAGCAGATTATATTCCCTGAAATTGATATGGACAAGAACCCTAAGGTTCATGGAATGGAGATTACATTTGTAACCACAGCCAATACCGACGAAGAGGCATACGCCCTTCTGAAAGCATTCGGGCTTCCGTTCAAGAAACATAACAACTAAAAAAATATAAGATGGCAAAAGAATCAATGAAAGCCCGCGAAGTAAAACGCGCGAAATTAGTTGCGAAGTACGCAGAGAAGAGAAAGGCTCTTAAAGAGGCCGGTGATTGGGCCGCCCTCGATAAATTGCCTAAGAACTCTTCCCCTGTACGTCTTCACAACCGCTGCTCTCTTACCGGCCGTCCGAAAGGATATATGCGTGCCTTTGGGCTCAGCCGTATCCAGTTCCGGGAAATGGCAAGCAGCGGACTGATTCCGGGTGTGAAGAAGGCAAGCTGGTAGTTTTGAAAAGTAGTTTTAAATCTACATATTTTATTATTAACAATCGGATATCGGGCGTAGTTACGCCGGTACATTAAAAACAAAAAAAATGACTGATCCAATTGCAGATTATCTAACAAGGATTCGCAATGCTTATCTGGCAGGCAACAAGGTTGTCGAGATACCTTCATCGAATCTGAAGGTGGCCATGACAAAGATCCTGTTTGAGAAAGGCTACATCCTCAGCTACAAGGTAGTGGAAGGAAGTCCTTGCAACACGATTAAGATCGCGTTGAAGTATCACCCTCAGACCAAAATGGCGGCTATCAAGAAAATCGAGAGAGTTTCAAAGCCGGGTTTGAGAAAATATGCCGATGTGAAGAATATGCCAAGGGTGCTTAACGGACTCGGCATCGCTATCCTCACAACTTCAAAGGGCGTCATCACCGACAAGGAAGCTAAGGAGCTAAATGTAGGCGGTGAGATATTATGCTATGTTTATTAATTAAAACCATCTGATAATGTCAAGAATTGGTAAAATGCCTGTAAGCCTTCCGGAAAAGGTGAGCGCAGAATTGCTCCCTGGCAACGTGGTGAAGGTTAAAGGACCTCTTGGCGAGCTTTCTCAGCAAGTTCATCCTGAGATTAAGGTCGAGATAGAGGGAAGTGAAATCAAATTAACACGTCCTACGGACGAGCCTGAACATCGTTCAATGCACGGACTTTATCGTGCCTTGATAAATAATATGGTCGAGGGTGTTTCTAAGGGATATGAAATAAAGCAGATACTGGTAGGTGTGGGTTACCGTGTCGAGGTTAAAGGACAGCTTCTTGTCTTTGCGCTCGGTTTTTCTCACGATGTTCAGTTTATGCTTCCTAAAGAAGTGACCGCCGAAGCTCCTCAGATAAAGAAAGGTGAGAACCCTATACTTATTCTCAGGAGTGCCGACAAACAGCTTATCGGACAGGTTGCGGCTAAGATCCGTTCTCTCCGTAAGCCTGAACCTTACAAGGGCAAGGGTATTAAATTTGCCGGCGAGCAGCTTCGTCGCAAGGCCGGTAAAACAGCTGCGGCTAAATAATTAGGAGGAAAGAATTATGGCTATTAGTAAAATAGAAAGAAGAAAAAGGATTCACTACCGCATACGCAAGCACGTAAATGGTACTGCTGAAAGGCCGAGAATGGTCGTTTTCAGGAGCAACAAGCAGATTTACGTCCAGGTAGTTGATGACGAGCAAGGGGTAACGCTTGTCGCTGCCGCTTCAAATGACAAGGTTTTGGCTGCAGAGTGCAAGGGTAAATGCGGAAAAGAGGCCGCAGCAATCGTTGGCAAGGCTATCGCCAGCCGTGCTATTGAAAAGGGAATCACACAGGTCGCTTTTGATCGTGGAGGATACCTTTATCATGGAAGAGTTCAAAGTTTGGCTGACGCTGCCCGTGAAGGCGGTCTTAAATTCTAATCGTGGCTATGGCAAATACAAATGTTAAAAGAGTAAAGACATCTGATCTTGAATTGAAAGACAGATTGGTTTCTATCCAGAGGGTAACAAAAGTTACTAAGGGAGGCCGTCATTTCCGCTTTGCCGCAATCGTTGTCGTAGGTGACGAGAACGGTGTAGTAGGCTACGGTTTGGGTAAGGCCAATGAAGTTACTGCAGCAATCCAGAAAGGGATTGAGGATGCAAAGAAGAACCTGGTCAAGATTCCTGTAATCAACAAGACAATTCCTCATGAGCAGACTGCAAGATACGGCGGTTCTGAAGTATTCATGAAACCTGCCGCTCCGGGTACCGGAGTAAAGGCCGGCGGTGCCATGCGTGCTGTATTCGAGTCTGTGGGGATTCAGAATGTGCTTGCAAAATCAAAAGGATCTTCCAACCCTCACAATCTTGTGAAGGCTACGGTAACTGCCCTTACGGAAATGAGGGACGCTTACACGGTTGCAGGACTGCGCGGTATCCCTATGAGCAAGGTGTTTAACGGATAGGAGGAGACGAAATGGCTGATAAAAAATATCCACAAGTAAAGGTTACACAAGTTGTAAGCAAGAACGGCTCTACCAAGAGGCAGATTGCAAATCTCAGATCTCTGGGTCTTCACAGAATGAACCAGACTGTTGTCTTGGAGAAGAATCCTGTAGTTGCAGGTATGATTACCAAAGTGCAGCATCTCGTTGCAGTAGAAGAAATATAAGGAGGAAATACAAATGAATTTGCATAATCTCAAACCTGCTAAAGGTTCCATAAAAAAGAAAGGGAAAAGAGTTGGCCGCGGAGAAGGCTCTGCCAAAGGCGGTACAGCTACCCGTGGTACAAAAGGAGCACAGTCTCGTGCAGGTTATTCGCATAAGAAAGGTTTTGAGGGTGGTCAGATGCCGATACAGAGGCGTGTCCCTAAATTCGGTTTCAAAAATCCGAACAGGATTGAATACGTGCCTGTAAATGTTGCTACGCTTCAGGCTCTTTCAGAGAAACTCGGTGTAACAACAATCAACAGGGAAGTGCTCGCTGAAAACGGTATCGCTTCTTTGAACAAACTTGTCAAGGTACTCGGAAACGGGGAACTGACGGCAAAATTGGAAGTAACAGTAAACGCTTTCTCTAAGGCAGCCATTGAAAAAATTGAGGCTGCAGGTGGAAAGGCAATAGCTGAATAGAAATGAAGAAATTTATTGAGACAATCAAGAACATCTTCAAGATTGAAGAGCTGCGCAAGAGGTTGGTTTACACCTTCCTCTTGGTGCTCGTTTATCGTTTAGGGTGTTTCATCGTGCTTCCCGGCATTGATGCGACCCTCCTTGCAAACCTGAAGAGCAGTGCTAACGAAGGCCTTGTAGGCCTCCTCAACATGTTCTCCGGAGGAGCATTCGGTAACGCTTCAATCTTCGCATTGGGTGTGATGCCTTACATCTCGGCATCCATCGTGATTCAGCTTCTCGGTATGTTCGTCCCATATTTCAGGAAACTGCAAATGGAAGGCGAGAGCGGCCGTAGGAAGATGAATCAACTGACGCGCTATCTGACAATAGCGATTCTTGCTATCCAGAGCCCTGCCTATCTTGCCCAGATTCACAATCAGATTCCGGGACAGGCTTTTGTAGCTGTAAATCAGCTCGGCTGGAGCAACTTCACATTCAACTTGGTATCCACAATCATTCTGATGTCAGGCTCAATGTTTGTGATGTGGCTTGGTGAAAGGATCACCGATCGCGGTATCGGGAACGGTATATCCCTTATCATCATGATAGGTATCGTTGCACGTCTGCCATTCGCTCTTGCCGCTGAAATCGGCGAGAAGATGCAGACAACCAACGGTGGCCCGCTCTTCCTGATCATCGAGTTCATAGTATTGTTCCTGGTGTTCGTGGCAGCTATTGCTTTGGTCCAGGGCGTAAGGCGTGTCCCTGTACAGTACGCAAAGAGAATTGTCGGCAACCGTCAATATGGCGGAGTCCGTCAATATATACCTCTGAAAATAAATGCAGCCGGCGTTATGCCTATAATTTTCGCACAGGCTCTGATGTTGTTCCCTATCCTTTTCTCAAGGTGGGATGCAACCAGAGGACTTGCAGCTACATTGGGCAACTACACCGGTTTCTGGTATAACTTTATTTTCGGCTTCCTGGTCGTTATATTCACATACTTCTATACGGCCGTTACGGTAAACCCTACCATGATGGCTGAGGATATGAAGAAGAACGGAGGTTTTATACCCGGAGTGAAGCCTGGAAAGAAGACCGTGGAATACCTTGACTCAATTATGTCAAAGGTGACGCTCCCCGGCTCTATATTCTTGGCGATAATCGCTATACTTCCGGCAATCGCAATGATTTTCGGAATTAACAACCAGTTTGCAAGTTTCTTCGGTGGTACTTCCCTGCTGATTCTTGTAGGTGTTATACTGGATACTCTCCAGCAGATAGAAAGTTACTTGCTGATGCGTCACTATGACGGTCTTATGAAGACAGGTCGTCTTAGCGGTCGTTCAGGAATGTAAAAGTTGATAATTTAAGGAAGATGGTCAGACCAAAGACAGAAGAAGAAATAGAGTTGCTTCGTGAGAACGCTCTTATAGTGTCGAAAACACTTGCTGAAGTGGGCAAGGCTGTGGCTCCCGGCGTAACAACCAAAGAGCTTGACAAAATAGCCGAGACATTCATAAGGGATCATGGAGCAGTACCGAACTTCTTAGGTTATGATGGTTACCCGGCTTCAATCTGCGCTTCCGTAAACGATGTGGTAGTCCATGGTTTTCCGTCAGACTACGTTCTCAAGGAGGGAGACATTGTGTCGATAGACTTGGGAACACTTTACAAAGGCTATAACGGCGATTCAGCCTACACTTTTCCTGTGGGAGAGGTGGACGAAGAGACCGCAAAGCTGCTGAAAGTCACGAAAGAATCGCTTTACAAAGGAATTGAGATGGCAGTTGCCGGGGGGAGGACCGGAGATATTGGACACGCGGTACAATCGTATGCTGAGTCATTCGGCTTCGGCGTTGTCAGAGAGCTTGAGGGACACGGTATCGGCAAAGATATGCACGAGAATCCGGGAGTTCCCAACTACGGACGCCGCGGGCATGGAGCAAAGCTCGTTGACGGAATGACTATATGTATCGAGCCGATGATCAATGCCGGAACCAGGGGTGTGTACCTTGACAAGAACGGCTGGGCGGTGCATACCGCTGATCATAGGAAATCGGCACATTTTGAGCTGACGGTTGTTGTCCGTCGAGGGGTAGCCGAGAGGCTGTCTACCTTTGATTATATCGAGAAGGAACAAGTATTAAATTTAAAGTGAAATTTCAATGGCAAAACAACAGGCAATAGAATTGGACGGAATCATTGTAGAAACTCTTCCTAACGCTATGTTTAAAGTAGAGCTGGAGAACGGTCATGTGATTCTTGCCCATATCTCCGGGAAGATGAGGCAACATTTTATCCATATTCTCCTCGGTGACAAGGTTAAGGTTGAAATGTCACCATACGATTTAACAAAAGGAAGAATATCCTTCAGATACAAATAAAAATTTTTGCAATATGAAAGTCAAGACATCCATTAAAAAGCGCAGCGAGGATTGCAAGATCGTAAGACGTAAAGGCCGTCTTTATGTTATCTGCAAGAAGAATCCTAAATTTAAGATGCGTCAAGGATAATATTCATTTGTATAAACAAATAAAGTAAATATAAAATTATGGCAAGAATAGCCGGTGTTGATTTACCTAACAACAAAAGAGGAGAGATAGGTCTTACCTATATCTTCGGTATCGGCCGCTCTTCATCAAGAAAGATTCTTGAGCAGTGCGGTATCGACTATGACAAGAAGGTCAGCGAATGGAGTGACGATGATCTGTCAAAGATCCGTACCGTCATAGCCAATGAGTACAAGATCGAAGGAGAACTTCGTTCAACTGTCCAGATGAGCATCAAGCGTCTTATGGATATAGGTTGCTACAGAGGTATCCGTCATCGTATCGGACTTCCTGTACGTGGACAGAGCACAAAGAACAATGCCCGTACCAGAAAGGGTAAGAAGAAGACTGTTGCCAACAAGAAGAAGGCAACCAAGTAAATCCTGAGAATTATGGCAAAGAAGACAACTACAACAAAAAAGAGAGTCGTTAAGGTTGAGGCTGTCGGTGAAGCTCATGTTTCATCAACATTCAACAACGTCATTGTGACCCTGACGAATAATGTAGGCCAGGTAATCAGCTGGTCTTCAGCAGGAAAGTGCGGATTTAGAGGCTCCAAGAAGAACACTCCATACGCTGCTCAGATGGCAGCCGAGGACGCTTCCAAAACAGCTTTCGATGCAGGCCTCCGCAAGGTCAAGGTTTATGTAAAAGGCCCTGGTGCCGGTCGTGAGTCCGCTATCAGGACTATCAATAATGCGGGAATCGAAGTTACCGAGATTGTCGACGTTACCCCGATGCCGCATAACGGTTGCAGACCAAAAGGCCGCCGTAAAGTTTGATTTATTGATTTAAAGATTAATTACTATGGCAAGATATATCGGACCAAGTACAAAAATTGCGCGTAAATTTGGTGAACCTATTTTCGGTGCGGATAAGGATTTTGAGAAAAGGAATTATCCTCCGGGACAGCATGGTGCCGCAAGAAAGCGTGCAAGGAAGACTACCGAATACGGTAATCAGCTTAAAGAAAAACAAAAGGTCAAATATATGTATGGCGTTCTTGAGAGACAGTTCCGTAACACATACGATAAGGCGACCCGTATGCCAGGACAGAGAGGCGAGAACCTTGTTC
Organism: uncultured Bacteroidales bacterium; assembly: GCA_947253655.1. Classification (GTDB taxonomy): domain Bacteria; phylum Bacteroidota; class Bacteroidia; order Bacteroidales; family UBA932; genus Cryptobacteroides. The sequence continues at coordinate 152,377 of CAMYAE010000002.1, forward strand.
TCCTTCTTGAGTCCAGACTTGACAACATCGTCTATCGTCTTGGGATTGCTCCTACAAGAGCTGCGGCAAGACAGCTTGTGCTGCACTGCCACATTACATTGAACGGTGAAGTTTGCAACATTCCGTCCGCACTTGTCAAGAGCGGCGATGAGGTTGCGGTAAGGGAGAGATCAAAGAGCCTTGAGGTAATACAGAACAGTGTAGCTTCAGCTCCTAAGTACTCCTGGCTTGAGTTTGACTCTAAAACACTTAAGGGCAAACTGTTGAATCTTCCTCCAAGGGCTGAAATCCCTGAGGCTATCAACGAGCAGCTTATAGTAGACATTTACTCTAAGTAATAATTAACACCAAAAAAGAAATATTATGGCAATCTTAGCATTTCAAAAACCGGATAAGGTGATAATGCTCGAAGGCACTGATACCGTCGGTCGTTTCGAGTTCAGGCCTTTGGAGCCTGGCTACGGACAGACTATCGGCAATGCTCTTCGTCGCATTCTTCTGTCTTCTCTGGAAGGTTTTGCTATCAGCTCGATAAAGATTAACGGTGTGGATCAGGAATTTGCGACTATACCGGGAGTTGTCGAGGGTATGCAGGACATCATTCTTAACCTCAAGCAGGTAAGATTTAAAAGAATGGTGGAGACTGTAGATACAGAGGTGGCAAATGTAACAATTAGCGGAAAGCATGAGTTTACCGCAGAGGATATCTCTAATGGATTGTCTTCTTTCAAGGTGCTGAATCCGGAGCTGCATATCTGTACGTTAGAGCCTTCTGTAAAATTGGAAATCACGCTCACTATCACCAAAGGCAGGGGCTTTGTCCCGGCCGAGGAGGAAAGAGAAGAGAATACGCCTATAGGGACAATTCCTGTAGATGCAATCTATACTCCTATCCGTAAGGTGAACTGGTCGGTGGACGATTGGCGTGTTGAGCAGAAGACTGACTATGAAAAGCTTAATCTGGAGATTGTGACAGATGGTTCCATAACTCCGAATATAGCTTTACAGCATGCTGCAAACATCCTTATTTATCATTTCAAGCTATTCACGGACGACAACAAGCTCGCCCTTGAAAGCACCGTTGAATCGGATTCAAAGGAGTTGGATGAGGAATCACTCCGCATGAGACATCTTCTTCTCACCAAACTTTCGGACATGGGCCTTTCCGTAAGGGCGTTCAATTGTCTGAAAGCAGCGGATATCGATACCTTCGCTGATCTTGTTTCCTATTCCAGAGCCGAACTTATGAAGTTCCGTAATTTTGGAAGGAAATCGCTCAACGAGGTTGATTTACTGATTGAGAAGATGAATCTGTCTTTCGGTATGGATGTCAGAAAGTATAATATTGAACCCAAGAAAAAGAACAACGTATAATCATGAGGCACAATAAATCAATAAATCATCTTGGACGCAAGAGTGCACATCGCAAGGCTATGCTTTCCAACATGACATGTTCTCTTATCGAGCATAAGAGGATTGTGACGACCGTTGCAAAAGCAAAAGCTCTTAAAATGTATGCAGAGCCGATTATCAGCAAAAGTAAAGATGATTCAACCCATTCGCGCCGTATAGTTTTCAGCTATCTCAAAAACAAGGAAGCCGTTACCGAACTTTTCAGGACAGTGGCGCCTAAGATCGCTGACCGTCCGGGTGGATACCTTAGGGTACTCCATATCGGTTTCAGGAAAGGAGATGCCGCAGAAATGGCGCTTGTAGAGTTTGTAGACTTCAACGAAGCAGCTCTTGCATCTGCAGCTCCTAAGAAAGAGGCCAAGAAGACAACCCGTCGTAGTCGTGCAAAGAAAGCAACCGCAGCTCCTGCAGAGGACGCAAAAGTTGCAGAGGCTCCTAAGACAGAAGAGGCTGCACCTGTTGCAGAGGCTCCTAAGGTTGACGAAGCCCCTAAAGCAGAGAAAGCTGCCAAGGCGAAAGAAACTCCTAAGGCGGAATAAACTTTCCGCAAAGGAGAGACTATATATTAAGACCGGCTCAATAACAAGAAGACGTTTGAGCCGGTTTTTTATGTTTTTACTAATAATCGGTCATGTTATTTAGGAAAACGGTTTCAAAAGAGAATTATTTATTTATATTTGCAAATCGAAACATAAAGTATTTTGATTTGAAATAAAAAACGATTTTAACAATCATCGTAATATAATTTTTATACTTATGAACTATCTGTTCTATATCGTACCGGCAGCTTCGATTATTGCGCTGCTTTTTGCATGGATATTTTTCCGGCAGATGATGCGTGAGAGCGAAGGCACTCCGACAATGAAAGAAATCGCTCAATATGTAAGAGAGGGTGCAATGGCCTACCTTAAGCAGCAATACAAAGTGGTGCTGGTGGTATTCATCGTGCTTGCAATATTTTTCGCAGTGCTTGCATACGGTTTCAATATCCAGAATCCCTGGGTTCCTTTCGCATTTCTGACGGGAGGCTTCTTCTCCGGCCTTGCCGGTTTTATAGGCATGAAAACCGCCACCTACGCTTCTTCAAGGACGGCGAATGCTGTCAGCAGGTCGCTGAATTCCGGCCTGAAAATCGCATTCCGCTCCGGTGCCGTAATGGGGCTCACAGTGGTCGGACTGGGACTATTGGACATTTCAATATGGTATCTCATACTTCAAGCCGTCTATGACCCGTCAGTGTCGCAGAATCTCGTTGTAATCACTACAACAATGCTGACATTCGGCATGGGTGCATCCACACAGGCCCTTTTCGCAAGGGTCGGCGGAGGAATATATACAAAAGCAGCCGATGTGGGTGCCGATATTGTAGGCAAGGTTGAGGCAAATATACCGGAAGACGATCCGAGAAATCCTGCCACAATCGCCGATAATGTAGGAGACAATGTCGGTGATGTTGCCGGAATGGGGGCAGACCTCTACGAGTCGTATTGCGGCTCTATCCTTGCAACAATGGCTCTTGGTGCATCAGCCTTTTTCGGAGATACCGATATGCAGATGAAAGCCATTATGGCTCCTATGTGCATCGCTGCTGTCGGTGTGATCCTGTCTATTATCGGCATATTCGCCGTCAGGACAAAGGACGGAGCCGGGCTTATGGAGCTGCTTAAATCATTGAGCGTAGGCACTAATCTCAGTGCCGTGCTGATTGCGGCTTTTACTTTCGGCATCTTCTATGTGCTTGGTTTCGACAATTGGTGGATGCTTAGCCTTTCGGTGCTTTCAGGCCTGCTCGCCGGAGTCATAATAGGAAAGGTTACCGAATATTATACCTCCCACTCATATAAGCCGACACAAAAGTTGGCGGAGAGTTCAAAGACAGGACCTGCCACGGTGATTATCGGTGGCGTCGGTTTGGGAATGATTTCCACAGCCGTACCGGTTATTACCATAGCAGTTGCCATAATCCTGTCTTTTGCATTTGCAACAGGGTTTTCATTCTCTCCGGACGCTTTGAGCGAAGGTCTTTACGGTATCAGTATTGCTGCCGTCGGCATGCTCTCTACGCTTGGAATAACTTTGGCCACCGATGCATACGGGCCTATTGCAGATAATGCAGGAGGAAACGCCCAGATGAGCGAACTTGATCCTGTCGTGCGTCAGAGGACCGATGTCTTGGATGCTCTTGGCAACACCACGGCTGCCACCGGAAAGGGCTTCGCCATAGGTTCTGCAGCACTGACCGCCCTTGCCCTCTTGGCTTCATATATCGAAGAAATAAAGATTGGCCTGGGTCATATTGGCAGGAGCGTCATAACCATAGGGGACAGGGCTGTAAACGTCGCACATGCCACTATTCCGGACATAGTTGAATACTATAATATAAACATGATGAATCCTGTTGTTCTAACAGGAATATTCATAGGGGCCATGATGGCTTTCCTGTTCTGCGGTCTTACCATGAATGCCGTCGGCAGGGCTGCCCAGAAAATGGTCGTTGAGGTCAGACGTCAGTTCAAAGAAATTGCCGGCATACTCGAAGGCAAGCAAAGGCCTGACTATAAATCTTGTGTACAGATTTCCACAAAAGCCGCCCAGCGCGAAATGGTACTGCCGTCAGTTATGGCTATATTGGTGCCTGTTGCAGTAGGTCTGCTGCTTGGTCCTGCCGGAGTTATAGGTCTGTTGGCGGGCGGTCTCGGAGCCGGTTTTGTCTTGGCAATTTTCCTTGCCAATTCCGGCGGAGCGTGGGATAATGCCAAAAAATATGTTGAGGACGGCCATTTCGGTGGCAAGAATTCGGAGTCTCACAAGGCGACAATCGTCGGAGACACCGTTGGAGACCCGTTCAAGGACACTTCAGGCCCGTCTCTCAATATCTTGATCAAGCTTATGAGTATGGTCTCAATAGTAATGGCCGGCCTCTCTGTTCTGATACATTAGGAGACTTCCAATCCGTTTTTTCGACACGGTGGTTCCCTTCCCCGGTGAAAGAGAAAAACATGGAAATCCTTTTCATTTGCAGTTACCAATTCTTTTGAATATTATTAAAAGAATTGGTAACTTGCATAATTATTGAATAACATCTGATAATATGAAACGAATAACAATAAGAGATGTAGCTCGGGAAGCGGGTGTGTCAGTGACGCTTGTTTCATTTGTCATGAACGCCAAAAGGGATAAAGACGGTCGCCTCGACTGTCCGGTAAATCCCGATACGGCAAAAAGAGTCCTTCAGGTGGCCGAAAGGCTCGGTTATAGAAGGAATTTCGCCGCCGCATCATTAAGAAGCGGCAAATCCAACACGATAGCAGTAATACCTACGGATATATCCAATAAATTTTTTGCCGGTATATCCCGTTGCATTGAAGATATGGCCCATAAATACGGCTACACAGTTTTCTTCGCGAGCTCCGATGAAGACGCAAAACGGCTTAGCGATGTTATGGATGCCTTTTTGGCTCATAATATCGATGGCGTCATAGTCGCCCCTTGCACCGGCGGCGATGCGGCCATTCAGAAAGCTATTGATGCAAGAGTGCCTGTAGTGCTTCTGGACAGGAATATCGAAGGTTTCAGCGGAGTAGGGAAAGTGCTGCTTGACGATGCCGAAGCAGGACGTATGGGCACCAGCCTTATGTTGGACAAGGGCTTCAGGAATGTTGAAATGATATCATATACGCTTGGAATATCCAGCCTCTCCGAAAGGGAAGCCGGTTACAGAAGGGCTATGATGGAACATGACCTATACGACAATGCCAGAGTGCACTATACCACCTACGGAGATGCCGCAAATGACGTAGAGAGATTTATCAAAAGTGCCGTTGAAAGAGGAGTTGACGGATTTTTCCTGCCGACTTATTCTTTGTCTGCTCTCGTCCTTTCTGCTATGAAGAAGCTTGGACTGAAAACTCCGGACGACCTTGCCATTCTCGGCTTCGATGAGAGTGACATATACAGCCTCTATGAAACTACGGTCTCGCATATTGTGCAGCCGCTTAAGGATTTGGGAGAAAAATCGGTCGAGGTGCTTAGTGCAATGATTCAAGGCAAAGAAGCCCAAAGCATCAAGCTCAAACCAAAACTCATTATAGGAGGCTCAACTGAAAAAATTACAAAAACAAATAACAACCGTAAATAAATGAAACACTTTACATTACCGCAAGACGGCCACCTCATTGAGGCAGGACTTCCGAAAGGAATTCTTCATGCTTACGAGAAAATATATACTGAAATATCAGCCGATTCGACGGAGGCATGCGACAAGATAGCCGATATAATCATAAAGTCAATCAAGGATTTTGAAGCTGCCGGCAACGGCAGAAATTTCAAGCTCGGCCTCACTACAGGCTCATCGCCGGTCTCATTATATAATTGGCTCACAAGGAGATATAATGAGGGAAAGATCTCTTTCAAGAACGTGGATATTTTCTCAATCGATGAATACTACCCGGTGACGAATATCGAGTCGCAGAGCCGCAACAGCAGACTTTACACCGAATTTCTGAATAAGGTGGATGTTCGCAAGGAGAACATACACATTCCGGACGGTACCGTGCCTCAGGATAAGGTGTCGGAGTATTGCTCGGAATTCGAGAAAACCGTTAGAGATCTCGATCTGCTTGTTGTAGGTGTAGGAGAGCATGGCCAGGTGGGATTTAACGAGTCAGGGACTTCACTTAAAAGCCACACAAGGACTGTGCTACTGTCTTACAGGTCGCGTAAGAGGCAGGCAAGCAACTTCAACGGCAATATAGACGCAACGCCAAAATCAGCCATTACCATAGGCATAGATACCATTATGTCCGCAAAGCGGATAATACTTATGGCATGGGGCGAAGACAAGGCCGAGGCGGTATCGAGGATTACTGAGGGGGAAATGGATTCTGCATGGCCGGCATCTTTTCTTCAGGCTCACGACAATCTTACCTTATACGCCGATGACACATCTGCCAGCCTGCTTACCAGAGTAGCCGCTCCTTGGATGGTGGGTCCTTGCGAATGGACTACGAAATTCAAGAGGAAAGCCGTAATCTGGCTTTGCCGCAAGCTGAACAAGCCGATACTTAAACTTACACATCAGGACTATATCGAAAACTCATTGGGAGAACTTCTGGAATTGTTCGGTCCTTATGATAAAATCAATATAGACGTATTCAATGACTTGCAGCACACCATTACCGGATGGCCGGGAGGGAAGCCTAATGCCGACGACACTACAAGACCCGTCAAATCCAAACCGTTCCCTAAGAAGGTGCTGATTTTCTCACCGCATCCGGACGATGATGTAATCTCCATGGGCGGCACATTTATCAGGCTTGTGGAACAAGGACACGATGTACATGTCGCTTATCAGACTTCCGGCAATGTGGCCGTTCACGATGATGTGGTGCTCCAGCATCTGGATGCCGCCTACCAGTTAGGCTTCGCTGATAAATTTGAAGAGGTCGAGAAGATTATCGCCTCCAAGAAAGCGGGAGAGGCAGAGCCGAGGGCTTTATTGGATATGAAAGGCGCAATCAGACGGAGCGAGGCAAGAAGTGCCGTCCGTTCGTTCGGTCTCAATGAAAATACCAATGTGCATTTCCTGAACCTCCCGTTCTACGAGTCAGGCGGTGTTGTTAAACTGCCAAGCACTCAAAAGGATATAGATATAATCAAAGCACTTGTCAAAGAGCTGCACCCTGACCAGATTTATATGGCCGGTGATCTTGCAGACCCGCACGGCACGCATAGAGTATGTACGGAAGCCGCTTTGGATGCTATCAAGCAGTTGAAAGAAGAGGGTGAGACTTGGTTGGATTCAACGACAATATGGCTATATAGAGGAGCCTGGATGGAATGGGAGCTCGGTCGTGTGGATATGGCTGTTCCGCTTAGCCCCGGCGAGATGATCAAAAAGCGTCATGCTATCTTCCGCCACCTTTCCCAGAAAGATATAGTCCCTTTCCCAGGGGATGATCCGAGAGAATTCTGGCAGAGGGCAGAGGAGCGTACCCAGAACACGGCTGCCTTGTATGATAAATTGGGAATGGCTGAATATCAGGCCATTGAGGTTTTCTTGAAACTTTGTTAAAACCACATAGAATATGACAGTTGATGAGTTGAGGAAAATCGCCTCGCAGGTCCGTAGGGATATTGTGAGAGCGGTCACTTTGGCCAAATCGGGACACCCCGGCGGGTCAATGAGCAGTACCGACATTCTTACAGCACTCTATTTCAGTGTTATGAAGCATGACCCGGCCACCTGGACAAGGAGTGGAAAGGGTCAGGATGTGTTTGTGCTTTCAGCAGGACACATGACTCCGGTCTACTATTCATTGCTGGCAAGGAGCGGTTATTTTCCTGTCAGCGAGCTTAACACGTTCCGTAAATTCGGGACAAGGCTCCAGGGGCATCCTTCCGTTGAAAGAGGACTTCCCGGTGTAACCCAGGCCGCAGGCTCATTAGGACAAGGACTTTCCGCCGCCGCAGGCATTGCATTAGGTAAGAAAATCGACCGTGAGGACAACTTTGTCTATGTTTTGTGCGGAGACGGCGAAAGTGAAGAGGGTCAGATATGGGAGGCTGCCAATTTTGCCGCCCATACCAAATTGGACAATCTTATAGCCATGACGGACTGGAACAACCAGCAGATAGACGGCACAGTGGAAGAGGTGGCCGGTTTGGGCGATCTTGAGGCAAAGTGGAAAGCCTATAGATGGAATGTCATAGTGGCCGACGGTCACGATTTTGAATCGATACTTGCCGCATTTTCCGCAGCAAAGTCCGCCAAGGGCTTAGGAAAGCCTACAATGATACTTTTCAATACCGATATGGGAAAGGGCGTCGATTTTATGGCCGGTACCTGTAAATGGCACGGAAAAGCCCTGTCTGAAGAGCAATGTGAGGAGGCTTTGAAACAGCTTCCTGAAACCTTAGGAGACTTTTAATATGAAACATTACACTGATACGGGAAAAAAGGACACCCGCAGCGGTTTTGGTGCGGGCTTGTACGAGGTCGGGAAGAGCGATTCCAGAATTGTCGCCCTGACTGCGGATTTGAAGGGCTCTCTGAAAATGGATAAGTTTGCAGAAGAGTTTCCTGACAGGTTTATCCAGTGCGGCATAGCTGAAGCCAATATGATTGGAGTTGCTGCCGGTCTTGCAATAACAGGTAAGATTCCTTTTGCCGGGTCTTTTGCCGAATTCGTTACCGGCAGAGTGTATGACCAGGTGCGACAGGAAGTCGCCTATGGGGAGACAAATGTCAAAATTGCCGCTTCCCATGCCGGAATTACTTTAGGAGAAGACGGGGCTACACATCAGACAATGGAAGATATTGCCCTGATGAGGGCTTTGCCGGGTATGGTGGTGATTAATCCTTGCGACTACAATCAGACTAAGGCTGCCACTATTGCCGCAGCAAAATACGAAGGCCCCGTATATCTTCGTTTCGGACGCCCTGCCGTACCTAATTTCACCCCCGAAGACCAGGTTTTTGAAATTGGCAAGGCCATTGTGTTGAATGAGGGAGAAGATGTTTCGATTTTTGCTACAGGCCATTTGGTCTGGGAGGCTTTAAGGGCGGCTGAAATGCTTGAAAATCAAGGTATTTCTGCTGAAGTGATAGATATTGCCACTATCAAGCCTTTGGATGAGGATGCAGTGCTGATGTCGGCTTCGAAGACGCGTGCCGTAGTTGTGGCAGAAGAACATAATGCAGCCGGAGGATTGGGTGAGCTTATAGCCGGTGTCTTGGCCAGCAAAGCTCCTGTTGCCATGGAGTTTATAAACGGAGGAGACAGATTCGGCCAGACAGGCAAGCCGGCAGAACTTATGACGGCTTACGGCCTTGATGCCGAGCATATAGTCGAGGCGGCAGCATCTGTTATAAAGAGAAGCAAGAGAGGATAGTAGTTGTCATTCTATCAAAGAAACTTGTACAGCAATGGATTTAGCACTTTTCAGAGAGATCTTGAGCATTGACTCCACTTCTGGAAAGGAAAGGGAGCTCGCCCTTGTACTTGAAAAACGACTTAAAACACCGGGAAACACTGTACAGCGTTTCGAAGTAGGAGACGGGACCTTAAACCTGCTGTTTTCATGGGGCGACCCGAAGTTGTATTTCTGTACACATCTCGACACCGTACCTCCTTACATCCCACCCCTTTTTGAAGACGGAATTATCAGAGGAAGAGGTGCTTGCGATGCCAAGGGTCAGATTTTCTCCATGTTCTCCGCATGCTTGGAACTCGAAAAAACAGGCTTGGACGGCTTCGCTCTCTTACTGCTCTCCGGAGAAGAGCCGGGTTCGTTCGGAGCGAAAGCCTACACGAGAGACTGCCCCGGAGGAGATTTGGTAATTGTAGGTGAGCCGACAGACAATTCCATGGTCTCAGCAGCAAAAGGCACAAGATCGTTTCAGGTTAAAATCAAAGGGAAAAGTTGCCATTCAGGCTATCCGGAACGAGGCGTAAGTGCCGTCCGCCGCTTTGTGGACTTTATGATGACGGTGGAGACCGCAGATTTCCCCGACGACCCGGAACTCGGCCGTACCACATTCAATATTGGTAAGTTGCATAGCGATAACCCTCAGAACGTACTTAGCCCCGAAATAGATTTCAGAATTTATTTCAGGACAACATTTGCAAGTGCGGAAAAGGTCAAGGCCATTATGAATGGACTGCAGAATGAATATACGGAAATTGAAGATTTCGGCGGCGATGACCCTATGCACTTCAAGACGTTCGAGGGCATTCCTTCCAAAACTGTAGCTTTCGGCAGCGACGCCCCGCGGCTTCATAATTTCAAGGAACGGGCCATGTGCGGACCCGGCTCCATTTTCACCGCCCATACTGACAACGAGCAAGTGCTGATAAATGACCTTGAAACTGCTGTAAGACAATATATTGCTATGGCTCATCAAGTTCTGTCCGACAATAGATAACAGTTTTTCCCCGACAATATCGTAAAATCGCCAAACTTTATGTAAGTTTGTATAGATAAATTATCGGTGAAATTATGATAGTGTGTAAATTCGGAGGAACCTCCGTCCAGAATAAAGATGCAATAGAAAGGGTTATCGGGATAATAAAGTCGAGGCTGAAAGAACGCCCGGTCGTGGTAGTTTCCGCTTTTTCAAAAGTCACAAGGCAACTGTGCGAACTTGCCGATGAAGCTGAGGCAAAGCACGAATCCAACGTTGAGGCTCTAATCGGACAAATAAGAGAAAGGCACAACACAGTTGCATCAGAACTGCTTTCCGACAATAAAGATCTTTTGAATCACACCTCGAACAAGGTGGGAGAAATATGCGATGAACTTGAAGCTTTCGTGAAAGGGATCTGCCAAATCGGAGAGCTTTCCCCAAGAAGCAATGCCCGGATTATTTCTACCGGAGAACTCCTTTCTTCCACAATCATCAGCGCGGCGATGAATTCACGGGGAGTCAAATCCCGCTGGGTGGATGCGAGGAAGATGATAATTACGAACGATGACTATCTGAGTGCAAGGCCGGATATGGAAGCTACTCAAAGCAATATTCTTAGGATAATAGGCGAAGAGGCAAAAGGGGTCGACATCGTGCTTACACAAGGCTTCATAGCCTCCTCGGCTTCCGGTGCCACGACAGTGCTCGGCTTTGAGGGCTCTGACTATTCCGCTGCCATTATAGCCATGTCTCTGAATGCTTCTAAGGTAGAGATATGGACAGACGTAGACGGTATCAGGACAGCAGACCCACGGGTTGTACATAAGACATCAAGGATTGACAGAATTTCTTACGAGGAAGCGGCTGAAATGGCATATTTGGGAGCCAGGGTGCTTCATCCTCTCACAATAGAGCCTGCCAGAAAGAAAAATATTCCGATCAGGGTGCTCAATTCCGGAAATACTGAATGCGAGGGCTCGTCTGTCGTGCGAGACGACTCAATCCCTGACGGCCCAAAATCCATAGCTTTCCGAGATGACATTTATTATATAGAACTTTCCTCCCGGAAACTTGCCGGAGAGACCTCCATGCTGTCGGGGATATTCGGAATTCTAAAATCCCACAAGATAGAAGCTTTCCTTGTAAGTACCAAGGAGTCAAAAGTTTCAATTACCGTAGAAGCCGGACATACTGAACTTGAAGAGGCTATGGAGGAGTTGTCGGAGTTGATGGAAATGACGGTATATCGGGACAAGGCTCAGATTTCCATAGTCGGCAAGAACGTCCTAAGACGCGACAAACTGATAGAAGACATGGCATCCGTCACCGGAAAAATATATATGGTTTCTATTGGCGCAGGCCTGATGAATATAAGTTTTGTAATCGACAGGGACAGGCTGGCCGAGTCGGTGGACGGGCTGCACAAAAAATTATTTTAAGGAGAAAATTTATGAAAGCTGTTATTTCGGGATATGGGAAAATGGGGCATATCGTTGAGGAAGAGTTGGCTGTCAGAGGGGTAGAATGTGCCGGAACTACTGAAGATGTTGCAAGTTTCGACAAGGACCTTGCTTCTGAGAGCGTGTGTATAGATTTTACCACTCCGGACGCTTTCAGGAAGAACTACCGTTTCATAGCCGAAAATTTTAAGGCTGCCGTAGTCGGCACTACAGGCTGGTACGATATTAAGGACGAGATTTTCGAATGTTTTGCAAAGAACAGGACTCCTATGATCTGGGCGTCTAATTTTTCAGTCGGGGTTAATGTCATGACCGCCGCTGTAGAGCTTGTGTCCAAATATCTCGGCAGGGCCGGTGGCTATTCCCCATATATCGTTGAAAAACATCATATACATAAGTTTGATGCCCCAAGCGGCACGGCAAAGACATTGGCGGCAGCTGTAGAAAACGGAATGTCTGAAAAGGCGGAAATAGCCTCAGTACGCGTCGGAGAGGTGCCGGGCATTCATACAGTCGGCTTTGAAGGGAAAAACGACAGACTGACCATTGAACACGAGGCTTTTTCCCGTCGTGGATTTGCCGAGGGGGCAGTGACGGCGGCCTTGCTCACGGAAAGGCTTGAGGGCGTGTACGAATTTAAGGAAATTTTAATGAAGGAGGTATGATATGGGTAAACAATTGATGCTCAAGGGCTGTGGTACTGCATTGGTAACTCCTTTCCGTTATGGAGAAGTAGACCTGGATTGTTATAAGTCTCTTGTAAGAAGACAGGTCGAAGCCGGAATCGACTTTCTTGTTCCGCTTGGCACGACGGCTGAAACCCCTTGTCTGGACAATGACGAGAAAGTCGCTGTGTTGCAAGCAACCAAAGAGGTAGCAGGCAATCTGCCGGTAGTGGTCGGGTGCGGCACTAATTCGCTTGCTGCGACCTTGAAGAATATCGTGATTCTCGAACCTCACGGAGCCGATGCGTATTTGGTTGTAGTCCCGTACTACAACAAGCCGACACAGGAAGGACTTTACCGGTATTTCAAGGCTATAGCAGAATCTACCGACAAGGGTATAGTAATATATAACGTGCCGAGCAGAACAGGAACTAATATGTTGTTTTCCACAACATTACGCCTTGCCGAGATTAAGAATATAATTGCCGTCAAAGAGGCCTCCGGCAATATTGATCAGATTCTGAAAATAAAGAGGAATGCACCGGAGGGCTTCAGCGTATTGAGCGGAAATGACAACCAGACCCTGCCTCTCATGGCGTGCGGTGCCGATGGGGTGGTTAGTGTCGCATCCAATATAGCTCCCCAGCTGACAGCCGCACTTGTAAAGGCAGTACGGGAGAGCAACCTGAAAGATGCTATATCGCTGAATAACAGATTGATGCCTCTATATGAAAATTGCTTCATCGAGAGCAACCCTATAGCCGTTAAAGGCGGCCTTTCAGTAATGGGTTTGTGCCGTAACGAGTTGCGTTCTCCGCTGACTCCGGCGACCCCTGACACCATAGAAATAATGAAAAAGACAATAGAGGAATTATGACGGAGACGGAAAAATTTTATGATATATGCCGGAGGCTTGAGTCCGGAGAAATTAGAGTGGCCGAGAAAAAGGACGGGGAGTGGATAGTTAATTCTTGGATTAAGGAGGTGATACTCAGCGGTTTTCGTCTCGGTAAACTTTCGGATATGTCCCAGGGGCAATTTTCGTTTTACGACAAGGACACAATTCCTTTGAGGAATTTCGGACCGGATGATGGGGTGAGAATAGTTCCTGGCGGTAGTGCAGTCAGAATTGGCTCATATATAGCGTCTTCCGTAATAATAATGCCCCCTTCATATATCAATATCGGAGCATTTGTGGACGAAAGTTCAATGATAGATTCCCATGCTTTGGTCGGCTCCTGTGCTCAGGTAGGCAAGCATGTTCATCTTTCGGCCGCATCACAGTTGGGCGGAGTGCTCGAACCGGTAGGGGCTTTGCCTGTGATAATCGAGGATAATGTCTTTATCGGCGGTAATTGCGGTATTTACGAGGGGACGATTGTCAAAGGGAATGCCGTTATCGGTACGGGGGTGATAATCAACAGAGCCACTGCGATTTATGACAATGTGGCCGGAGAATATATAAAGGCTGACAATAAAGGCAGGATAATTGTTCCGGAGGGGGCTGTGGTGGTTGCAGGCAGCCGTCCTATTACCAAAGGGCCGGGCAAGGATGCCGGAGTCCAGCTTTACACCCCTGTCATTGTCAAATACAGAGACAACAGGACGTCAGCTTCCGTGGCTCTTGAAGATATTCTCAGATAATGGATTACCGTGATTTTTTCTCTAAGGACACTTCCTCTTTTATGAGGTCGCCCGTAAGGGAGATTTTCAAGAAAGTAAAGCTTGATGAAATCTACTCTTTTGCGGGCGGTTATCCTTCTGCGGACACTTTTCCGGTTGAAGAGATAGGTCGGGTAATGAACGGTGTAATCGGGAGGTATGGTGGAAAAGCCTTTCAATACGGCTCCACTCAGGGAGTTACAGAATTGCGGGAGGCTCTTTCGGACAGGTATGAAGTGCCGTTGGAACGTATTCAGATAACATCTTCATCGCAACAGGGGATTGATGTTTGTACGAGGATTCTCGCAGATCCGGGAGATGTGATATTGACCTCCAATCCTACATATCTGGGGGCGCTTCAATCATTCAGGTCTTATAGGGCAGATGTCGTAGGAGTGCGTCACGAGGCGGATTTGAGTGCATTTGAAAGTGCATATATCGGGGCCATAGAAAAAGCCTGTTCCGGCGGACGAAAGTTGAAATTCCTTTATATAGTGCCTGACTTCCAAAACCCTTCGGGAGAGACACTTACGCTTGAGGAGAGGATGATTTTGGCCTATTTGGCGGAGGAATACAACTTCCTTATAGTAGAGGATTGCCCATATCGCGAATTGCGCTACGAAGGGGAGTCTTTGCCGACAATCTATTCCATGGCCCCCGACAGGGTGCTGCATTTAGGCTCTTTTTCAAAGATATTTGCCCCTGGCTTCCGTCTCGGTTGGATTTTTGCGGCCCCGGCACTCTTGGACAGAATTTATGTATGCAAGCAGTCTCTTGACCTTTGCCCTCCGGTTTTCGACCAATACGTAGCGGCAGAGTTCATGTCTTCGGGGAAGCTGGATGCCAATTTAGCCAAAAGCGTCAGGATGTATAAGGGGAAACGGGACCTGATGCTTTCTCTTTTGGAGAAATATATGCCTTCGGGAGCGAGTTGGACGCGGCCGGAGGGAGGTCTTTTCATATATCTCAGTCTTCCGGCAGAATTCGATGCGGTTGCCTTTTATGAAAAATCCCTTGCAGAAGGAGTGGCATACGTAGCCGGTAACTTTTTCTGTACGGACGGAAGCGGCCACAACACTATGCGGCTGAACTTTTCTTTTATGAGTGAAGAAAAAATCAAGGCTGGCATTCCTCTCTTGTGCAAATTGATTAAGGAAGAATTATGCTGACAATGTACAAATACCATGGAGCCGGCAATGACTTCCTTATTGCGGACAATCGCGACGGCAATGTGAAACTGGATGCAACCAAGGTCAGAGCTTTGTGCGACAGGCATACCGGTTTCGGAGCTGACGGACTTATGCTTTTAGTGCAAGACCCGGAGTTGGATTTCGGCATGGAGTATTTCAATTCTGACGGCTCCGGAGGCATGATGTGCGGCAATGGAGGTCGCTGCATAGTGGCCTTCGCGGCTGATATAGGCTATAAGAGCTTTAATTTCAAAGCACCGGACGGGCCTCATGAAGCCTATATTCTCCGAAGTGGCAATCCTAAAATCGTTCGTTTGAAAATGAGGGATGTCATAGATGTTGAAAAAATAGGTGAGAACGAGTATTTTCTTGACACCGGCACCAAGCATTTCGTGAGGTTTGTTGAGGATATAAAGGGATATGGCGTGATAGGAGAAGGCCGGAGAATACGCTATGACAGTCGTTTTGCCACGGTAGGGACCAATGCCGATTTTGTACAGCGGGAAGCGGATAGGCTTATAGTCAGAACATACGAGAAAGGAGTTGAGTCCGAGACTCTTGCATGCGGTACCGGAATAGTGGCCTCTGCAATTGCCGCATTTCTTGACGACAGGACTTGCGGATATGAGGAGGAAGGAGGCATTCTAAAATATGTAGTCGATGCCAAAATATCGTCATTGACGGTAGAGTTCAGGCCTTCCGGCGATTGCCACACCTTTGAAGATATATGGCTTACCGGCCCGGCGGAATATATAGGTATAGTAAAAACCGAATAACTTTTATAAATTTATAGAATGAAAAAGATCTACATAGTGCTTTTGGCGGCAGTCCTTGCTACAGCCTGCCTTAAGGGCTCATACGAGTCCAATTATAATGCTGTATGCAACTTTGAATTTGTTGATATCCAGAATATTGACAGCATATATCATAAGAACTCTTTTGGGGAGGGCGGTTTTATTTTCTGCAACAAGAATGACGGGACGTCCGAAGATATAAAGGGCGGTTTCATATTTTCAATGTTGTGCGATACCACCTATAAAGCCGGGCATGTTTCGCGTTCACCGTTCTGTGTAGCCGATACCACAGCCATAGGCAAATGTTTTTTGGTGTATTGGCAGCAGGATGAGGCTTCAATGCCGGAACATGACATTGTCTTCGCTTCCTCTCAATACGGCACTGCAACTCCGAAAAACTGTTATATCAATAATACAAATGAGGTGGCTAACATCGCCATGTTCGGAAAGGACGGTGTTCCTGCATTTGCAGAGGGAGACTATCTCAAATTGACGGTTTCGGCTACACTGAACAATGTTGTAAAGGAGAAAAAGGCGGAAATATTCCTCGCGAAATATGAGGGGACTCTCAAAGTGCTTACGGATTGGACCAAGTTTGACATCAGCGGTTTAGGGGATTTTGACTATCTGGATTTCAACCTTTCTTCCAACAGGAGTGATCTGCCGATGAGGTGTTGTATGGATTTGTTTGTAGTCCAAGTGGCTATAAAACAATAGATTGCAAGAGATATATCAATAATTTTCAATACCTATCCAAATGAAAAAAAATCAAGATTACAAGAACGCTGC
The DNA here is from genome assembly GCA_947253655.1 of uncultured Bacteroidales bacterium. Classification (GTDB taxonomy): domain Bacteria; phylum Bacteroidota; class Bacteroidia; order Bacteroidales; family UBA932; genus Cryptobacteroides. Next base: position 169,258 of record CAMYAE010000002.1, read on the forward strand.
GTTGGCGTCTCTTAGTGGCATATGGGCCAAGGCCGTAGTCGCCACCCTCGTATTAATCGCAATCAATAGTCCGGCCTTTGCTCCTAACATTGCACAGGGGGTTTCCGGAGATACTTCAGTAGGCTTGTCCTTGTTTGTCTGTGTCTACGAATTGCTTGTTATTGTTCCTATAGGAGTAGGATTTATGAATACTTTCAGGCTGCTTTATGAGGAGAATGACATTGATTTGACAAGCAACTGCATCTCTTTGGCGTTAAAGCACTATGTGCATATAATTTTGGGAATGCTCTTGGTTACGGTTCTCGTTATGATAGGGTTCTTGCTTCTTATTATCCCCGGAATTATACTTGGCTATGCCTATTCAATGGTGCCTTATCTCCTCGTCGAGCGTCCGGATATGTCTGTGACCGAGACACTTAAGGCCAGCCGGACTATGATGAAAGGCCGCAAGTTCGATCTATTCTACTTGCAACTGAGTTTCATCGGCTGGATATTATTGTCAATAATAACATTGGGTATAGGATTTATATGGCTATATCCTTATATGATGACGGCTCAGGCTGCTTTCTATCGCGATGTCAAGTTGGAGAACGGCATAATCAAAGATATTCCGGCCGAACCGGTCGCACCTGTGGCAGAGCCGGCAACACCATTTGCCGGGCAGGAAGCGGAGGCAACAGAGCCGGTTGCTTCATCTGAAAAGGAGACAACAGAGCCGATTGCTTCATCTGAAGCGTCTGCTCCGGAAAACAAGCCTGAAGAGTAATTATAACAGCCCTTCGGGAATGGTCATAACTATTTCCTGACGGGAATTATCCAAGGACAGGATGAGGTCTTCATGAAGAGGCAGCATTACCTGTCCTTTTGCTGTCTCCGCGTGGATGCATGGATTTCCGGGAATGTCTTCTATGCCGGTAATTATTCCGATCTTATTCCCGTCCGCGTCTTTGAGACGCCAGCCGATAAGCACGTTCCAATCTTCTTCGTAGCCCTCAATCGTATCGCTTTCTGCGAAAACGCCCTTTCCGACAATCTCTTCGGCTTCGTCGTAGCTCATGATGTCATTGAGCCTCACGATTGCACGTGAAGAGCCTTTAATGACAAATGATTTGATAAAAAAAGGAACCGGCAGTCCATCATAATAGATGAATACCGGTTCTTTAAGATTGATATCTTCAGGAGCGAAGTCCCGGAAACCGATTACGATTTCCCCTTCGGTACCATTTGATTTCAATACCTGGGCTATCTGCAGCAAGTCATTAGAACCTGCTCTGGACATGGTTTAAGCCTCCGGAGTTTCGGCAGGAGCCTCAGCAGGGGCTTCTGCAGGAGCGGCTGCCGCCTCTTCAGCTGCCTTAGCCGCTGCAGCTGCTTCCGCTGCTTTCCTTGCCTCTTCCTCTTCCTCAGCTTTCTTCTTTGCAAGAGCCTCAGCCCTTTCCTTGTTCACCTTAGCCTCAGCCTCGACCGCAGCTTTTGCCTTATCGGCGGCAGCCTTGCTCAAGCCGCTTTTCTTAGCTTCGATTTTGGCATCTCTCTGGGCTTTCCATTCAGCAAACTTCTTGTCTGCTTCTTCCTGGGAAAAAGCTCCTTTTGCCACTCCGCCTGCAAGATGCTTGCGCAGTAGAACTCCCTCATAAGAAAGGATGCGGCGTGTGACAAGTGTAAGTTCTGCACCTACATTCAGCCAGGCAAGAGCTTTCTCTTTGTCGAGAACGATGGTTGCCGGGTTGGTATTAGGGTTGTAGGTACCGATTTGCTCGATATAACGACCGTCACGCGGTGAGCGTGTGTCTGCCACTACAATGTGGAAGAATGCGAAATTCTTCTTTCCGTGGCGCTGTAAACGAATTTTAACAGCCATTGTGAATCTGTTTAAAAATTAATAAATAAGTATTGCTCCCTACACGAGAAAGCATCTGCAAAGATATGAATAATTTTTGACTATTTGCCAAAAGCGGCTTTTATCTTGTCAGTGGAATCCAAAAGTTCCCAGCCGAAGAACTGCACGATCTTCTCGGTCTCCTTCCCATCTCGGATTAGTTTCATAGTCTTCCGATAAGGTTTGCGGCCCATGTGCCCATAGGCGGCAGTAGGCTCATAGATCGGATTCTTCAATTGGAATTTTTCTATTATCTTGGCCGGACGCAAATCGAACAGCTCGTTTATTTTTTTAGCTATATAGCTGTCTGTGAACTGTTTGCCATTCTTGTCGGAAGCTGCGGTGCCGTATGTGTCTACGAAAATGCTCACCGGCTCGGCAATTCCTATTGCGTATGCAATCTGGACGAGCATTTCCTTTGCTATGCCGGCCGCTACCATATTCTTGGCTATATATCTGGCAGCGTATGCCGCGCTTCTGTCCACTTTTGAAGGGTCTTTTCCCGAAAAAGCTCCGCCGCCGTGGGCTCCCTTTCCTCCGTAGGTGTCCACAATGATTTTCCTTCCGGTCAATCCTGTGTCGCCGTGCGGCCCTCCGATTACAAATTTGCCGGTAGGATTTACATGCAGAATGAATTTGTCATCGAATAGGGCAGCCGTCTCCTCCGGCAGGCTCGTGAGCAGTTTAGGAATAAGTATTGTCCTTACGTCTTTTTCAATCCTGTCGTGCATAGCCTTGTCGGCTTTGTCTTTGCCGTATTGCCTCACGGCCTCTTCATAGCTCATCTTGCCTAAAGTCGAATCGGCAAATTCATCGTGCTGCGTCGAGATAACAATAGTATGCACCCTGACAGGCTTGTTGCACTCGTCATATTCGACTGTGAACTGGGATTTTGCATCAGGACGCAGATACGGCATCAGAGCCGGAGAATTTTTGCGGATATCGGCAAGGATTTTCAATGCTTCATGCGACAAGGCTAATGGCAATGGCATATATTCCTTTGTGTCGCTGCAGGCATATCCGAACATCATGCCCTGGTCTCCTGCACCCTGCTCGTCAGGCTCGTTACGCACTACACCGCGGTTGATGTCCGCACTCTGTTCGTGAAGAGCCGACATCACTCCGCAGGAATTGCCGTCAAACATGTAATCGGCCCTATTGTAGCCTATCCTGTTGATAGTATTGCGTACGATAGTCTGAATGTCCACGTATGCCTCAGAGCGAACTTCTCCCATTACGACCACCATGCCGGTAGAGCAGAATGACTCGCAAGCAACTTTGGCTTCCGGGTCCTGTCGCAGAAAATCATCAAGGATTGCATCGGATATCTGATCTGACACCTTGTCCGGATGCCCCTCCGAAACCGATTCCGAAGTAAATAAATAATTCATAACATCGTCTTTTAATAAAGACAGACGGCGGCCGGGCTATGTTACATGAAAAATACGCTTTTTAAAGCGCAGATTGAAATCTTTTTAGCATTTTTTTCACGTGGTTGCAAGCAGCCAAATCTGTCCACGTTTCTAATATTCTGCAAATATAATCATTTGCACAATATATTACAAAATTTTATTGTGTCTTATTTTCGCGGAAGAGTCAACAAGCAAAGGCAAGCGTAAGGGGCTGCCCTCAGGCCGACACGTTGTTCCCGTTCCCCTTACATCAGAACGAGGTGGTGAGGGCGAAATTCAGACCGGTGTAGGCCGGCATGCGGCGACATACACCACCGGAACAGATAAATCCTTCGCGATTGCGTCCGTATGCAAGTGAAAGCCTTGTGCGGCCTGAAGTGAAGCTGGCACCAGCATTATAATAGTGCGTGGTGCTTACATCCTTACCTATGTTGAACATGTCGCTCAAGAATATGCTCCATTTCGGTGCAAAGTTCAGTTCGGCGAGAGCTGCCGTCCAGTCTTCATTGTCAGGCGACAGCAGATACTGGATTTCTACCCGGCTTGATATAGCCGGTGTCCATTTGTAGGTCATGTCGAGAACGAAGATATGTGACGTATCCAATATATCGTTAAGCTCTTTTGTCGGGTTGTACTCTTGTAAGGAATACAGAAATATGCCTTTGAAACGTCTTGAAAACTGCTTTTCTATATCAAAATTGAAGTTTCGGTATAGAATATTACCGGCAGCCAGCCAACCGGAGCAGCTATTTGTGTAGAAGGTTGAGAAATTGGAATGCACTTTCATGCCCCTTTTGCCGCCTATTGCACTGCCTCTTTTAAAATAATAGAATATATCGGCCTGCCCACCTATTTCTCCTCTGTTGAAATCCCCGTTATTGTAGACAAGACCTGTCTGTGGCGTGTATGGATGCATGTTTGTAAGCATATAGGTGTATTGAGCACATAGAGCGGGGATATAATTTATCATATTTATTTCGGCAATTTTGTCGTCATAAATCTTCGAATCAATCCATTCAAGCCTCCTCATTGCAACTTGAACTCCTAAGCCATTTCCATTGTATCCCATTTCTACGAGGGCGGCATTCCCATTGTGAAAAATATATTTATCTCTGGTTGACACCGAAAGTGGATTGTTGTAGTATTTTTGCCCAGAGCCGACATATTCGCCTTTTGCGAAAAAACCCTTGTAACCTCCGTTTAGCCTTATGGAATAACCGTCCCTGTTAGGTTTCATTCCAGCCTCGGCAAGTAAATCCGACACTTCCTCATATTTGTCAAGGAACGAGCCCTCAATATTCAGTGAGCCGGATCCCCATGAAAGCAGCTCCCCTAATGAAAATGATAGGTCTGCACCCCGCACTTTGGTGGAGGCGTAGGCCATGCCGTATCTCGGTGCTCCCCATATAGCTTTGATATTAATGATATTATTAAAATTATAGCTAAATCTTGCTCCCAGGGTTGCATTGTTCAGGCCTAAAGCCCTGTCCTCCCAGGAGCGAAAGAGCAGGCCGGAGCCGAGCTGATCGTAGAATGTCCCGACGGTTATGGAAAACCGTCCGTCCTGCCAGCCTGCATAAACCGAGGTCAGGTCCGTCCCGCTTAATTCGGACGGATGTCCGAGCAGGGCAGGGTAATAGCCCTCAAGCTGTACGCCGGCCGAAAACCTTTTCCTGTAATAGTCTAACTTAAGATAGTTGTTAGAGCCGAACTTGTCATCGGGGGTAATGGCTCCCGAATTCGAATCCTTGACATAAAGGATTGAATTGGTTTCGAAACTACCGGTCAGATGTTCGCCCTTTTCTTTTGCAGGTTCTGCCTCCTTGTATGATTGTGCCGATGCAGAGCCGATGACACCTGACGTAAACAATACAAGGATTGCTGCTGCAATTCTTGTAGAAACATTTATTGCCATTATTTCCGTATTTCGCATAGTGCCTTGAAGATCTCTTCTTCAGAGCCTGGAGTATAGCCTGTATGGGAATAGACAATTTTGCCTTTAGGGTCGAGCACAAATACCTGAGGGGTCAGGCTCACGTTCATGGCTCTCGCAAAATCCTGATTTTTGTCGTAAAGCAGGATGAAATCCTCCCAACCGCGTCCTTGCGCGAAAGATTTTGCCTTGGTGTTAAACCGGCTGTCGTCAATGGACACAGCTATCATTTTGAATTTGACCTTCTCTATCCAGTCAGGATATGCTTCTGAAATTGCATCAAGTTCGGTGATACAAGGCTTGCAGGTCATGGCCCAGAATGAAATTACTGTCGGAATTTTCCCGTCGGGAAGACATGCCGTATCGAATTTACAGCCTTTTCCGTCTTCAACGGTGACGGAAGGTATCTGTGCCATTGCAGTAAATGCAAAAAACAGGGAAAACAATATAGCGGAAATCTTTTTCATAATCATAATTTAGAATTTATAACCTAAACTTGCTGTGATTGAATTACCTATAATATCGTTGCCGAATATTATAGCTCCTTCAAGTATAAAGCCGAAGTATTCAAAACCCAGGCCAAGGGTGCCGAAAGACGGCAAAATGGCCTTGTCAGTTCCGTAGTGATAGCCGCCTCTGATGAAGCCTATATCCCACAGTCCCACTTCAGCTCCTATCCCGGCTGTCAGATTGCCGGAGAAATAGCAGTTCAAATCGAGGGAACCTGCGACCGAAAGAAATGGAGTCAGCTCCTTTGTGTAGGTTGTGGCTGCAACAGCAGCCGTAGGAAGAGAGAAGGAGTCTCCGGAATAGGATTTCACCTTGCCTCCTATGTCTGAAACCCCGGCGGTAACTCCGAAGTCTCCAAACCGTCCCATTATGAAAATGTCAGCCGCAAGATTGGAATAAGTATTGTGCTCACCGGCTTCTGACCTGTAATATTTCAAGTTGGCACCTGTTGAATATTTTTCCAAAAAACGATAGCCTGCCCCTATTCCAAACTGATAGTCAGCGGGTTTAACGCGGCCTGTAGGCACATTGAATTCATTGACTGTATTGTAACTTTTCCATCCTTGATACAGCCCGGCAATCGCCAAACCAAGGTTTTTCCCTATTTTCACGGCAGCTCCTCCTCCGAAGAACGAGCCTCCGAAATCCTTCCGGCCCCAGGATTGATAAAGTGTCTTAACTTGAAAAGTACCCTCATAGAACGGTAAAGATGCAGATGACGATAAGGCACTCCAGGCGGGAGATGAGCAATCTGCCTTTCCCGTGAATCCCATTGCCGCCCCTTTTGCATCTCTGGAAATTCCGGCAAAAGGGAAAACTTCCTGACCTCCGGTTGTCTGTGCCTGTGTCCTGCACAAAGAGCACAAAATAATTATTGATGATATTAAGAGGAATTTCAATCTCATGATTATTACAGTTTTATGAATGTCTGTCTATAAGTTTCTCCGTTCATTACTGTTGTAAGCAGATATTTTCCCGGTGCACAGGAAGTCATATCAATTGAGTGCGGAGTGAAAGCTCCAAGGGTGACCTTGTTGTCGTAGACTATGGAACCGTTTGCAGTTTCTATCCTGACTTCGGCCTCGCTTTCCTGCACGCTTCCTCGCAGATTGAGCGTTGTCCTGACAGGATTAGGGTAGGCTTCGAAATTGACGCCCTTGTCCCTGACGAGAATTCTGAATGACGACAGAGCCGTGTCGTTGAGAGCATCTGTTGCCGTTATGCTAACATTTGCAAGTCCATAGCCCAGCACTTTGAATGTCACCTTATTGTCTTTTACGTTCTTTATAGCTATTATATTGCCGTTGTCGGCTGATAAACTGTAAGTCAGAGGCTCTCCGTCGGCATCGGAGAAGATCTCCGACATATCTATCGTAAATTCTGCGGAAGGGTCTGAAATATATTTGTCTTCAATTTTCCCTGTAGAGGAAGGGGCATTATTCTTTAATATTGTATATTTTATGTCGAGAACGGAGCTCTTTCCGTATTCATCTGTAGCCTTTATTTGGGCGGTGTATGTCCCGGCAGGAGCGTTTTTCCCTATTATTTTAAGTTTATGGGTGCGGCTTGCAGCATCTCCTGTGAGGGTTGCCGCAGCTGAGCCGGCTGTGAAATCTACCGTGAATTTATGCCCGTCAGGATCCGTAATATCGAAAAGGGCATCTATTGTCTGAAATGCACGTAGCGTAAAGTCTGTTTGGGTACCTGAAATGACAGGAGCATTGTTGTCAAGGGTAGTTACCTCTTTGATTTCGGAAGCTGCGGAATAATGTCCGGAATAATCCTTTGCGAACAACGCTATATAATATTTAGTATTGAATTCAAGACCTTTTATGTCGGCAGACACTTCCTCCCCGGCTTTTTTCTTAGGGAAATCAGTAACTGCGAATACGGCATTCTCCGAAGGGTCGGCAGGATTGAACGACTCTATGTCCATACGATTTTTTGCAGCGACAACCATTACTCCGTATGCCCTTTTCCCCGAAGCCGACTTAGGAAGATTGAATTTGCATAAAATTGAATTGGAGGTCTGTTGGACAGTATATGGGGCTACAGGTTCCGGAATATGCTTGCCGTCAATGGTCATTGAGCCGAGAGCGTCTACGAGATTTCCTATATGTTCCGTCTCCGGTATAAAACCGGTTCTTGCCCCATTGAGAAGTTTTTCTTTAAGTGCATCGGCAGTGAATCCAGGACCACCGTAATATGATACTATCAGGGCCGCAATCCCTGATACCTGCGGGCAAGACATGGAAGTGCCGGAAGATAGTCCGTATGCGCCTTCATTTTGCGGGTATGTACTTAGAATATCGGTGCCTGGAGCACATACATCGACCCATTTGCCGTAGTTCGAGAAAGAGGCTTTCTTTCCGGCGGCATCAGTAGCTCCAACGCTTATTACCCTGTCATAAGAACTGATTATGTCGTAATCGATGTTTTCATTGCCGGCAGAGAATATAACGATTCCTCCTTTCATAGGAGAGTCCGGGAGCTGATTTCCTTCGTTGTCGCAACCGGCATTGTCGATAAAATAGTCGATAGCGTCTTTAAGAACGGAATAATTGCCTGCAAGTGTCTGTGCTTTGTATGTTTCGAGTTCTTCTTTCGACACTTTGCCGTCCTGGTTGGAGTCGGCAATATAGCCCCAGCTGTTCTGGCTTATTACAGCACCATGATCCGCAGCCCATGTAAATGCTGCAGCCGTCTCTGCAATAGGAGCGGAAAGCTCTTTTCCGGTAGATGTGTCAAAGATCTGGCATGAGAGAAGTCTTACTCCCTTTTGACCCTTAGCCTTGTCTCCGCCGGCAACGCCGCTTACTCCTATTCCGTTGTTATTTACTGCTGCCAACGTGCCTCCCACATGAGTACCATGTGTGTGAGGAGTTATTTTGTAGCTGTCCGTCAAAAAATTTTTGCTTCCGTTTGCTCCGGCAGGAATAAGGTTATCTGTAAGATCGGGGTGCGTAGGATCTATACCTCCGTCATTGACGGCCACTATTACCTTGTCGCTTCCCACAGTATAGTCCTCCCATACTTGCTCGACATTGATATCCAGACCTTTCCTGTACCGACCAGTACCGGGGTTGATATAATGCCACTGCTCTTTTAACCTTGGATCATTAAAGCCCCGAAGGTGTCCTAATATGCTTTTTTCAACTTTGACAATGCCCGGTATCGAGCCTAATTCAGACTGGGCCTTTGTGACCGGAGTGTTTGAGTCAAATTCGATTTTGTACCATTTGTGCAGCCCATACCTGCGTGCGCGCGGTTCAAATTGTCCTGCATCGGCGAAGACTCTTCTTATCGACTTGATTCCAAGTCCTCCGAATACCGAATTCAGTGCTGCCGATTTTGTCGCCATGTTCCCGGATTTAAGGTCATCTTCGACAAGATTTATAAGATTATCGTCAAATTGCACTATGGCCACACCTTCCTCGTATATGGCATCGGTGTTCGCATTCTGCGATGTCGTTACCGTCTCGGTTGGTTTGTCCGTTTCTTTGGCACAACCGGCAAGGATAATGAGGATTGCAGCAGGTAATAAAAACTTTTTCATTTGGTACTTATGTAATAATTATAAAGAGTGTCCGCCAAAAGCGGGTTCAAGCGGACACTCTGAAGTTGCAAAGTTTATTCTGGTACGGCTGTCCTGTGTATTGTAGTGCCGGCTTCTTTAATTATGTCGGCATCAGAGATGACAGCACCTTCGCCTATATAAACATCTTTAAGATTTGTACATCCGGTCAGTTCAAGATGTTTCAGCGTAGTTGCGGAGCCTGTTAAGTTGAGCATAACGAATTTTTCATCCGCATCCCCTGTGAATACAAGAGTTTCAAGTTTAAGGTTCTTAAGACCTTGACCAAGCCAGCCACCGTTTCCGTAGTTGTCAGCTTTGAGTGTCTTGAGGTTCTTTAAGCTCCAGAGATAGAACGGCTGCTCAAAGTTTAAAACGGCGAATTTATTATTGCTTATATCAAGATATGTGAGCATGCTGTTGTTCTCTATTTCTGCCGATTTCATCTCATTGTGTGACAGGTCGATGGATTTTACAGAACTTATTCCTTTGATCCTTACCTTAGTAAGTTTGTTGTATGAGAAATTAACGGTCTGTATGGCTTTGAAGTCATAGCCGGAAGCATTTGACACTTTTGTCAGCTCGTTGTGTGAAAAGTCGATATTGACAAGAGCCGTGCAGGCTGTATAGTCTATAGAAGTAATTTTATTATTAGAAAGGTTTATGTCCGTGAGCGATTTCCATTTGCTCATGTCAACATCAGTAATCATATTATTTGATGCATCGAGATTCAGGAGCCCAGTAAACCATTGGAGGCCTTCAAGGGTGCTGATACCTTTGTCTTTCAGGTTCATGACGGTCACTTTGGCTGCTTCTTCCTTAGTAAGTATGCCGTTTCCATCGGTGTCGTACTTGCGGGCTTCTTCTTTAAGTTTGGAGTCTGTAATCTTGTCAAGCACATTGAAATTAGGATCTTCTATATATGTTATCTTAACTTTAACATAATCGGAATTCTTCCATTTCCCGTCTTTTATTTCTTGCAATGACGGATTAAGATTCTGTATCTCCTGCCCTTCTGACAATATGATTTCTTCAAGATAAAGTAGACAGTCTCCATATTCGTCGTGGCGGCTTCTAATTTCCATATCTTTCAGCTTGAGGTTCTTGCTGACATCAATCTTGTGTACGCTCTGATGCATATAGAGATCGATCTTCTCAAGATTCGGCGAATTGACGAATGCGACATTCTTAATCTGGCAATATTGATAACTGAATTTTACAAGTTCCGGAAGATTTGCGAAGTTGAGTTCTTTTACCTTGGAATTGTTCAGTCCGAGTGAAGTTATCTTAGAATTGGCCGGAAGAGTGATGCTTTCGAGAGTTTTCATACCGGCATCGACTTGTTCGATATTTTTCAATGCGGACAGGTCGAGCGTTTTGAACTTGTTCCCGTATATTGTAAGAATTTTCAGTTTTGTGCAGCTGCTTAGATCCAAGGATGTCAGATTATTGGAGAAAGCATATATTTCAGTCAGTTCCGGATTGTTGCCAAGCTTAATCTCTGCAATGTTTGCACATGTGCCGGTCCTGATGCTTTTGAGTGCCGTAAGTCCTTCAAGGTTCACTGATTTCACACTGAGACACCTTACGTTAATGGACTCAAGTTTTTTGTTTTTACTCAAATCTATTGTCTCGACTGTGGATTTCGAACCTCCGGTAGTGGTAGACGTAATAAAAGAGAATTCTTTAAGGTTTTTAAGTCCTTCAATTCCTTTGAAAGAGGCTATCCCGTTGTTTTCCGGGGAAATAGCTCCTCCTTCGGAAATTGCCGAAGGCTCTTCATATTTTATAACCTCAATTGCATCGACCTCTTCCTGTGAAAGTTCACCGTTATTGTCGGTATCGAAATTTTTGATTATGTACTTCTTGAAATTTTCGTCAGTGAAGGTGTCGTTGAACGGTGCACCTTTCTGGCTGATTGTAAGCTTCACTTTGTTTTTGCCACTTACAACGAAGTATTCCGCATTACGTGGAGAGGTATTTAAGTTAGGGTCTACGGTAAATGATACTTCGGTATTAGGAAGTCCCTCCGTAGAGCCTGGATGCACCCAATCGTATGTGCCCTCAAGAGCCCATTTGCGATCACTTGTTACGAGAGTCGAAACTGTACCCCCTTTATAGCTTATTTCCGCATTTACCTTTGACAGGCTGATACTTTCGCCGGCAGCCATCTGTTTTACGGTTACCACGGCATCTTTCGCTTCCGGGTAACTTAGAATAATGAATGCCTTACGCTCATCGGAAATGTTTACATCCAGTTTGAATGTAAGCTTATTGTCGGATATTTTGAAATCTCTGACCCACGTCTGTTCCGCTTGGGCAGTCAGTTTTGCGTCAGATACACCGTTTTCGACAGTAACGCCGATGCTTCCGCTTTCTGCCGTGGCAGCTACGGAAATCTCATTTGCAGACACATTGATGACAGGTGTCTTTACTTCGTTTTCTTTGGTACAGGCAACCCATAATAGAGATGCCGTTAATAGTACCGATGTTAGGATTCGTTTCATTTTATAATTGTTTTTAATAAGGTTCAAAAATCCGGTATCTTTTGCAAGAAACCGCAACTGTTATTTTTTGCGAGCCTTGAATATCGGCTCCATACGGACGTCTGTCTTAGGAGCGGACAGAATCGTAGATCTCAGCCCGCCTTCCGACCAGAAATCGTATGCCGGAGTAGGGGTAATGTCGAACCAGTCTTTTTTCTCGGCTTCGGTCTTGCGCGGAAGGAAGTATTTACAGTGGAATTTGCCGTAATTCCCATTCTCTCCTTCGGCATAGTAGTAGAAAGCCCAAGGAACGGTGCTGCACACATTGCCGTTGTCGTCTGTCCAAGGACGGTTCTCTTCGTATGGAGTTTTCCAGAATGGAGCTATCCAACCTTCTTTTGCCGGATAGTAGATATTGTTACCGAATACGTTCTCCATTTGCACGAGCCGTGTAACATAATCTATACCTCCGTCTTTCTTGAAATGGCTGATAGGCTGCCACATTCCTGCATACCATTTTTTGCAGTCCCCGGTTGTTTTGAATTTAACATACAGAACAGACCTTTCTTGGTAATTGTGCCATTTCTTTTCGTCAAGTTTTGCAAGTTCGGCACCGTCGAAAAGTTCGAATTTCTCAAGTTCTATATCTACATCTGCCTTTCCGAATGGGATTTCAGGCGCTTTGAACTTGAATTCGTAGAATCTGGTCGTATTGCTTCCGGCATAACCGCAGATAAGCAGAGAGTAATCCGTATTGGACATCACTCTCGCTCCTTTGATAGTAGATGTTTTTATTCTCGAAGCATAGTCTATAGCGAAAGAACCGTCTTCTGCATAGTATTCTTCTATTGCTGTCATAACAGCTTTGTCTTCAAGAGTTCCGTCCGGTTTGCGGTAACCGTTATTGTCAAGCTCCGATGTGGCGATTAGGAAAGGAAGGTATCTTTCATCGTCTTTGCTCGGCGTAACTGTGTATGTTATATTGTTCCACCTTATTTCATCGAAGGTTACATTAAACGTCATGTCGGATTGGCTGGCATCATTGCTGTGCAGTTCGGCAGTAGCCACTTTTGTGGTACGTTTACCGTCAGGACCGACACCGAATACGAATATTACGTAGTCCTTGTCCGGCCTTACAACCCATCCAAGGTCTTTGTTGGCCCAGGACTCCGTTGTTCCGGTCTTGCACTCACCAGTATTTGCCCATGTCTCTCCGTTGCCTCTGTCATTTATTCTTTTTGTCTCCATGTTTATGACTCTTTGGGCAAATTGGTCATTCGTGTAGCCCTCCGTAAGATATTTGTGCACGGGAGCTATATAGTACCTCGTGTCATTATTTGAAGGCGTTACTCTGAACTTGAAGTCCTGCTGCTTTATCTCAAGGGTCTCTATCTTGAATGTGCAGTTATCCGTAATCTCCATGGCCGGTGTCTTGAATGTCGTTACCTCAACCGGCTCGGTGATAGGGGAACAATGAAGATCCATTCCCCATGCAACTATGTGGTACGTAGTACCTTCCCAGAGGTTGCTCAATTTAGAGTTGTTCTTGCCTTTCTGGAGCATTGCAGTTATAGAAGCTCCGGAATTCACCCTTGACTTTATGTTTTTCACCATATTGGCCATCACCGCATATATGTCATTGCCCAATTCTTCGTATTGGAAATCGGATACGTATGTCCAGAAATAATATTCATCATTATTTGAAGGAGTCATTACGATGTCGGCATTATATGAACCGATGTTCGATACGGTTGCTTCGAATTTCATATTAACCATGTTCAGAGGCAAGGTCGTGAATTGCTTTAATACAACAGGACTTGTCCGCACTCCTTCTGTGGTCATACCGAAGCATATTAGATAATAGTCGGTGTTGTATGTTAGCGGAGAGGTATTCCCATACGGCATTTCCGTTTTCTCTGCCGAAGAGGTTACCTTATATAGTCCGCCCATGCGGCTCAGCCATTCTGAAATTGTCATATTGACCTCTGCTGCCGATTTCTTGATATATTCAAGTTCGTTTTGATAGACAGCTTCTCCAAACTCCATGCTGCCGTATTCGTGGGTTTCCAGCACTAAGGATTCATCCACGGACGACTTGTTCAGAACAATATAATAGTAGTTGCCCGGAGCCTTTGAAGCGTTCGGGGTTATATTTGCAATACAGGTATATGAGGTTATATTGTTTACGTCTATAGAAAAATAAGGGCTGTCAAAAGCACTCTGTATTACAGTAGCCGCAACATCTTTCTGTCCGGGAACACTGAAAGTAAAAGTAGCAAGCCTTGCATCGCCAAAGTTGTTGCCGGCATTGAATCTCACGGAGTTGGGTTCTACATTGATATCAGAGACCCAGTCCGCATCGCAAGAAACCTTAATTTCTCGGTATTCAGAAGAATTGCCGTATTCGAAAGGGAGCCGGTATGTTCCTTTCAATGCTTCTATCTCTGCCGGTTTTACAGTAATTGTATCCGGCTTGCCCTCATTCGTGCCTTTGCAGGCAATAGCCAAGATTGCCGTAGCGGCGAATATTATGAAGTTGTTAAATTTTTTCATATCGAAAAGAGATTTTTTATTAGTTATACTGATATTTGGCAGGTTCGCCGAATTGTGCCGATATTGCATTGACAACCTTGAAGTTACCGTCCTCTCCGGCACAAGACACATAGGCCACATACTTGCAGTTGCTCTTCACAATATTTTTATCAAGACTGAATGAGAACGTGATTTCACCGCTTTCCCCTTTTTTCAGAATATTATCCAGACGGGTTCCGGCAAAATTCTTCTGGCTGCAGCCTTCTATCATCCTTATGCAATCGTTATGAATGTTATAGGACGGATCAGGAGCATTGGCCTGCTCGGCTTTTATGCCGTCTTCAAGCACGAGGATTCCAACATAATAGTCGGTAGCCTTTTCCGCTCCGGATTTTACTCCTGCCTTGATTGTAACATTCCCGTCCTTGATAACAGAGGCCGTACAGATTCCTGCAATTGCTGGATTCCTTTTAATCTGAATATCAAGTTGGGTTTGAAGACTATTTGCATCCGGCAGGGAAGTAAGCCCGTTCGCCCATTCCTTGCGCAGGTCAAATATAAGTGTCGGATAACTCTTTATCCCCATAACGCTTGGCAAGCTGGAATTAAGGTAGGCAGGATCTCCGTCTTTTTTGAAAGTATGTGCAATTGTAAGGATGGTTGATTCTTTATATGCCGAATTGCTTATAACTTTACGTAATATCTTTGTCATATCAGGACAGAATGGGCATCCGGCACCTGTAAAGTCTGTAATGAGGACCTTTTTCCGGAAGTCCGTACTGCCGGGGTAAGGATCTTGCGGAAGCGAAATTTCCTCTGTCGAAGGCTTTCCGCCGTTGTCAGAAGCCGGCTGCTTGCCGCACGATATCATAGCCGCAATGATTACGGCTGCCGACAATAATTTGCAAGTCTTTTTCATAATATTATAAATATTTTACTGTTATTCAAGTTTTTCTCCTATATATTCCAGGGGCGTACCGTTCGGTACAGCATCAAAATAGCCTGTTTTCTTTTTACTCTTCTTGTCATGGATTGCGTATCTGAAAGCAGATATGCTGATAAGTTGTCCCGACGAATTGAGGTAGCATTCTATCGGGTTGTCTCCGTCCCCTCCACTCCAGAACGCAAGACTGCTTTTTTGGTCGTAATCTATGAACATCGTTCCGAAAGCCGTGACGTCTTCGTATAGGTTTTCCTGGCTGTCAACTATTTTACCGTCAAAAACCAAGATCATTTTTTCGTAATCTACCGTGCCGAGCAAGTAAGGACCGAAAGCTTTGCCTTTATCCACAAAGTTGAACCAGTTGGCTAATGCGAGGTATTTGTTAGGATTCTTGGACCATTTCTTTATTCTAATAGGAAAAGGAGTACCGGTGTTCGGATTCTCGACATCTCTGTATTTGATGCCCTTCACCATATAATAGCCCTCGCGGACACTTACTCCCGGTGCTGCTCCGGGGATATTAATCAGTAGGGTGTCTATTTTGCTGAACCGCCCTTCTGAGTTCATGGCTGCCGAAAAGACCTGATAGTTTTCACTATATGTGCAGCGTGTCTTTATCTGCCGTGTTGCAGACGAGTTGTTAGCTACCGAAAAGAATCCCGAATTGATTCCGCGCGTCGAGCACTTTCCGTTCACTATGTCGTATGCACTCGGTGCTTCGTTGTCCTTGCCCTCTAATATAACAAATCCGTAGAACATAGCGTCCGATGAGTGTAACAAGGTGATTGAGAAATCGTTGTATTGTTTCTTGATTACTTTGGCCTCAATACTCGGCGCAGGTTTATTTTTGTTGATTTCGCTTACTATTCCGCTGTCTTTGCAAGAAGACACCATAAGCAGGACAGCCGCTATAAGATTGAATCCTAAAAATTTATTCATATCCGTAATGTCATTTCTTTTTTGTCATAATAATATTGGTGTACATATTGTCCACGACATATCCTGTGACTTCATTGTCTGCGGCTATGGCAGCTCCTAACATCGCCGAGTCATCAAAAGTTATCGTGTCGTACTCCTTGTTCCATGTAGCTTTGAGATAGCCGTCCATGATAAAATTGCGGGAGTCCGGGTCGAATGATGCTGCTATCGAGCGACATACATCATAATGGGAACTCCAATCGAACTTGTAGTTGATATCGGTGGTCATGACCGTGCCAAGTACTATGTGCAGTTCGTTTCCCTTGCCCATATCTATATACCATACCGGTTGCCTTTTCATTTCACTGTCCGGATAAAGACTCTGCATATAGGCAAAGCCCCAGCAGACAAGCTTGTTGCCTTTGTTCCGTTCAATTTCTTCTTGTGTAAAGCCTCCGCTGATATTTACTTCGAATGCGTAGGAATCAATACCTCCGTTCTCTTCATTAGGAAGTACGCCGTTAGCTGTGAACAGCCAATCTCCTTGGAGCTTTTCGTATGCGACAGCTGGATCTGCGAAGAACTCATCGTCTTCTATTGTTATTACAGTGGAGCTACGGCCAAGCGACGCTCCGTCGGAATTTACTATATTCAAAATGAAACGCCTTGTCTGCGAATCGACTTTATCGTTGTCCTCAACCTTGAATTCCACATAAGCTGTCATTGTAGAATCCCCTATAGAAAGCCCTTCAAGTTGGGTGAACCTAACGGTCTCATGCAGGTTGTCGATACCTTCGAGAGCAGTGGCTCTGACATCGAAGTGGATAGGATATTTTCTGTTTTGTCCGTCCACCTTGACGGGAATTCTAAAATATCCTTTCATATTGCCATATACCACATCTTCCTGAACGGTGTAATTAGGTGCTTCAAATCCGATCACCGCATCACTGTCGCTCCTAAAATCTCCGTTTTCACAGGACAGGGCGATGAGCGTAGACATAATAGCTATGATTATATATCTGAGTATTTTCATTTCTTAATTATGCTTTATCAGTTTTTGTAGCCTTCGTTCTGAATTATTTTGCCGTTGGCCTCATCCTCTCCTATTGGAATAGGCCACACGAACATAGGGTCGTCCGCCTTCCTTGAAGCACCAGCATAATTTTCTCCCTGCATTATTACAGAAGGAGAGCCCAAGCTCCTTGTAAAGCCCTCGTGCCAGCGTTTCAGGTCGTTAAGACGGAAGCCCTCGCAGAAAAGTTCGCGGATACGCTCCTTCTTAATCTCTTCCATAAGCCTTGGACCTGAGTATTCTATCCTCGTCCATTTGGCTATTCTTGCTTCTCGCAAGTCGTTCAGGTATTTGGAAGATAGCGTATTGTCGTTTTGCATTGCATAAGCTTCTGCCGCAATCAGGTACATCTCCGCAATCCTGAACACCTTAGGCTTGTTTACATAACTCGATGCCGACTGAGCATTGAGTTCCGGATTGCCAGGATACTTTATCATCAAAGTCACTTCTCCTATCACCGGTGTGGTTATCCTTCTTTTTTCAAACCATGCATCGTACCTTATATCCCGTTTCTGGTCATAAAGGTCAAGTATTTTGTCTTCTGGCACATATTGAGGGTTATCTTTCCCTTCTTTTCCCGAATTGTTGTAAATGAAATATTTGAAAGAATTGCCGAGATCGGTAGGATTCTTCATTTGTACCTGCCACAAAGCTTCTGAAAGGTTGTCGTGTATCCAGCCTTCGGCAAATGCCGTTTTGTCCTTGACGAGAGGATACCTTTTGCCATTGATAAGCTCTTCCGCAACTGTGCCGGCTGTCTTATAATCTTCCATTGTAAGAGCCACTCTTGCTTTCAAAGCTTTCAGAATATCGGTGTTGAGGTAAATTCTTTTCGTCGCTTCGCTCTTGAAATCGTCAGGCAGAGACTTTTCTGCCCGTTCGATATCGTCGCATATCTGCTCAAACGTCTCTTTCAGAGAATTTCTCGCCGGAAAGTCCTCCTTATTGGTCGTAGGTATCCATTTTGTCACAATCGGCACACCGAGCGTCTCCGATGCCGTCTCAGGATCATAGTCCTTGCAGAAATATTGTGCAAGGTTAAAGTACAGGAAGGCTCTCATAAAACAGCCCTCTCCGTAATATTTCGCTGCTGTCTTACGCTCCGCCTGAGTAAGAGAAGCATCGTTCATAAACTTCTCGGCTCCTTCAATCATTTTGTTGATATTGGCGATGTAGGCGTAGAGTCCGAACCATACTATTCCGGGCATTTCGCTTGACGGGGTCACATGATAGTGATAGAATTCTCCATCGAAATTACCGAAATTCTTTACAGCGTGGAAAAGGTCGGTTTGCAGTTCCGTTGTGTAAACGAATCCGCCTGTCGTCAGATATTTCATCGAGGCATAGCATCCATTGCGCCATTTTCCGCAGTCCTCCAAGGATTGCATCGATACTCCTGTGCTTATGGATGAGTCCGGAAACAAATTGAGATTGCAGGATATTGTCATTGTCCCTGCGAGAAGGAGTGCTATGTATCTTGTCTTATTCATTTTAATTTTCCTCATAATCAGTTAGAATGAAATATCTACTCCGCCTACAATCTGCATTGAGTTCGGGTACATTCCGTTTGTGGCGTTGCCGTATGCCACTTCGGGGTCGTATCCCTCGAAACCTGTAAATGTCAGAACGTTACGCCCTGTTACATAGAATCTGATTTCCGAAAGTATCTTGGTTTTGTCCAAAATGTTTTTAGGAAGGCTGTAAGACAGAGAAACATTTTTAAGTCTTATGAAAGATGCATTTGAGCATTGGGATGTGTCGGGATAATATGGAGTGCCGTATTTCGGTATATCCGTAACCTGTCCCGGGTGTGTCCATATATTCAGCATTTTACGCTCCGAATTGTACCTCATAAGCTGAGCCGTATTCATAGTGTAATACCTTTCGTTAATAAACACCCATCTTTCGCCGACCCATGAAAAATCAGCGGCGAAGCTTAGCCCTTTCCATGAGAAAGTTGTTCCGAAGCCACCCGTCCATGGAGCAGTGGTGTCTTTATTGCCCCAATATTGCATTATGTCGTTCGAATATATCTTTGTAAGATTGCCGTTAAGATCCTTCCACATAGGCAGGCCGTCTTCCGGATCAACTCCCGCTCTTATCTGTGTGTAGATTTTGGTGGCAGATTCACCCACCTTGTATTTTCGTCCGATCTTCGGGAACGTCTGTTCATCCATACCGTTAAACAGCCTCGTAATCTTGTTCCTGTTGTAATTTACGTTCCCTTTTATGTTCCAAAGAAACTTTCTGTTTTTTATTATGTCGTAGGACAGTTCCAATTCCACTCCTCGGTTGACCATGTTTCCGACATTGCCGTAATTGCTTGAAAAGCCTGTCGTTCCTGACAATGGAATCATCATGAGCAGATTGCGTGAGTCTTTGTTATATAATTGCACATCGAAATTGAATCGTCCTATCAGCGAACCGGACAGACGTGCATTGAAGATCCCCACGCTTTCCCATGTCAGATCCCTCCTTTCCATTTGTGCAAGCGCCCATCCGTCCTCTCCGTCATAGCTCGCCCCGCTGCCTACAAGTCCTATTGAAGGATACCAATTGTCAAAGGACGAGTTGCCTGTTGTACCGTAACTGACGTTTAGATTCAAATCGTCAATCCATGAAATATCTTTCATGAATTGCTCGGCCTTGATTTTCCACATTCCTCCGACAGAGAAAAACAGAGCATACCTGTAATTTTTGCCGAACATTGATGAACCGTCCGTCCTGATTGACGCGTCGATGAAATATCGGCCGTTCCAATCATAGTTTGTGTTGAAGAAGAAAGAATTGAGGTTGTTTTGAGAGGTGCCACCGCCCCAGCTTGTTATACTTGTAGAACTTCCAAAGTTCATAGTTCTGTCGTCAGACTGACCGACTCCGGTGGCATTGAACTTTCTCTCGAACTTCACAATAGATTCGTGCCCAAGCAGGAAAGTGATATTATGCTTTCCGAACGCGGTCTTGTATTCTATGGTATTGGTGGAAGACAGCTGATAATAACGCTGGAATCCGTCTGAAACAGTTCCTTTACCGTCGTTCATATAATATGACGGGAAGAATCGTCCTTCACCGAAATAGTCGAACCCGTCAACTGCCTGCCTGAACCTGATGTTCATTCCTTTGAGCGGAGTAAGCAATTCGTATACCTGACCGGTTAAAGTGATGTTGCTTCGCTTGTTGTCGTTCTTTTCATAATACTTCAGTATATCCATCGCACTATTGTCCCAAGGGTAGACTTCGTATGTGTCTCCTTTTGAGATGCTTCCGTCATCGTTTATGATTAGCTTGTACGGCGTATGGTAGGGCGAATTTATTATACCCTGCATGACAGGGGATTCATAATACCAGCCCGTATTGATTGTGTGGTATTTCGTAACCGAGGCCGAAAGATTGGCACCTATTTTCAGCCATTTATTGGTTTGAATGTCAAGATTGCTCCTGAAATTAAATCTCTTCATATTGGAGTTTACCTTGACTGTACCCTCTTCACTGTAAAAGCCTGCTGAAATGTAATAATTCGTCCTTTCAGACGATCCTCTTATGGTCATGTCCGTCCTTGCCATAGGCGCCGCATTATTGAAAAGGTATCCCATCCAATCGAAATCGATGCCGTTGCCCAAAACGAAAGCCTTGTTGGCCTGGTATGCTACGTCGTTTTTGAGTTCCGGAAGACACAACTCCTCGAAACGGAAAAGTTCCTCCGAATTCATCATGTCAAGATTAAAACGGGTCAGCATGGATACTCCGTATTGTCCACGAACAGAGATTAATGGCTTCTCTCCCTTTTTCCCCTGTTTGGTGTTGATAAATATTACGCCGCTGGCTGCTCTTGAACCGTATATTGCTGTCGATGAAGCATCTTTAAGGACAGAAATACTTTCTATATCCTGGGGGTTTATACTCGTGAAGACCTGGTATCCTACCGGCACGCCGTCCAATATATATAGCGGAGCAGAACTCATATTCAGCGAGGAGCTACCCCTGATTGTCATAGCGACACTGCTGGTTGGTTCACCCGAACCGCTAAAAATCTGTAGGCCGGCAACCTGCCCTTGAAGCGCGTCTCCGATATTTGCCGAAGGCCTTTGTTTTATGGCTTCCGCGGATACTGTTTTCACGGATCCTACAATATTTCCGATTTTCTGTGCGGAACCATATCCCACCACTACCGTACCTTCCAGTATTTCGCTATCCTCTTTAAGGGTTACTGTTATCTTGGAGCGACCTTGTATAGGGACCCTTACAGACTTATAGCCGATTATGTCCACAATCAGCGTGTCAGTAGGGTTGGCCTCTATAGAGAATTCTCCGAGTTCGTTAGTATAAGTGCCGTTGGTGGTTCCTGCAACCATGACCATGGCAGCAATGACCGGCTCGGACTTCTCATCTGAAACGACGCCGGTAACAGTGTTTTGTGCTGACAAAAGTCCCGGTGTCATGGTTAGTGCCGCTAAAGCAAGCAGCAGGCTTCTGATTCTCTGCATTGTGAAATAAAGGGTTTACAAAATCGGTAATATATGGTTCTCGAAAGAACGGGTACGGTGACTTGTTTCAATATTTGGAAATTCGGTGCATTTTTCCCAAACGCTTTTTTCCTTAGACACAGTAGATTCCATTGTCATTCGGTTGCTTGCAACGCTTATATCGTATGATGCGGCCCAAGTACTGCCGTCTGAGTATGAACCTGAAATCCTGTTACCCGGACATTCGTATTCACCGGTAAAGAGATCATAAAAAATCATATCTCCGGTTCTTTGGTAGAGTCTGAACTCGCCGTCTTGACACAGTTCCAGATATATGTCTGCGTCCTTGGTCGCTATGGTTTCATGAGAAATCATGTGCCATATTCCGGGCACGTCACCTCTAATTGCCTTTTTCTCCTCTTTATTGCAGGATATTCCTACAATAATTGCGATCGAGAGAAAAAGTATTTTCCATATATATTTAATGTACATCTTATTGTCGTTCAAATTATAGCCAGCCTCCGTTGGCACTTGTTTCCGCCTTTGAAATTATAGCTATTTCCTTTGATATTTTCATACCTCCTGTCTCAGGGCCTCCAAGTCTGTCACTGCCTCCGATTGCATTTACTGTGATTTTGCCGGAACCTGTCTTTGTGCATTTTACAAGGAGAGACCCTTTTTCTACCACGGGGGTTTCTTCTATGCCGAGAGCTTCCTTCGAGGCAGGATCGACAGTTACTTCAAGATATGTAATCTTGGAAGATTCTCCTCCAAACCTGTCTGAAAGGCTGATTTTAGTAGCATCGCCTTTCTTGACAACGGCACAAGGCGTACCTTCAATCTGCATCAGCAGCTTCCACGCATTTATTATTCCGGTGCCCATTTTCCCTTTGTATGCTTCCAATGGTTTGCCCGTACCGGGGGCGATACCATTAAGGTTGCTGTCAATCTCATCGGTTGAGGTCAGTACCATAGATATGAATTCGTCTCTCGTGAACTTCTTTCCGAGTTTTTTCGCATAAGAGAGTCCGAGTGAGACGATTCCGGATACAAGTGGCGTGGCTTGTGATGTTCCTTGGATAAAGCCGTAGTCCTGTCCTTTATAGAGTTCGCTCGGAACCGTTGAAAGCATCGTAATGCCGCCGAGTTTGCTGTTGCCGCCCGGAGCCGAAATGTTTACACCATAACCATAGTTAGTATAGAAGGCAGGTCGTCCGTCCTGTCCCGTAGCCGCTACGCAGATAAAGTCGCGATAGGCTCCCGGATAGCTTACCTGTGTCGAGCCGTCATTGCCCGCCGAGAATACAACAATATTACCGTCGGTAATGACGCCGCTGTTATATTTGTTGCTTTGTCCCGGATCGAGAAAATATTTTAGAGCCGCAAGTTCTATCTGTGTAGCGGCACCTCTTTCATACATCTCATCAGAAGTTATTGCGAGACTCGAACCGAATGAACCCAAGGAGCATTGGAGCACAGACGCTCCGTTGTCGGCCGCATATCGTACAGCATTGGCGAATGTCTCCACTGTCCCGTTTTTGCTTCCTTGAAAGACCTGACAGCTCATAAGACGCACTCCATCTCCTTTGCCGTGGCCTCCTGCCACGCTGCTGATGCCTTCGCTGTTGTTGTTGACAGCAGCTACAAGTCCGGCGACATGAGTCCCATGTCCGGGATTTGCACCTCCTGCCGTCTTCCAGTCGATGTTGCCACTCCTGCTATAGAAATTGTATCCGAAAATGTCGTCAACATAGCCATTGTTATCATCATCTACTCCTTCCACCCCGTTCTTTTCCTTAGTATTAATCCACATATTTGCGGCAAGGTCGGGGTGCGTGTATTTTATACCCTCGTCCACTACGGCCACTATAATTGAAGGGTCACCGGCACATAGCCCCCACGCATCTTTTATATTGACATCAGCTCCTTGAGCGGTATACTGACCGAAATCCGATTTGCTGCCATTGTTAATCAGGTACCACTGTTTGTCAAGCAGGGGATCGTTCATACCTTTCAGAACTTGGGAAGACAGATCAATTTGCCGGCAGGGTTGCGACAATTCAGAATCGCGTTTCAGATAAGACAAATATTCAACTGATTCTATGGCATCATTTGTTTCCATTAATCTTGCTATGGATTCTTTGCCCTTTTCCTCTCCGAAACTGATTTTATACCATTTGTCGAAGCCGTACTTCCTTTCGATTTCTTCTTTACCCGGTATTATAGCAAATACCCGTTCTGCAACGCAAGAATAG
Source organism: uncultured Bacteroidales bacterium (assembly GCA_947253655.1). GTDB lineage: Bacteria > Bacteroidota > Bacteroidia > Bacteroidales > UBA932 > Cryptobacteroides. The sequence goes on from CAMYAE010000002.1 coordinate 193,235, forward strand.
CTTTCAAGAACGGGTATCAGGTCGGTTATTTCGTGGTTTTCTTTAAGTTTTATCAGAAGGCTGCCTTCTTCTGAGCCGGCAGGTGAATTTGCAATTTTTGAGCGTTGCTCTCTTTGCTCATCACCTCCCGGAGGACTGCTGATTTTCTCGTGGCACGATACCGCCGTAATTAGGATTATCAATATAAAGCTATAAAATCTGTCCATTATATAAAACGAATTAATACATCGGGCAATATATGTATTTTTAACCTAAAATCAATCAAATATCTTAAATTTTTAATATAATAATAACAAAGTGCATCTGCATCATACTATTAATATTGGCAGGTTTGGGCAATTGTTTCTTTTAAGAACATTTATGATTTCTTGGAAATATTACAAAAATATTAAAATAAATAAAAACCTAAAATCAATAAATGTTAAATTTCCATAGTATATTATTTAGTGTTATCTTTGCGGTGAAAAACAATCAAACTAACTGATTTGTATATATGAAGAATTACTTAAAACATGTATTAATGGTCGTACTTGCATTCGCTATGACAAGTATGGCGGCTTCAGCTCAGGTTACAACCTCTTCATTGGGAGGCAGGGTTGTAGACAAAGCAGGGCAGCCTGTTATCGGTGCTGCCGTTGTAGCCACTCACACTCCGTCAGGTACTGTATACGGAGCTGTTACCAACAATGACGGTCGTTACACTATTCAGGGTATGCGTACTGGAGGCCCTTACTCTGTTGAGATTTCAAGTCTCGGCTATCAGACTGTTAATTATACGGATGTTATTCTGCAGCTTGGTGAGTTGTATAGCCTTAATTCGGTGATAAAGGATGATGCCGAACTTTTGAGCGAGGCAGTTGTCGTAGCTTCTCCTGCATCAAAATTTGCAGCAGAGAAGACCGGTGCATCCACCAACATATCCAATTCGCAGATTCTCCAGATGCCTTCAATCAGCAGGAGTATCACCGATATTGCAAGGCTTTCTCCTTACGGCGGAAATGGCATGAGCTTCGCCGGCACAGACGGCCGTACTGCCAACTTCACCGTGGATGGAGCTAACTTCAACAATAACTTCGGCCTAAGCGACAGGCTTCCCGGTGGCGGCAGTCCTATTTCAATAGACGCCATCGAAGAGGTGCAAGTGGTTATTTCTCCATACGATATACGCCAGAACAACTTTATCGGAGGCGGTGTCAATGCCATTACCAAATCAGGTACAAATACATTCAAAGGCTCAGCATACGTTTATCATCGCAATGAGAATATGCGTGGTGATGCAGTTGATTCGGAGATAATAAGCTCAGCAAGGAATAAGGACAGACTTACCACCTACGGACTTACATTCGGAGGTCCTATTGTCAAGAACAGTCTCTTCTTCTTCGTAAACTATGAGCAGTCCACTATCCCTACAGTTGTAAACCGCTGGAGACCATCCAAAGATGGCAAAGCGGATGCAGATGCATTCATATCACGCACTACAGTTGCGGATATGCAGAAAGTGTCGGATTTCCTAAAGACAAAATATGGCTATGACACAGGCTCTTACAATGATTTCCCTGCCGATGAGAGCAACAGGAAATTCCTTGCAAGGCTTGACTGGAACATCAACCGGAACCACAAGTTGGCACTTCGTTACAACTACACGCTTAACAAGGCATGGAGGTCCACCAATGCCTCTTCTTCCAATGCGAAACAGCGTACCACACAGCCTCGTATGTCCGAGTTTGCAATGGCTTTCGCCAACTCAATGTACTCTATGGAAAATAAGGTGAACACCTTCTCTTTGGATTTCAACAGCCGCTTCAGCGACAAGGTCTCAAACCAGCTTTTAGCCACTATGTCCCAACTGGACGATATCCGCGGATCCAATTCATCCAAGTTCCCTTTCATAGACATTCTTGACGGCACCGGGATCTCCCCTTATATGAGTGCCGGCTACGAATTGTTCACATGGAACAACGGTGTCCACAACCGCACGGTGACAGTAAAAGACGATGTCACCATTTATCTTGGAGACCATAAGGTGACTGCCGGAGCAGGTTACGAATATCAGATGGCCGATAACTCTTATATGAGGAACGGTACAGGCTATTATCGCTACAACTCTTTGGACGATTTCTTCAATGGGGCGGCTCCGGAGACTGTGGCATTGACATACGGTTACGACGGCGAGGAAAACCCTGCAGCCCGTGTGCGTTTCAATAAACTTGCGGCTTACGGTCAGGACGAATGGAACATAAACGAGAAATTCAAGCTGACGGCGGGCCTTAGAATCGAGACAATCCTCTTTAATAATAAGGATATAAAGACCAACAAGCAGATTTACGAAGACTATAATTTCAACGGCACGAGGATCGACACAGGAAAGTGGCCGAATCCAAGAGTGCAGTTCTCTCCTCGCGTAGGTTTCAACTGGGATGTATTTGGCGACAGGTCTCTCAAGATTCGTGGCGGCAGCGGCCTCTTCACCGGACGTCTTCCTCTTGTGTTCTTTACAAATATGCCTACCAACTCAGGTATGGTGCAGAACGTTACCTCCATATCTACAAGTTATAATGACGGTGTGGCTAAACCCGACCCGCTTCTTGCAAATTTTGCCGGTGACATGATTACAAATGTCAGCGACCTTATTGCAAAACTTAATAAGTTGGATGCCAACAGATTCCCTATAGCTTCTCCTGAGAACGGAGTCAAGCCGTCCACCATCGCGGCAGTTGATCCTAAGTTCAAGATGCCTCAGGTCTGGAAGACTTCCATAGCTGTGGACTATTCCCTTCCTACATCATTCCCATTCAGCATTACCGGTGAATTCATATATAACAAGACAGTCAATGGCGTATGCATCAAAGACCTTAACCTTGTTCCGGTAGAAGGATTTGCAAGACTGTCCGGCGCTGACAATCGTCATATCTACCCCGGCACTCAGCATTCTATCGGAAAGGATTCAAAGGGAAAGGATATTATGGTTCCTGACTATCAGTATTATAAGACATCTGCCTATATGCTGACAAATACTAATCAGGGATATGGCTACACTGCAAGCTTGCAGTTGAATATGCAGCCGGTTGAGGGTCTTGATATCAGTGCGGCCTATACACACACTGTTTCCAAGGAACTTACAGGTATGCCTGGCTCTGATGCCAATTCTGCGTTCACATATATTCCTACAACAGAAGGACCTAACAATCCGGTACTTCACAATTCCCAATATGTTACTCCGGACAGGTACTTCGTTTCATTGGCATACGACGACAAGTCCGACAACCATTTCGGTATATTCTACGAGGCATGGAGAGGCGGCTACAACTATAGTTATATGTATGCCAACGACTTGAACGGTGACAACTATAACTATGACGCAATATATATCCCTAAGAACGCTGATGAAATCAGGTTTGCTTCCGCTGACGATGCTGACCGATATTGGGCTTTTGCAGCCAAGGACAAATATCTTAAGGCAAACAAGGGCAAATATGCGGAAGCGTACAGCGTATATTCTCCTTGGACTCACAGGGTCGATTTCCGTTATGCTCACGATTTCAAAATCAGAATCGGTAAAACAGTGAATACGCTGCAGCTTAATTTTGATTTGAAGAATGTGTTGAACGTATTTAACTCAAACTGGGGTGTAAGCAAGCAGATGAATCCGGCATTGAAGTCCGGACGTATTCTTGAAGTAAGGAAGATTGATCCGGACGGCGTTCCGGTATTCAACACGCCAAAGGCTGTGAATGGAAACACACAGATATGGACACCTGTGCACAGTATCGGCCAATGCTGGTATGCGCAAGTAGGTATAAAATATATGTTTAACTAAAAACCAGACAAAATATATGAAAAACAGATATTTATTTGCATCAATTGTGGCTATTGCCGCTATTGTTGCCGGATGCTCCAAAGGCCTGCCCGGCAATCTTGACGAGCTTGAGGTCTCCAAATCTTATGTTTCCATTCCGGAAGCAGGAGGCACCGATGAGATTACCGTAACGGCTAAGGATAATTGGACAGTAGATATAGATGCCAAGGCGTCATGGCTCACCGTAAGTCCAATGAGCGGCGGTGCCGGAGAGACCGTATTGAAATTCTCTGCAGAGAGCACAATCAACACCAATCAGACAACCGTAAGGCTTAAGATTGGGGACAAACTCCAGTATATCAACGTGAAGCAGCAGGTTGGCAGCGGTGATCCGGTGAAAATAACCTGTGCAGAAGTTTCTTCTCAGCCGGACGGCAAAGAGGTTATGGTTGAGGGAATGTGTGTTAAGATCACAGAGAGCCAAAAATACGGCAACTGGTACCTCAGGGACGATACCGGAGAAATCTACATCTATGGCACTCAGGATAATGCTATAAAAGGGATCGATGTCGGTGACGTAGTACTCGTGCAGGGACCTAAGGCAGACTATAAAGGCACAATAGAGCTCATAGATGCCAAAGTGTTGAAAATCACCAAGTCCATACTTAAATTGGACAAGGATATGGTTAAACTTGACAAAGAGGAGCAGACCTTTACGGTCAAGGCTGAGTTCAGTGGCAAGGTACTTGAACCAAGCATTGATGCCGATTGGTTGACGGTAGTGGGTGCTTCTGCCGCAGACGGGTCAATCACCTACAACTTCAAAGCTTCTGCTTTCGAGCAGATTGCCGCACCGCGTACTGCGACAATTACATTTACCGCAAAGAAGAAAATTAGCGACAAAGAAGAACAGACATCTGTAGTTGCAGTGTCCGTAAAACAAGCCGGTAAAGAACCTGCACTTTCTACCATTTCCGACGCTCTTGCAGTACCAGGCTCCGATGTTCACATTGAGGGGACTATAGTTGCCAACTGTACGAGGGGATATGTAGTCAGTGATGCTACAGGCAACATATTCGTTTACTCCAACAAATTCAACTCCAAGATTAAAATAGGAGAAAAGAGGAAAGTTGTCGGTAAAATAAGTGCATATAACTATGGACCTCAGATTGGCACCTTGTATTTTGACGAATGGATTGCAAAAGGTAAAGCGACATATCCTACTCCTGTAGTGCTGGATGCTGCCGAAATGAAAAAGATTGTTAAAAGCCTGGGAGCCGATGAGGGCACGACTGCCAAAATCTCTGTAGACTATGTAAAGGTTACCGGTACGGTGAAAGCCGGCAAATATATCAATATCATTGTGGACGGTGAATCCACATTGCAGGTTTCGCCATATTCTCTTACCGATAAGGACAAGACGGCACTTACAGAGCTTAACGGCAAAAAAATTGACCTTTACGGCTACTTCACAAGCATTTCCAGGAAGCAATTTTTCAATATTGTAGTTACAAAATTCGCAGAAGTGAAGTAAAGATTCTTTAGGATATTTTTTTAAACGGGGCGACAGATTTATGTCGCCCCGTTTTGTTAGAAAAAACGTTAATAAAAATTTATAAAAATTGTAAATCGGTTTATAATTTTTATATTTGTAATCCCCTAAACCCAAAGATTATTAATAAAAATTTATAAAAATGAAATTAGGAAAATTATCTTTGGCATTATTTGCAGCTGTTGCAATTATTGTCGGATGTAAAAAGGAAAATGAAGATTTGGGGACACCTAATGTGTCTCTCAATTCTGCTACCATGGATTTTGAGCAGGCAAGTGCCTCCAAGACGCTTGAACTGACAGCTACAAGAGACTGGAGAGCCGTTTTTGATGCCGACTGGTTTGTAATCGAGCCTAAATCCGGCAACGGATCAGCCAAAGCTCAGACAATCACTGTTACTGTCCTTGAGAACAAGGGTGCTGACAGGACGGCTTCCGTAAAATTCGATATAGGCTTTGCGGCGAAGACGCTCACAGTCAATCAGAAAGGCACAGGCTCTGCTGCCGATGCCGTTGTCTACTATAACGATTTCGACAAGGAGCAGGCATCAAAGAATAATAACAAATGGCCTTTCTTAGACCAGTTTGAGGGCTGGAAGAATGCCAAGGGCAATGGAAATTCAACTGTAGAGTATGATTTCAAGTCAGCCTCCGCAAGAACAAATAAATATCATTCTGCGAGCGATGTCTCCGATTACAAAGGCTCAGGAATGAACTATCTCTGGTTCGGTAAAGAAGGATATTTCCAGGTAAAGACAATCACATTGCCTGCAACACGTGATTTTGTACTTTCTTTCGGAGCGGAGAGAAATGAATATGACCCTGATAAGCCTAATGTCGACAATACTTTCAAGCCTGCAGAATTCCCTGTTTATATCAGTAATGACGGTGCAAAATGGGTAGCTTTAGAATACACATTCCCTAACGGTTTCAAGAACAAGCGTTGGGATCTTGCTACTGCCAAGTTCACCCTGCCTGCCGGAGTTGATAAACTATATATTTGTGTAAAGCCTGCTGTTCCAAGCGTCTATGCTTTTGATGATCTGAAACTTGAGATCGCAACCGAATCAGGTACTGCCGTTGATTTCAGCAAGGGCATTGATTTGGGGCTTGGTGGCGGCGGTACCGTAACTCCACCGACGCCGGGTGATGTCAAAACGGTTACAGTGGCAGAGTTCCTTGCTGCTCCTGAATCCAATTCACAGCCATATAAGCTGACAGGTATTGTAACAGGACCTCTCAATGCTGAATATGGAAATTTTGATCTTAAAGATGCTACAGGCCAGGTATATTGCTATGGGCTTACGGCCACCAATCTTGGATATGGCGTAAAGAACGACAAGAGCTTTGCAACCCTCGGGATTGAAGTTGGAGATGAGGTGACATTGATCGGATATAGAGGATCTTATAATGGCAAAGATGAAATATTGTACGCTTATCATGTCAGTCACAAGAAAGGCAGCACTCCTGAGCCGGGTGAAACTGTAACGGGAACCCTTGCACAACTTGCGGCCGCTGCAGACAATTCAACCGTCAAGACAAACGAGGTGCTTGTTGTGGCAAAGGCAAAGAACGCTCTTCTTCTTCAGGAAGGTACGGATTATATCATGGTCTACAATACGGCCGATGGTGCAGTCGGCGACAAGGTTGTCGTTTCCGGTACTAAGAGCACTTATAACAATTTTGCACAGGTCGGCTCAAAGGACGCCTCTCCTACCGTTGAGGTGAAGTCCTCCGGCAACGCCGTTAATCATCCTGCGGCAAAAAGCCTTGACGGAGCTGCTTTGGATGCCTATTCAAGCAATAAAGTAGAGTTTGTTTCCTACACCGGAACTCTTACAATTTCCGGCCACTACTATAATGTTGCAGTAGCCGGAGCTACGAAAAACAAGGGAAGCTTGGTTGCTCCTCTTGAGACAATTGTTCCGGCAAGTGCCAATGGCAAGACAGTCGAGGTGGAAGGATATTATGTATATACCGCCGGAGGCAAATATGTGAGCATGATAGTGGTAAAGGCCACTGTCAGCGGCGGGGCCTCTGTCGATCCGACAAAGCCAACCGACCCTACGGATTTGGCAGCACAGCTTAAAAGCAATGTGACATGGACATTGGGTGCTAACTCATATAGTGAAAATGCTACGGTAAATGGCTCCGAGCAGATAAGCGTTCTCAAATTGGGTACAGGTAAAAAACAAGGCAGTGCTGAAATCTTGCTAAAAAAAGGAACAAAGAAGGTGAACTACTTTGCTATCGCATGGAGCAAAGATGCTACTACATTAGTCTTTAAGGTAGGTGATAATGTTGTAGGAGAGCAGGCTTTGCAGGCTAACAGCACATTGTACGGTAATCAGCCTTATACTCTAACTATTGAAGATCCGGCAAAGAGCAGATATAAGATCGAGTTACCGTCTGCTTTGGAAAATGACACTAATGTTACTGTCACGACAAAAGACGGGGCAAAATACAGAGCAGTGCTGTTCGGCATTCAGGCCGAATAGGTTTAGATAAACAAAGATGCCAAAGGGATGCCTTATAATACGGGCAGCCCTTTGGCTATCTAAAACCAGAGTAGATGAAAGTACTTAAAGGCTTATCCAAGATCTTTCTTCCTGTTGTTACGATTATCGCCTTGGCTTCTTTCGTGGCCTGCGGTGAGAAAGAAGACATTGTCCCGGAATTGATTCTCAGGAACAATTCAGTGCCTGCTGCTTCCGGAGATGTTTTTCTTGAGGTAAGGGCAAGCGGTAATTGGAATCTTGCCATTTCCTACCCGGATGACGGACATAAAGACTGGTTGAGAATTAACCCGACTGAGGGATATGGCAGCAAGGCTTCCATTATCGTACATTTTGACGAAAACCCTGCTCCGGAGCCAAGAAAAGCCGGTATTATTCTAAAGGCCGGCAAAAATAGTGCGGAGCTTGAACTGACCCAGCATGGCCGCAATGGGTCCGGCGGAAATGGCGGAGCGGAGCAGGGCAGCCACGGAGCCAAATCCGCCCCTCACAGTTGGTTGGAGCTTCCGGCTACAGATCCGAACGACGGCCTCGAATATTTTGTCCATAAGATGAAAGTCGGCTCCGTGGCGACAAGAAACTATTCTTTCTATTGGGATTATGGCCATAAAGTAGCCCTATGGGTGGCTTATCCCCTGAATCCTTGGAATATCGGAACAAAAATTGACCGGACGGACGCCTGGGGCTACGACCCTCTGTTGCCGGAAAGCAAACAGGCATATATCGGCTCCGCATACGGTGGCGGCTGGACAAGAGGACATCAGATTCCTTCTGCTGACAGATTAGGTACATACGCCAACAATGCCATGACTTTCTATTCTACCAATATGACGCCGCAGGATTTCGATTTCAATTGCGGAATATGGGCTAAATTAGAGGGTAATGTCAGGACATTGTGCAGGAAAGCCGACACTCTCTATGTGGTCACAGGCTGTGTCCTTGGTGATAACCCAAGAATGATAAGAGATCGAATGGGGAAAAGTATTGCAGTGCCGGAAGCCTATTTCAAAGCCCTGCTGTTCTACAGCAAGACATCGACTTTGGCGAAATACAACCATTATAGCGGTTGCGGAGTGTATATGGAACACTCTTCCGCTCTGACCGGAAGGCCTAAGGACTATGCGATCAGCATAAGAGAGCTTGAGCAGAAGACCGGAATCGACTTCTTCGCCAACCTACCTGCAACTGTCGGGAATGAGTTTGCTGAAAAGATTGAGACACAGGCTCCTACATGGATGGCCTGGTAATTTATGATAACTGTTAAAAGAATATGAAAAAAAGATTATTTGCCGCATTGCTGATATTCGCACTAATGGTTTCAGGGGCATTTGCCCAAGGCAGAAAGAGTTATGTAATAGGTTTTTACAACCTCGAAAACTTATTTGATATCTATCACGATGAGGGTAAGAACGATTACGAATTCCTGCCTGACGGGGCAAACCAATGGACTGAAGCCAAGTATAAGAAAAAGCTGCACAACATGGCCACTGTAATCAGGGCTATGGCAGACGACAATAAGGCTTTCCACACTATATTGGGTGTTAGCGAAATTGAAAACCGCAATGTCCTCGAAGACCTGGTCAGCCAGCCGGAGATTGCCCAGGCCAATTATCAGATTGTCCACTATGACGGTCCTGACCGCAGAGGCGTAGATGTAGCCCTATTGTATAGGCCGGAGTCTTTTGAAGTGATTGAAAGTCAATCCATTCCATTCAATTTCGACAGCAAGAGAATAGTGTTCGGCATGTCTCCGGAGAGCCAGAGCAGGTTCAGGACAAGAGACATACTCATGGTCAGGGGATTGTTGAACGGAGAAATGTTCGCTTTCTTCGTGGCTCATCTTCCGTCCAGGATTGGCGGTAAAGGTGACGACCTTAGGAGCAGGGGGGCGGAAATAATCTACGAAGAAGCAATGAAGCTCGAAAAAGAGCATCCGGGAATTAAGATTGTCGTAATGGGCGATATGAACGATAACCCTACGGATCAGAGTATGACAACCTATATCAACGGAAAAGAGAAACCGGAAGATGTAATGCCCGGAGACTTTTTCTCTCCGTTTATATCCATGTTCAAGGCCGGATATGGCTCGCTTGCATATCGCGGAGAATGGAGCCTGTTCGACATAATCCTTGTGAATGAATCCTTGCTCAATGCCAAGGACGGCGGACTCAAGATTATCCCGATAGTCAAGAAGAAATACTATGCGAGGGTTTTCCACAAGCCGTTCATGTCCCAACAGGACGGTGCATACAAGGATACCCCGTTCAGGACATTTTCCAACGGAGCCTTTGTGGGAGGTTACAGCGACCACTATCCTACATATATTGTTGTAAGTAATAAGTAAATAGAGATGTACAAGAAAATCATTACAGCTTTCTGTATAGCACTTTGTTCCATAGGGCTTTACGGTCAGGATTTTACCGGTGGGGTCAAAGGCACGATTATCAACCGGCAGGACAGGACCCCAATCGCAGGAGCAAGCATTATGCTCTATTCCAAAGCCGAGAATTTAGCCTCGACCTTTTCCGGAAATGACGGCTCTTTCATTATAGAGAATTTGGACAACGGAATGTATGAAATGGTTGTCACTGCGACGGATTTCATGCGCACCGTAGTCCATGTGACTGTCAATGACGGTTTTGTCAAGAATATGTTCAATATCTCGATGAGTCCCGTCAAAGTTTCGGCAGAAATAGACGAACTTGCTTTGGTCGAATATGATATGGATGATGTCGGATATAATGACAGCCCTACAATCATTTTCAATCAGAATGACGTATTCAGCAAGATTGCGGGCTACAATTTCAGCTCCGTAAGATATAAGGTGCGCGGCTATGCAAGTGAGTCTCAGCAAGTTCTCTTGGCGGGCGTCAAGATGAACGATGCCGTTACAGGCTATGCTCCTTTTTCATTGTGGAGCGGTCTGAACGAAGCCACCAGATCCAAACTTTCGGTAGGCGGTACAGAAGTTACAGACTACGGAATCGGAGGCTATAACGGCCTTACCAATATCTATGGCGATGCCTCGAACGTGCGAAAGGGATGGAGAGGAAGTGTGCTGACTAATAGTGCATTATATAGGTTGAGGCTTATGATGACATACTCTTCCGGCCCCCTTGACAACGGCTGGTCCTATGCTTTCAGCGCTTCTGCAAGGCTTGGCGGCAACGATTGGGTGAAGGGCGTTTTCTACCGCTCATTCGGCTACTACGGCTCTGTCGAGAAGAAATTCAATGACGTGCACAAGCTTGGCTTCACCTTTATGGCGGCTCCCGGCTCAAGAGGGGCTCAGAACGGCTCTACACAAGAGGTTTATGACCTTATGGGAGACAATATGTACAACTCCAATTGGGGCTATCAGAACGGCAAGATCCGCAATTCGCGAGTGCGAATAACCCACGAGCCCATAGCCTTTCTGAAATATGACTTTACACCTGACGACAGGTTCAGCCTCTCGACCACCCTGCTTTACCGTTTCGGCAAGAACGGTTACACTGCTTTGGATTGGTATGATGCTCCTGACCCTCGCCCGGACTATTATAGAAATCTTCCAAGTTATTTCTATATGGAGAATCCGGACTACCGAAGAAGTAATTTCCCTAAATATGCATGGGCCAAAGAGGCCTGGCAAATGGATTATGCCCCTACTACCCACGTGGATTGGGACAGGCTTTATAGGGTCAATATGACAAATGCCACGGCAGACGGCAATCGCTCCAAATATATTGTGGAGGAAAGGCGTACCGACCAGCAGGACCTCAATTTGGCTATAAGAGCCAAATGGCGGGCAAAGGATTTCCTTACACTCACCGGCGGAGCCAACATGAAATATAACCGTACCGAGTTCTACAAGATTATCAACGATCTTCTCGGTGGAGACTATTATCTGAATATCAACCAGTTCGCTGAAAGGGACTTCGCCTCTGACGAAACCAAATATCAGAATGATATAGACTATTTCCTTGCCCACAACAAAAGTGCACAGAAATTGAAGAAAGGTGACAAATACGGCTATGACTATTATGCTCATATCTACAATGTCGAGGGCTGGGCCAATGCCGCTTTCAATTTCGGAGATTTTAGTGCAAATGCAAGTGCCAGGCTGGGAGGCGTCCGCTTCTGGAAAGAAGGCCTTGTCAGGAACGGTCTGTTCCCGGAGGATTCCAAAGGTGATTCCGACAAATTCTCCTCTTTGGACTATGCCGCCAAAATCGGTCTTGCTTACGTTATTAGCGGGAAGATGAGGATTTATGCCAACGCCGGCTATTTTAACGAGCCTCCGAAATTCAATCAGGCGTTTATCTCTCCGAGAACGAGAAATTCCATGGTACAGAATCTTGTGGCTAAGAAAGTAACGACTGCCGACCTCAACTACCAGCTTTCTGTCAACGGATATAATTTGAGAGTGACCGGCTATTATACGACAATAAACGACCAGACAAAGGTTATGAGTTTCTATGATGATATTCATAACGCTTTCACCAATTTCTCGATGACAGGAATAGATGAGCGGCATGTCGGGGCGGAACTTGGTTTCAGGATACCTACTCCTGTCAGCAATCTGGCCGTGCAGGGTGTTTTCAGCTATGGCAGATATGTATATACTTCATCTCCATATATGACGCAGACGATAGACAACAGTTCGGAGATTATAAGGGACCATGAGATTGTGTCTTATTGGAAGAGCCACCCTACGGCTGACGGCAAGACTGTCCGGCATTATGTGCCCGGCACTCCTCAGTTGGCCTCAAGTCTCGGTCTTGCCTGGAACAGGAACTACTGGTTTGTAGAGGCAGGGGTCGATTATTTCGACAACAGTTATCTGGACATGAACCCTCTTTACAGGACAGACTTTGCGACCGCAGGTCCTGACGGCCTTGTGTCTCCTCAGGAAATAGAATATATGGCCGCTCAGGAAAAGTTCAAGCCTATATTCCTTGCTAATGCAAGTGTAGGCAAATCATGGTATCTCAGACGCAAATACCAGTTGGGATTTAGCATGCAGCTTAGAAACCTGATTAACAACAAGGAGGTCAAGACGGGCGGATATGAGCAGACGAGGCTTGTGGACAACACCGCCAGCAAGGAGCGTTATTATAAATTTGACTCTAAGTATTTCTATATGAGCGGGTTCAATTATATGTTGAATATTTATTTCAGATTCTAAGGCGATGAAAAAGATATTATTTCCAATAACTGCGGTAATAGTTCTATTGGCTTCCTGTTCGGAATGGGAGCCGGTATATACCTTGAAATACGACACTCCGCATCCGGAAATGCCGGTGCTACCTGAGGTCAATGCCAGGATTTCCGATATCAAGGAGCTTTATCTCAAGTCGGGAAGTCCTGTGTCGATAGAGAAAGACTATGTCATCAAAGGGCAGGTCGTATCATCGGATCAGTCCGGTAATATATACAAGAGCATATATATCCAGGACGAGTCCGGAGCTCTTGAAGTGAAAATCGGCAGACCCGGTCTCTATAACGACTATAAGCTCGGACAATGGATATATGTGAAATGCGATGGAATGACTATAGGAGAATATAACGGTATGCTCCAACTGGGCATGGCCGACCCTTCCGGTTCGTATGAGACTGCATACATCGAAGTCCCGCTTCTTATAGACAATCATATAGTCAGAGGAGCATTGGACAACCCCGTAGCCCCTCAGGAGGTCAGCGAGACGGAGCTTGCAGCCGCCCTTTCATCGAACAGCAAGAATCCGCTTTTCGGTAAATATGTCACATTAAAAGGGCTGAAATACGGTGCGGCTTCAAACTATTCTTCCGACAAATATAAGAGAATATTCTGCCTGCTGTATATCGATCCTAACAAGGATACAAAAGATCCTTCAAACAGGGTTTTTCTCAGCAGGGAAACATACGGAGTCAATACTTGGGCAATGTCCAGGACCAAGTTCCTGGAACATCTTGATAAGGGCGATTTCGATGTGCCGGAGCCGGGCAAGCCTTTGACGGCCGAGGTTAAGGCAAGCCTGCGCAAATATGCCTCTCCTGTAACCGTAAGCCAATATTTCTCTTTGGGAAATACACCGGTACAGATAAGGACAAGCGGCTATTGCAAATTCGCCGACACCGAGATTGACATGGCTGTGATAGGAGACCTTGCAAGTTCTTCGGCAGACGGCAAATCCATAGACGTCTCGGGTATTCTTACCGTTTACCGTGGAGCGGCTCAGTTTACTCTAATAGACATATCAAGTGTCAAAGTCAATAATTAATTTACAAAATATGAAGAAGACGGTTTTATTTATTTCAATGATGGCTTTACTTGCTTCTTGCACACAGAAAAATCCTTTTCTTGAAGAATGGAACACTCCATACGGCATTCCGCCTTTTGACAAAATCACCGTGGCTGACTATATGCCTGCCATTGAGGAGGGCATTAAACGGCACAACGCCGAGATTGACGCCATTGTCAATAATCCGGAGCCGGCTACTTTCGAGAACACCATAGCGGCTTATGAGCTTTCCGGAGACCTGCTCTCAAAGGTGACCGGCGTGCTCTATAATTTGTCCGAGTCGGACGGTACAGACGAGATTATCAAACTCATGGAAGAGGTTACGCCGGTGCTTACCGGACATGAAGACAATATATTCATGAACAAGGCTTTCTTCAACAGGGTCAAGGCCGTGTATGACGCTGACGAGACTGCTCTTACCCGTGAGCAGCAAATGGTGCTCAAAAAGCTCTATCAGACTTTCACAAGGAACGGTATTGCTCTTGAAGAGGCGGGGCAGGAGAGGCTCAAGGAAATAAACAAGAGCCTTGCATCAATGCAGCAGAAATTCGGAAACAATCTGCTTGCTGAGAACAATGCTTTCAAAGAAAAATTCGGCATACCGATTTCTTCATATACACAGAAAATGACCGATTGCGAGGATCGGTCGCTACGTGAAAAAATGTTCCGGACATATTCTTCAAGGGGCAATAACGACAATGAATATGACAACAAGGCACTTTGCCTGTCTATTCTCAAGCTGCGTGCCGAAAAGGCAAACCTCCTGGGTTTCAAGAATTTCGCCGAGTATCAGCTGGATGACAAAATGGCCGGGACACCGGAGACTGTAGATGCTTTCCTTGATAAGATTATGGCTGCGGCATTAGCAAAATCCATTAAGGAAATAGCGGATATGCAAGCTGTTATGAATGAGGATATAGCGGCAGGCCTGCTCCCGGAGGGCTCCAAGATAGAGGCGTGGGACTGGTTTTATTATGCAGAGAGAGTACGCAAGGCCAAATATAATCTTGATGAGGCTCTCACGAGACCTTACTTCCTGTGCGACAATGTCCGTCAAGGTGCATTCGAGGCCGCTAACAGGTTGTACGGGGTTAATTTTGAGGAACTTAAAGACGTGCCGACATACAATCCGGAAGCCGTTGCTTACAAGCTTACCGATGAAAACGGAGGTCTTATAGGCATCTTCTATGGTGACTATCACCCGAGGGCTACCAAACGTGGAGGTGCTTGGATGAGCAATTTCAGGGAGCAGTACAGGAATGCGGACGGAGAGGATGTACGTCCGATAATCGTAAATATATGCAATTTCACTCCGGCCACCGACAGTACCCCGTCGCTTCTTACGGTGGATGAGGTGGAGACAATGTTCCACGAGTTCGGACATGCCCTGCACGGTTTCCTTTCAAAATGTAACTACAAGGATGTAAGCGGAACGAGCGTTGCACGTGATTTCGTGGAGACATTCTCGCAGTTCAATGAGAATTGGGCTTTCCAGCCGGAAATCCTTGCCACCTACGCCAAACATTATCAGACCGGAGAAGTCATTCCGGATTCATTGGTGGCCAAAATCAACAATTCCCGTAAATTCAATCAAGGATTTATGACTGCCGAACTTTGTGCTGCGTCCATTCTTGATATGAAGTGGCATGAACTCGATGCTGCAGCTCTTGAGTATGTAGATATTGCTGCCTTTGAAAATGAAGTATGCAAGAGTATGGGGCTTATAGACGAAATTATACCTCGCTATCGCTCAACCTATTTCAATCATATATTCAATAGCGGCTACAGTGCCGGATATTATGGCTATCTTTGGGCCGAGGTACTTGATAAGGATGCCTTTGAATATTTTGAGGCAAACGGTGTTTTCAATCCGGAAATCGCAAAGGCTTTCAAGACTATTTTCCTTGAGAAAGGAGGCAGCGAAGAGCCGATGGTCCTTTATGAAATGTTCAGAGGTGCCAAGCCGGATCCTGAAGCCCTTATCAGAGCGAGGGGGCTTAATTAGAGAAGTTTAAATATTTTATTAAAAATTATAGATATGAAAAGAATTATTATTGCCGTTGTTGCTGCGGCCATGATGTTAAGTGCAACCAATGCTTCCGCCCAGTATGTAGCAGGCGGTGGATTTGTAAATTCAACTTTTAGCGGTAAGGACAATTATCTGGATTTATCCCTCCCGGGATTTTATGTAGGTGTAGGTTATGACATAGCCTTTTCAAGTCTTGAGGGGCTTACTTTTGAGCCGGGAGCGTATTTTATGCACTTCGGCAAAAAAGTCAGTTCGTCAATTGCCGGATTTGTCATTGACGAGAAGTCTTATCGTTCGAACTATATATCCATTCCTCTTGATATAAAGTATTCTTATGAGATTACTCCTGTCATCAAGGTAACCGGTTATACTGGACCGCGTTTCAATATCGGCTTAGGCGGCAATGCTTTCAAGAAAGTTGAAAAAGGCGGGCTTGGCTTGTCTCTTTTTGATGCTCAGTGGGGCTTTGGCGTGTCCGGGACTTATGCTGATGCGGTTAGGCTTTCATTGGGGTATGATTTGGGCATGAGCAAGGTGTCAAAAGAGAGTTCGGATTTCAAGATGCGTAGGAATTCGTTTCATATCGGCGTAGCGTTCTTATTCTAAAGCACTGCATTGTTACCCCGACGCGGCGAATGGGCGTCCTGTTGTCGTCCGGAGCCTGCGGGAGCCTTGTTGTCATCCGGAGCCTGCGGAAGCCTTGTTGTCATCCGGAGCCTGTGGAAGCCTTGTTGTCATCCGGAGCCTGCGGAAGCCTTGTTGTCATCCGGAACCTGCGGGAGCCTTGTTGTCATCCGGAGCCTGCGGGAGCCTTGTTGTCATTATGAGGGCTTTAGCCCGTAATAATCTGTGGCATACGTTTGCACAGATCCCTCACTTCGTTCGGGATGACAGTGAAGGCGTTCCTTCGCAAGTTGTCTCTATAAATGACTGATAATCACTTTCATCGGGCTGTCTGGAATAAAGACGGCCCTTTTTGATGATGCCGGAATCAGTACAGTCTCACCCTGTTTGAAAGAAACCTCCACTTTCTCCTCGGAACATCCGCAAGTACTTGACTCACAATCTACTATCTTACCATTCCCTCCTACGCATATCGCCACAAGGAATGAATCCATATCTGAAAGATCCTTTTCGAAAGGCTTGTCCAAGTCCAATACAGACGTCGTAAAGAACGGACAACTTACCACCTCATTTTCTTCGTTCTTCTTCGCGGAATAAGCAGTTTTATACTCAGGATAAACCCTATAGTCAATCGCCTCTTTCGCCAATTCGGTATGCAGCTCGCGAGGCTTCCCGTCAAGTCCCAACCGCCCGTAATCATAAATCCTATATGTAATGTCGGAAGTCTGCTGAATTTCGGCGATGAAAGCCCCTGCACCGATTGCATGAATTCTGCCGGCAGGCAGGAAGAACACGTCTCCAGGCCGTATTTCGTGTTTGGCGAGCACATCCGTAATGGCATTTTTCTCGACAAGACTGACATATTCCTCTTGTGAAATCTCTTTCTTCAGACCGGACAAAAGGAAAGCCCCCGGCTCGGCATCGATTACATACCACATCTCAGTCTTGCCCTTGGCTCCTTTTCCGTACTTCCTCTCGGCCATTGCATCGTCCGGGTGCACCTGTATAGACAAATCGCTCCTGGCATCGATGAACTTTATCAGCAGCGGAAACTTGTCCCCATACTCCTCATACACCCTATTGCCGACAAGTTTGCCCTTATATTCCCTTATAAGCTCCTTGATTGTCTTTCCTGCGAAATCCCCGTTTTCTGCCACCGACAGGTGACCCTCAACACCGGAAATCTCCCAGCTTTCACCGATATTCTTTTCATCTGCGGCTATGCCCTTGTATGGAGCTATTTTCTCTCCGCCCCACACCATTGTCTTTAACAAAGCTTTGAATTTAATAGGATACATATATAAATTTATTATTCAGATTCATTATCCAAGCGGCTCAAAGCAAAGGTATATGCCCCTATGGCTATAGCCTTTGCGGCTCCAATGCCTGACCTCATGACCCCGACCCTCTTCTGTGGGTCATAAGTGACAGTGCGCTCGCTTCCATAGACTTTAAGTTCCCTCGCTTCTCCTTTTGCAAAATCTGCGAAATCTTTAGCATCGTCGAGATTGTAGACCTTCATCTGCACTCTGTTCAATTCATCCCCAGAAAGAGTGTGCATCTTGCCCCTCATCGTCCTGAGAATGCCGGGCATAATATATTCATGGCTGTTCATAATGCCTCCGCCTATAACAATAAGACCGTCAAACAGGGTCACAGCCGTAGCCATGGCATCTCCTGCGACTTCGCCCAATTTGTCAAAGGCCTTTAGGGCTGCTGTTCTGTCCCCCTGCCTCTTGCCGCTGCAAATCTCTGCTATCTCTTTTGGCTCCAGACCGTGTTCAGGGTTGCCTGAAAGTTCTCCATAGACCCTTTTGACGGCACGAATTGCCACACCGTCTTCAATTATAATATCCGGCATATCGGGATGTTTCAGACAAAAAGTCTCAACGCATGAATTGTCTCCTCTGTTCAGCCTTCCGTCAATGACAGTCCCTATCCCCAAGCCTGTACCGAAAGTGTAGCCGATAAGGTTGTGGTAGCGTTTTGCACTGCCGGCCGCCTCCAATCTCGCATTCACCTGCGGAAGCGCTCCTCCAAGGGCTTCTCCGTATGCGTACAAGTCACCGTCATTGTTGATGAACACCGGAATCCCGAAATGCTCCTCAAGGAAAGGTCCCAATGCCACCCCGTCCCTGAAAGACGGGAAATTCGGGAGATAGCCTCCGATTATGCCATTCGGGTAGTCCGCAGGCCCTGGGAATGCAAAACTAATAGCTGCCGGCCTGCTGCCGGCCTGCCCGACAGCCTTTTCAAAACCGGTGACTATGGTTTTCAGACACAAGTCCAGGTCTTGTGAATTGGACGGCAAGATTATAGGCTCGTTGATGTATTCCCCTCCTCGCATTGCAGCGAAAACCATATTGGTACCGCCTGCATCCAAAGTCAGTACAATCCTCTTGTCTTTCTTAAAATCTTTCATGATTATTTCTTCTTTTTGCCCTTTTTCCTTTCCTTTATAGCCCCGGCCACTTCGGCCTTTGCAGACCTCTCTTCAAGCCCGGTCTCTACGAGTTCATAGTCAAGTATTCTCTGCTCAAGATTGGTAGCCTTGACCCTGATTTTCACAGGATCGCCGAGACGGTATATTATTCCGGTGTGCTTTCCCTGAATCTTGTATGTCTTTTCATCAAATTCAAAGAAATCCGATTTTATATCCCTCAAAGCCACCATGCCCTCAATCTTCGTCGGCTCTATTTCCACGTACATTCCCCATTCAGTCAGACCTGATATATGTCCCTCGTACTCGCCGCCGATTTTGTCCTGCATAAATTCCACCAATTTGTATTTAATGCTGTCCCTTTCGGCATTTGCAGCTATGACCTCCCTCTCGGAGGCGTATGCGCACTGCGCGGAATAGTATTCCTTGTTCTGGGATTCCGCATTTTCTAAATACATGGACAGAAGCCTGTGCACCATTGTATCCGGATAGCGTCTGATCGGAGATGTGAAATGAGTATAATACTTGAAAGCGAGCCCATAGTGGCCTATATTGTCGGTGCTGTAGCAGGCCTTAGCCATAGACCGTAAGGCAAGCATCTCTATAGCCATAAATTCCGGCTTGTCCTTTGCCGAATCGAGCAGTCTGTTCAGCTCTTTTGCCGTGCTGCGGCCATCCCCTTCTCCCAATTCGGTGCGATAGCCAAAATTGCCTGCAAATTCCCGCAGTCCGGAAATTTTTTCCATATTCGGCTCATCGTGAATACGATATACGAAAGTCTTTGCGTTTTTAACTGCCCGTCCGTTCATTTTGCCGGCTGTGGCTATGAATTCCGCTACCGACCTGTTGGCCAGAAGCATAAACTCCTCTATAAGCCAGTTAGCCTCCTTTGAAATTTTCTGATAAATATTTATAGGACGGCCTTTCTCGTCAACCTCGACCTTCATCTCCGGCCGCTCAAAGCTGATTGCACCGGCGGCGAATCTCTTCTTCCTCAATGATTTGGCTACAGCCCAAAGATTTAGCACCGCCTCTTTCAGTTCTTGCGGTATCAGACACCCGTCGGAGACCCCTGCACCCATGGCCGCCTCATCACTTTTTTTGACATCTTCCGTACCGTCAGAGACCAAAACGGGGTCAGCCACGGCGGAATGTATGCCGTCCGTACCTCCGCGAAGTTCCATATTGTAGGACTCCTCTCCGTTGTCTATAATCTGCTGTGCCGTCTCGTATGCGAAGCGGTAGTCCGATTTGATTATTGTCCTGCCAAACCAATGATTGAGCACCTTGCCATCGGCATCGGTTTCAAAAACAGCCGAAAAAGTCAGCTTCTCCTCATTCGGCCTCAATGAGCACAACTTATTGGAAAGTTTCTCCGGCAGCATAGGCACGGTACGATCCACGAGATAGACGGAAGTGCCTCTGGCCTGAGCCTCCTTGTCCACAACTGAGCCTGGAGTGACATAATATGATACATCGGCGATATGAACTCCTATCTCGAAGTTGCCGTTATCCAATTTTTTGTAGGACAAGGCATCGTCAAAATCTTTCGCATCGGCAGGGTCTATGGTGAAAGTGAGAGTATCCCTGAAATCCCGTCTTTCCCTTATATCCTTTGCTGTGATTTTCTCCGATATGTCGTCTGCGGCATTCTCCACTTCCGGCTCAAACCTGTATGGAAGCCCGTATTCGGCAAGAATGGCATGCATTTCGGTGTCATTCTCCCCAAGTTCTCCAAGCACATCCACAATATGACCGGACGGATTAGGCTCTCCCTTTGCCCAAGAATCCACAACTGCGGCCACTTTCATCCCAATATGCGTCTGAAGCTCTTTTCTCTCTCCGTCCACAGTTTCATATATGCCTGTTACGGAATATTCCCCGTTCCCCGTCAATTTCAATGAGCCGGTATTGTCTTTAGCTCTTTCAGAGGTCTTGGAGGCCTTTTTCTTTATCTTAGGCCGTCCGTTTTCATCAATTATGTCTATAGAAATGTCGTATGGCATTACCTTGCTCTGCATAAGCACCCAAGCCTGTGCCCCGACTATATGCAGAACTCCTACAAAAGGCTTTGTCGAACGCTCGACAATTTCACGCACATTCCCCTCCATTCTCTTTCCGTCGCTTCTCTGTCTTATTACGGCGACTTTCACGATGTCCCCGTTAAGGGCACCTTTCATCTTGCCTGCCCCCACAAATATATCTTCTTCCAGACCTTCTACCGTAATGAAAGCATAGCCTTCGCGTGTCATTCGTACGACACCTGTATATTCGGGATATTCTCTTTTATCCTGGCGACGACCCGGCTTACGGGTACGGTCTCCTTTGCGGAATTCCTCTATTTTCTTCTTGTTTCTTTTTTTTCTGTTTCTGTCGTACATAGTATATGATATAATTGTTAGTCGAAAAATACTTCTAATTTATTATCTTTGCAATTACAAATGTACGAAATTATAAAATAGTTATTGATATGAACAGGAAAGTTCTTCTGATGATTTTAGACGGTTGGGGAGAAGGCCGTCACGATTATTCAAATGCAATATGGACCCAGGGGTCTCCTAATATAGATGCTCTTAGGGAAAAATATCCGCACAGTCATCTTCAAGCCTGCGGGGAGTATGTCGGCCTGCCGGACGGCCAAATGGGCAATTCGGAAGTCGGCCACATGAATCTTGGAGCCGGGAGGGTTGTCTATCAGGATCTTGTAAAAATAAATATGGCTTGCCATGACCACAAGTTCCTTGAAAATCAGGAAATCAAGGCTGTCTATGATTATGTTAAGAAAAGCGGCAAAAAGCTGCATCTTATGGGGCTGACCTCCCATGGAGGGGTCCACAGTTCTTTGGAGCATGTGTACGAATTTTTGAGGGTGGCAAAAGAGCAGGGAGTGGAGAATGTCTTTGTCCATGCTTTCATGGACGGACGTGACACCGACCCTCATAGCGGAGAAGGCTTCCTTGAAGAATTGGAGGCGAAGATGGCCGAGACTACCGGCAAGATTGCCTCTGTCTGCGGTCGTTTCTATGCAATGGACAGGGACAAGAGGTGGAATAGGGTGAAAGAGGCATACGATCTACTCGTAGAGGGAAAAGGTGCGAAATTCGCATCGGCCTCAGAAGGCATCCGGGCTTCTTATGATGCCGGTGTCACTGACGAATTCATCAAACCGATTGTCATTACAGATGCAGCCGGCGAGCCTTTGGCGAAGATAGAGGAGGGCGATGCGGTTATCTTCTATAACTTCAGAAATGACCGTGCTCGCGAGCTGACGACCGTGCTGACGCAGAAAGATATGCCGGAAGAGGGCATGAAGACAATTCCTCTTTATTATTGCTGCCTGACCCCATACGACGCCTCATTCACCGGAGTCCATATCCTTTTCGACAAGGAAATCGTGAAAGACACTCTTGGCGAGACGGTGGCAAAGGCTGGAAAAAGGCAGCTCCGCATTGCCGAGACCGAGAAATATGCCCATGTGACTTTCTTCTTTAACGGCGGTCGCGAGACCCGATTTGAAAACGAAGACAGAATTCTCGTAAATTCTCCGAAAGTGCCTACCTATGACCTCCTGCCGCAGATGAGCGCCCCTGAGGTGGCTGAAAAGCTGATAGCCGCCATTAACACCGGCAAGGAAGATATGATTATCCTTAATTTTGCCAACGGGGATATGGTCGGTCATACCGGGGTATATACATCAATCACCAAGACGGTAGAGTGCATAGACAAACTTGTTAAGAATGTTGTCGATGCGGCAATAGCCAATGATTATGTAGTACTGCTGACTGCAGACCACGGGAATGCCGATTTTGCTGTAAATGCCGACGGCACCCCTAACACGGCACATTCCCTTAACACAGTACAGTTCGTTGTGATAAATGCCGGAGATGCCGTTAAGACCGTCAAGGACGGGGCTTTGTGCAATGTAGCTCCTACCATTCTCAAACTTATGGGAATTCCTCAACCTGAGGCGATGACGGCACAGCCTCTCATCTAAGTATAAATTGTGATATAAAATCACTATAAATAATTAGGTGAGAAACTGAAAATAAATTTTATCTTTGCAGAGAACAACCATAATGGTCTTTTCTGCAAAGATTATTATTAAAACATGGTACTATGAGCCGGTTGGAGGATTTATGCCTATATTTGCCTTGATGTGGATGAGGGGATGCTTGGGGAGACCGCCTTTTGAGGAAGCCCCTCCG